>JAQYEZ010000085.1 GCA_028723425.1 Peptoniphilaceae bacterium | reverse complement strand
GCTATGCTGAGGAGCAACCCGAGCGTCTACTTGTGATATACAGATGTTGAGGGAGCAGATGGCTTCCTCTTTTTTTACATCTGGTATCCAAATGCGATAAACCTAAAAATTATCTATTGACATTTGATAGCTGGTCTAATTCTCACTTAAATAAACAACCTTGTCCCTAAACTCCAATAAATTGGCCTTATAATCATTTAAAACCCTAATCTCACCATCTAAATGGGAAATTTTCTCATCAACCATTCCACGAATAGTCTCAAAATCCTCACCATTAAAATCAATCTTATAAAAAGATTCCTCTTTAAAACTCTTATCATTGCCCTCATCAAACTTACTCAAAGCCTTGGCAAAATCATCATCACATACCCTCTCATTTTTCCACCTATGAGAATCATAAATATCTTTCATGATCTCCACCATCTTTGGAGAAAGTAGAAGTCTCCTATCCTCACGCTTAAAAACATTGTCCCTATAAAACTTAGGATAAGAATCTCTAATTCTCATCCTAAAACGATTAAACTCATACCTAGGCACATCAAAACTACTAATAACATCAGCATTAAATCTCCAACCTCTATCCAATAAATCTTTCCAAATCTCCATCATAAATCCCCCTTCTTTTAAGCTCACATAAAACTAAAAAGTGCATATCAAAACAATCTTCATTACAACCATTCTTTCTAGGATTAATACCAGAACCAACCCCATTAAAATACTCACCAAGAGAAATAACATCCTCATCACAAACATTAATCAAATTTCTCATAAACATAACTTGATTTTCTATCTTCATAAATATTCTCCAAATCCTTAAATAAAATCATAAATATACATTTTAAGAAAGACCAAGAAATTTCCTTAGCATATAGAAATCTCCAGCCTTTCAAAAAATTAAAAACGAAGTATAATAACCCTATAAATATATTTCTAAAAAGCCGATTGCCGTCGGCTTATTTTTATGCCAAAAATGCCATCAAAGACGCTAGAAACATCATAACAACACCCGAAGTCTTAATAGTTTCATTTGGCCCACCAATTGCCAAAAGCATTAACATAGCCACAATAGAAACACCCAAAACCTTATCCCTCATTCTTTCCTTTTCCGGCTTAGCAGTAAATCTTATACAAGCATCATCAAGCTTTCTTCCATCTAACATTTCAAAAACTTCACTTCTTTTTCTAATCCTTCTATTTTTTTTATTCTCCATAATATCCTCCTCAAATAATCAAGCTCTAAAAAGCTCCTTTTCCCCCTTAACACACTTATTAAGCGTATTAACATCAACATAATATCTCCAAGAATCTTTATCTGGATTATAAACACCAGTAGCAAAAGTAAGCTTATTTTGTCTAGCCGCAGCCATCAAAGCCTGCTTTTCCCACTCTAATTCCTTCGAAGCCACCTCAATAGTAGTAATAAACTTTCTACTAGCCATAAAAACTCCTTTCTAATCCTCATATATTTTGCAAAAAGTTTTTCAGAAATCAATAATACAGTCTTATTGCAAACAGCAGATTGTATAATAAGTCATTCTATTTATCCTAATGGATTTGAATTTTTAACAATCCAACAAGCAGATAATATTGAATTGAGAACTAATTACCCTTTGCAAAAGGATTCAAACGGTAGATATCAAGTCTTATTTGATTAGTAGTGATTTTAATATAAGATTTGTGAAAATTATTCTCGACTGTAGAACTTATGATTTCTTCATTTACTTCAGTCGAGGATTTTTTTCGATTTTTTTCACATTTTCCCATTAACTCTCCTTTCTCTGTCTTTAAGATAATTTCTAACTACATCTATAGTTAAATCTTTAATATCATTAAGAAATTCTTTACTATCCCTATCTAGCTTTTTTAAAAGTTTTAAATTATTTTTAACCACTAGATATGCTGAAAATGAGCTTATGATTAAAGAGATAATCAAACTTATCAAAATACATTCCATTCCCCCTCCTTTCTTTTTCTCCACCAAAAGAAATCTCCATAACTTTATTTATTGCAGTTTTAGAAATCATATTTGATTATTCAATAGAATTTAATTCTATTTATTAGGCAAAAAATTAATATCATTTATAGATAAATTATAAATTTTAGAAATTTTATCCATGTATAATGCACTAATAATCCAAGGTTCTTTTTCCCATTTCATTAGTGTATTCCTGTTGATTTCCAATAATTTAGAAGCCTCATCTAATGTTAAATCAGCGTTAACCCTTGCTGCCTTTAAACTTATTTTTGTACTCAATTACTACCACCTCTCTTTCTGATAATTCTATATTACTAGAATTTAATTCTATTGTCAAGCTTAAATAGATTTTTTTTCTACTTTTTTAATCAATTGGTTGCTTATTATAGATTTTTATGCTATTATTGATTTAGAAAGTGAGGATATTATGAACGACTATGAAATAAAAAATAATATCAGCAAAAATCTTACAAAATATATGGAAGAAAAAAATATAAATAATAAAGAATTAGCTACTATACTTAATGTTTCAGAAAGTACAGTAGGTAAATGGTTATTGAAGAAAAGTGTTCCTCGAATGGGTATTATTGAGCAGATTTCTAATTATTTCAACATAGAAAAATCAGACCTTATAGAAGATAAAAGTAACCTATCAAATATACCAGGAGTAATACCAGTAAAAAAAATAATAAAAATCCCCATATTAGGTCATATCCAATGTGGTAGTCCAGTAATGTCAGTAGAAAACTATGAGGGATATTTCCCTGCAGACCCAGATATAATAAACTCCGACTTCTGCCTATACGCTGACGGAGATTCAATGATAGACGCAGGAATCCACGAAGGAGATTTAGTTTTTTTCAAGCAAACTCCACAAGTAGAAAACGGAACAATAGCTGCAGTTTTTGTTGACGATACAACCACCCTAAAAAGATTCTACAAAAAAGAAAATCAAATAATCCTTCAACCAGAAAATAAATCCTATTCTCCTATAATAATTAATTTAGATGAATCAACTAATATTAGAATACTTGGAGAAATGGTTGGAATGTATGTTAACGGTAGTAAATGAATAATTCAAAGAATAATGGAGAAATAAAGATGAAAAATATAAAAATAAAACATGTAATTCTATATTTAATTTTAGGATTTATAATACCAATATTAATAGGTTTTATAAGCGTAGATGTAGCTGCAGCATTACTCTTGATATATCTAATATCTATACCTGTATTTATAGTGCTATTTATTAGAAATAAACTAAAAGAAAGTAAGAAAAAAACTAATGCAGAAGATTCAAAAACTAATATAGAAATACCTAAAATATTAATTAATAAAAAAGAAAATATCAAAAAAGAAAACAAACAATCTCCAAAACAAATTTCAATATATAAAAGAAATCTAAAAGATAGAAAAAATAAATATAATTATATAAATAAGGATTTAAAAAATTACATAGTAATAGATACTGAAACAACAGGTTTATCAGCACAAAGAGATCATATTATAGAAATAAGTGCTTTAAAAATTAAAAAAGGCAAAATTATAGACAACTATACATCATTAGTAAATCCAGGAATAATGATACCAAAAAGTTCCATCAAAATTCATGGAATAACAGATGATATGGTTGTAGATGCTCCAACAATTGACCAAGTTCTGCCAGAATTTCTTGATTTCATAGGAAATCAACCTTTAATTGGTCATAATTTAAGTTTTGATTTAAGATTTATAAACTCATATTTAAATGAAAATATAAATCACAGTATAGCAGATACCATGTTAATAGCAAGAAAAAAGTTAGGATTTTTACCTAACCATAAACTAATAACATTAATAGATTATTTTGAGCTAGGACAAAGTCAAGAACATAGATCTTTATCAGATTGTATATATACATATAAGGTGTATGAAAAGTTAAAACAAGAATAATGTAAATGAGGAAGTTATTGAGTATGTGGTGGAGGGATAAGGATAATAAAAAATTCCTTGACTAAAATTGAAATAACTAATATAATGTACTCAACAGAGTTGCTCGGGGCGAAAGCTTTCTGAGGACCAAGGCTGGGTATATCCCAGCCTTTTTTATTTTGGAGAAAAAGATGCTAAAAAAACCTTTAAATTTTAAAAAACAGACATTACAACTATTTAACCATGGAGTAAATATTAATGATTATTGCTTAGCTGAAGAAATTCTAAATGAGGTTAATTACTATAGACTAACCGGATATTTAATAGGTATTAGAAAAAGTAAAAATGATAGTGATTTGAAACAAAAAGTAGATTTTGATAAGCTTTATTCGACATATAAAATGGATAATGAATTGAAAAATTTCTTATTCAATATTTTAATAAAAATAGAATTAAATTTAAGAACAATAATTGCTTATGAATATTCAATGAGCAAATGTATATATCCACCCCATGATCAGCATTATGACAAAAATAATTATTACTATAAAAAAGGATTCTATGATGCCCTAGATTCTTTAGAAAGAACCAAAAATTACAATAAAGATAGCTTAGTAATAAAACATCATAAAGAAAAGTATTCCTCAAAAATGCCCTTATGGGTATTAGTTGAATTTATGTCATTTAGTACCTTATCTAAATATTATAGTTCTATGTATTATAATGAACAAAAATTAATTGCTAATAAACTGAAAATCAATTACAAATTATTACCTAACTGGCTACACTGTTTATCTGTATTAAGAAACTATTGTGCTCATGGAGCTAGACTTTATAATATAGAATTTAAACCATCCGTAAAATTAGGTAGAAGTTTTTTAAAACATAATCCAGATGTTAAAAATAATACACTATTTTCTTATATCTATATCATGTTTAAAATGTTACCTAAATCTTTAAATAAATCAGATGAACTTGATAAGCTGTATGAAATAATAAACAATTACCCAAATGTAGATTTATCCAAATTTGGATTTACAGAAAATTATAAAGACTTACTAGAAAAATAATATACAATCTCCAAGGAGATTTTATATAAAAAAACAAAAAAGGAATGAAGAAAAAATGAACAATGAACATTTTGATATTAATAGTGAATTTATTGATTTAATAAAAAAGAATAAAAAATATATAAGCAAATCTTTTAATTTCCCATTAAAAGATGATGATGACAATAATGAGTACATAATAGATATAAATAGAAAAAGAGCAAATATAACAAGATGTACTTATCAAGAAAGATATGAGGTTCATCAACAATTATTAAGGTTAGATATAGATAATAAGCCTCACATTAATCCTGACGGAACAAGAATAAGTGGCAACCATATACATATATATTCAGATGATTATGGAGATGGTTTTGCTTTTGAATTAGATGACTCTATACTAAATAAAATAAACCCAAATTTTGATGTTAATGAATTTAAAATCGATATAAAAAAAGAGGATAGACTTTATGATTACTTTTTAGCCTTTTCAGACTTTTGTAATATAAAGAATATCCCACAAGTACAATTTACAATAGGTTAAGCTAGTAATTCAATATTTTTCTCTCTATCAGACCAGTTTATTGGTATGACATTTGTATCCCTATAGCTATTAAAACCATTAATAACTTTTTCAGATACTTTATTAGAATCATTAAGAATTACTATTAAATGTGAATCATTTCTTCTGGCAGCTTTACTGTCAGACCATGAGAACATAATTTGTTTGAAAATATCTCCTTTATCCGGACGATTCATTAATTTTATTAATCTTTCTGAATTTTTCTTGGATTTAGGCAAAATAAAATCAAAATTATGAGTTATCTTAGATT
>JAQYEZ010000084.1 GCA_028723425.1 Peptoniphilaceae bacterium | reverse complement strand
GTATTTCTCCTGAATATCGTATTATTTTCAGGAGAATTCTACTTTCTTTTTAACTTTATTTGTTTACTTTCCAGTATCCATCTTTAGCACTGCCTATATACTCGATTGTTTTTTCATCTGTGAGAACTTTTAAATCTCTTTCAATCGTGCTTACAGATACCAATAATATATGAGATAATTCAATTGTTGTTATATTTGAATTTTCTTTCATAAGTTTTACTATCTTATTTCGTCTATCTTTTGGTTTTAACTTTTTACCGCCATTTTGACCTTCATTTTTACCCTCATTTTGCCCATCATTTTGAGTGACATTTTGGGTGTCATAATTTAAATTCTTAAGAATTGTAGTAAATGAAGATTCTGTTGACTTAAACTCTGGTTTTAATTCTTCTTTATAATTTTCTTCTGCTTCATAAGCTTCTATGATTTTTCTAAGCCCTGATCCACGTCTTTCCATTAAATCCATTCTGGCAAATACATCAGCTATGATTGGATTTCTTCTTATTGATGCTACATTTAACGGATTTAGATTTTGGATGAAAGTTCCATCATACATACCTCCAGGAGAATATATTTCTAACCTATCGTCATAGATATCTACATGGACTTCACTACCAATTACTGAGTAATCTCTGTGGATTAATGCATTGACTAGAGATTCTTGGACTGCTCTTTCAGGATATTCTGGGTATTCTATCCTATAGACTGGACCCTTCTTCCACATCTTTTTGGTATTTCTTTTTACAAAGTCCAAACTTGCTTTTAAAAGGTAAATAATATTACCTTCAAATTCAGCATCATCTAAGGCATCTATCCTGCCATTTGCCTTTGTAAGTCCATTCCATCTAGTACAAAATACTCTTGACTGATAAACTTGATAGTCGTCTGCAAAAAGTGCTCCTGCTATTGTTAGATTACCCTCATCATTTACAAGTCCAAAAGATTTTAAATCTTTTTCTTCAAATTCTTTTTCAGTCCTATTTTTATATTCTATGCTAAGCTCTTTAAATCTTACATCTTCTATTCTTTTCTTTGACTGAAGAGAATCGTAACTAATATGTTCTCCTTTTAGTGATAGATTAAATAAGTCTATTCTATTTGCAGGGACACTCTGATTTCCTATCCTTTTGTAGGCTGTTCTCGTTCCACCATCTACAACAAAGTATGGAGTGTTTTTTCTAGCAAATACACTTAAAATCAATACAACTTTTCCATCACTTACCTTTATTTCCATATCAATTTCTGGATTTGGATCCATTTTAGTTTTTATGATTTCAGAAATATTTTCAGAAACTTCTTGATAGTCACTAAGTCCAAGGATTGTATTATCTTCATTAACTCCAAATATTAATTTCCCACCTTGACCATTGGCAAAGGCTGATACGGATTTTAACCAAGACTTTGGTTTGTTCCTTTCTAATTTTTCTTTTTTATCATACAGATTTGTTTCTCCAAGATAGTCTTTTAAGTTCAAAGTATCCCTCCTCTCCAACAAATATTATACTTAATTATACCATATTTTTTTATTTATATTATTCATATCTTTATTATATCATATTTAACTTATGGTTGGAATATTTATTTAGTGATTAGTATAATAGACAGAAGATATGAGAAAAAATCAACCATTGTTTCGACAAATATAAACTTCTCAGACTGGGAAAGGATATTTTATGATGCAAGAATAGCAAATGCAATACTTGATAGACTCTTACATCATAGTTCAATTATACAGATTGTAGGTGATTCATATAGGCTAAAGGATATTGTTAATAAGGATTAAATTGTACATTCTTATTTAGCCATAAATGTACATTTTTATATTGAAATATACATCCCCAAATGAAATATACCCCACATCAAACCCACAAAGACAATAAACGACATATTTCTAACCATTAATACACTCTATATAATAAATGACAATCTTTGCCCTCCGCCCAAGGAGCCGTTTGTGGGGTGTAGGGAAAAGAGGGGGTCGGGACGAAAGCTGTGAGGGGGAATTCAAAAACCCCCTAAGGTGTTCTCCCCGATTACGAAGTAAGCACCTAAAATCACAATTACCTAAAAGATAAAACCAAAATCTATAGTAAATGCTAAAATAAAAATGTACAAAAGTGGCTATATAAAAATATAGAAATAAAAAAATTGGATAATAAATCTAGAATTCATCATAGCTTACAAATATCCCCCAAGTCATATGACACCAACAACAAAATAAAAGATCAATCATCGTCATAAATTAAAACTATCAATAAACTTTATAGAGAAAAGAGGGAAAGCGAGCTTTCCGACATTATTTGCTCTCCGCTAAAGGAGCCGTTTGTGGGGTGTAGGGAAAAGAGGGGATCGGGGACGAAAGCCGTGAGGGGGAATACGGAACCCCCTAAGGCTGTCTCCCCGAGTACGAAGTAATCACCTAAAATCACAATTACCAAAAAGATAAAACCAAAATTAATCCAAAAAACCAAAAGTTCATACAGCTGACAAATATCCCCCAAGTCATTATAAGTCCCATAAAAAAATCATAAAGTCAATTATTGACTTAAAAAATAAACCGTGATACTTTTAATGTACAAGAAGAGATAAAAGTTTAATAATCCCCGCCATTTTATCTAAAGAACAGAAAGGAGTATAGAATGAAAACAATAATAGCAGTATTGCCAATTTTTATAAAGGGCAAAGGAATTTGCTCCCAAATATATTATGAAGACAAGATAGTAACAGATAGGAGAAGTTGTGAAAATGTATTAAAAAATCTCTGTGATGCAAACAATATTTCCAAAAAAACCATGAAAAGAACGGTTAAATCAATAATCAAAATAAAAAGAAACATGCCTTGGGTCATAGATCAAAACCATGTATTCTTCCCAGTAACAATAAATGTATCAGAATTTCCAGAATTAAGAAGAGGCTTTATCAACTGTAACTTTGTAAAAGAAATCGAAGACAATGATGTAGTTCTAGTAACAGACGAGAGAATAAGAACCCTTGTAAGTCAAGAAGCCCTAAATACCAACTTAGTTTTGGCAAATTATTTGATGTATAGATTAAAATATCAAAACCTAAAAAACTTTATAATAGGAGATGGCATAGGATTAAAAGCCAAAATCCTCCAAGATAAGGGCTACAAGCTCTACTAAATTCCATAGATCTTATATATTACTTATAATAATCATTGCTAGGACAAAGAGTCATTTAAACAAAATACAGTAAAATTTTAAATATATTTACATGTGAGGAGTAATTCTTTATACTTTTCATAAAGTAAATAGACATAATAAACAATAAAGCGTTAAATTAGCTAATTAAAGCGAGCTTATTGTAAAAAAATAAACTGTAAAAGTTAAGAAAATAAGGGTTTCATTTTAGGTATATATTTTTTTTGCCAATTGTGTTGAAATATTGTAGGAAAGGTAGTAAACTATAAGTGTAGTAAGCGAGTACATGATTCACGAATTTACACGGAGGATATATATTATGAAATTAAATAAAAAAGTTTTAGCTGGTGCTTTAGCATTAGCTATGGGACTTGGAGTAGTTGTTCCAGCTGCTAACTCTTATGCAGCTGATTCAACAAGTGCACTATTTAAAGAAGAATATACAAATGCTGGTCAAGCTTGGTTAAAAGCTTACAATGAAAAAGCTAGAGTTGAAAAAGTTAAAAAAGGCTTAGAAGATGAAGTAGAGGCTGCTAAAAAAGCTGCTAATGAAGTTGCTTTAAAAGTGCTATCTGCAGAAAAAACATTAAAAGATGCAACAGCAGTATTAGATGAATTGATAGGCTTAGAAGAGACAGATCCAAATAAAAAAGCAGCACTTGATTCAAAAATTGCAGCTCAAGAGAAAGTTGTAAATGACGCTCAAAAAGCAAAGGAAGCAGCTGATAAAGAATTAGCAGATGCTCAAAAAACTCAAAAAGAAAAAGAAGATAATCTTACAGTAAAAAAATATTCTTATTATAACTTTGATGAGAAAAAATCTGTAGAAGATACTTTAGCAAAAGCTTTAGAGCACTTAACAGCTAAAGAAGAGGCTCTTAAAGACGACTTTAAAGCTAAAGGTGCTGATAAAGCTCTTATGGAATTAATGAAAGAAACAAACAATGTTGTTCTTCCAAAAGAAGAAGAAAAACCAGCTGATAAAGCTGACGTTAGAGCTGAAATTGAAAAATTATTAGCTACAAACAAAAAGAAACTTTCAGCTGTTGAAGCAATTAAAGAATACATGCCAGAATCATACAAAAAATACAAAAAAGTAATTGATGAAGCTGTAAAAGTTGCTAAAGCTGCAATCGAAAAAGCAGAAAAATATTTAAATGGTCCAAAAACTGCTTCTTTATTCACAGTATCTTACGCTGCAGAAGAAGAAAAATCTGAAGCAGAAGATGTTCTTAATTCTTTAAAAGAATCTGAAAAGAAACTTGATGATGCTATGAGTCAAGTAGAAGCAGATAATAAAGAACAAAACGAAAAAGAAGCTGAAGAGAAAAAAGAAGAAGAAAAACCAGCTAAAACAGAATCAGCAGACCAAAATAAAAATAAACCAGTAGTTTCTAAACAAGAAGACAAAAAACCAGCTAAAAACGTTAAAACTGGTGTAGCAGGAGTTGCAGGAGTTGGCGCAGTACTTGCAGCAGCATCAGCAGCTTACGTTTCTTCTAAAAGAAAATAATAGGATCTAGAAAGATTAATACAAGTCTAGTATCAAATAAAGAGTGCACTCTTTAGATACCTAGATAGTAAGTACGTACTCACTACAAAAAAGTCACACCCCAAGGGTGTGATTTTTTTGCACTTATTTGCTATTCTTGATTTATCATATATTCATTTCTATCTACTATTTCCTCATAGGCTTTAATAGATTTTTGGATTTGACCTTCTTTGCCTGAAAGGACCTTGCTAGCTACTATTTCATCCATAGCAGCTTTTACTTCATCTGTTTCAATTTCTTCTTTTGGATAATCTACTGTTAACATTTTTGGACTATCTTTCATATCTGCAAATTGCATTTTTATTTTTCTAGTTTTCATCTATTTTCCTCCCTTTATTCTTCACTTAAAGCGTCAATATTTTCTGTTGTGATTTTTACTACAGAGTATTTTTTGATATCTGTTAGACCCATATAAGCTTTGGCAAATTTAACAAGATTTTCATTTGTTGCTTGTGGGTCTATACCTGTAAATGTTTTGGAACGGTTTAGTTCCTTGTCGGATTGGTCATCTTTGATTTTAAATTGTATTTGTATTTTCATATCATTCTCCTTTCACTTATAGATAGAAAAAATAGGGAAAATGTCCCTAAATTTTTTTAAAAAATTTTTTAAATGCCATATTTTCAAGAACTCTACCTATTATAAAAATTTTAGGGACATTATTGATTTTACTTCTATATATAAGTAGGAGGTGATTTTATGGGAAAAGTTGAAGTAATCTATATATCAACAGAAGAAGATAACGATGATACTGAGAAGAACTAAGAAAGGAGGAAACTTCTTTTAATACTTGCAAATTCTCAAGAAAAGACGAATCATCACTTTTAACTTGAAAGATGATCAGGTCAATTAAAAAAGTTATTATATATGGATATAGGAAAATTGATACAAGATTTGGGTTTTCCAATTGTTATAAGCCTAATACTAATTTTTAGAACTGAGACTAAGATAGATAAGCTAAGCGAACTTATAGGAGAGCTTATCAAGGAAATAAGAGATTTATCAAATACGATAAAGGAGTAGAAAATGGGAGATATAGAAAAAATGTTAGCCTATGCCACATCCAAGTGGCATAAGGTTGGTTATTCTATGGGCAAAGATAGACTAGGACCAGATAAACTTGATTGTTCGTCTTTTGTATTTTATAGCCTAATAGCTGGAGGCTTTTTGGAAAAAAATTCTTATATAGGAAATACAGAAGACCTTTACAGGTTAAAGGGCAAGATTTTTGAGGAAATCTATGATTACAAGGACGTAGCAAGGGGAGATATCTTTATAAGGGGTATTCAAGGTCAATCTTACGGTAAAAATGGCCATACAGGGATTTTTACTAGAAAAGGTGAGATAATTCATTGTAATGCTACCAACAAGACTGTTACAATAAATAACGAGGCTTCCTACATCTATTATTATATAGCTTGCCAAAGAAGTCCTTACGAAAGATACTTTAGGCCTGTAGATAATCCTAAAATTTCAAAGAAGCTTTCTATAATAAAGATAAAAAATGAAAATTGGAGGGGCATTTGCCTCTCCAAGGTCTACGTAAGAGAAAAACCATCCACATCAGCAAGACCTGTCGCTTTTTACCAAAAAAATGATGTAATCTATTACGATTCTGTCTACCAGGCAGATGGCTATAGGTGGATATCTTATATAGGAAAAAGTGGCAAAAGAAGGTATGTTGCCTATAGGGACATGAAGGGCAGGCAGTGGATTAAGTTTTAAAGCTTTTTTAATAAAGTAGGGTTTTCTATAAGTTAAGGCTAGGCAAATTATAATAAGTGGAGTTAGCATGCAAAGTTTTGCTATTATTGGTATAATAAAAGAATGTAGAGAAAAGCTTTATTTTTTGTAGTAGGCTGATTTTTTAAATATGATATTTTTATTTATTTTAGGAGGAGTATGAAAACAAGTTTAGCTTTAAATAAGAGAACAGTTTTGATTACAGGTTCTTGTGGTTTTATTGGTTATAACCTTGCAAAAAGGCTTTTGACTGATTATAGGGATATTAAAATCATAGGCATTGATAATATGAATGACTACTATGATGTGAGAATTAAAGAAGAAAGGCTTGGAGAGCTTGAGAATTTTGATAATTTTATTTTTATAAAAGGCTCTATTTCTGATAAGGCTTTGATTGACCAAATTTTCCAAAAGTACCAACCTTCTATAGTAGTTAATATGGCTGCCCAAGCAGGGGTAAGATATTCTATAGAAAATCCAGATTCTTACATTGAGTCAAATATTATAGGCTTTTATAATTTGCTTGAAGCCTGTAGACATTCTTATGATCAAGGAAAGAGCGGAGTGGACCATTTTGTTTATGCTTCCTCATCTTCAGTTTATGGACAAAATAAAAAAGTTCCATATTCTACAGCTGATAAGGTAGACAATCCAGTTTCTCTTTATGCTGCAAGTAAGAAATCTAATGAGCTTATGGCTCATGCTTATAGCAAACTTTATAATATACCATCAACAGGTTTGAGATTTTTTACAGTCTATGGTCCTAAGGGTAGGCCGGATATGGCTTATTTTGGCTTTACCAACAAACTTTTGAGGGGAGAAACCATAGAGATTTTCAATTACGGAAATTGCAAGAGAGATTTTACCTATATTGATGATATAATTGAAGGCTTGGTTAGAGTTATAAAAAAAGCTCCAGAAAGAAAGGACGGGGAGGATTCTCTTCCTATAGCACCCTATGCTCTTTATAATATAGGAAAAGGTAAGCCAGAAAACCTCCTTGATTTTGTTAGAATTTTGCAAGAAGAGCTAGTTAGGGCAAAAGTTTTGCCAGAAGATTATGATTTTGAAAGCCACAAAAAATTAGTGCCTATGCAAAAGGGCGATGTCCCTATAACCTATGCCGATACCAAAGATTTGGAAAGAGACTTTGCTTATAGGCCAGATACAGATTTGAGGACTGGGCTTAGGGAATTTGCAGAGTGGTACAAAGAGTTTTATATGTGAGGAAATTAAATGAGAGAAAATATAAAGATTGCAGTAGCAGGAACTGGCTATGTGGGTATGTCCATAGCCACACTTTTGTCCCAACATCATGTAGTTAAGGCAGTAGATATAATAAAGGAAAAGGTAGATAAGGTTAACCAAAGAATCTCCCCAATCCAAGATGAATATATAGAAAAATATTTGAAAGAAAAAGATTTGAACCTAGAAGCAACTTTGGATGCAGAATACGCCTATAAGGATGCAGATTATGTGGTTATAGCAGCTCCAACCAACTATGATCCACACAAGAATTTTTTTGATACATCTAATGTAGAAGATGTAATAGATTTGGTAAACAAGTATAATCCTAAGGCTATCATGGTCATAAAATCAACCATACCAGTAGGATTTACAGAAGAGATTAGAAAAAAGAAAAATAATAAGAACATAATTTTTTCACCAGAGTTTTTAAGAGAGTCTCAAGCTCTTTATGACAATCTTTATCCATCAAGAATAATAGTTGGAACAGATTTAGAAGATGAGAGGCTTTTAAAAGCGGCAGAGGAATTTGCAGATCTTTTAAAAGAAGGGGCTATAAAAGAAAATATAGAAACTAGAATTATGAATTTTACAGAAGCAGAATCTGTAAAACTTTTTGCCAACACTTATCTAGCCCTTAGGGTTTCATATTTTAACGAACTTGATACCTATGCAGAAATGAAGGGCCTTGATACAGAGGCTATCATTGAAGGAGTTTGCCTAGATCCTAGGATAGGCAGCCACTATAACAACCCGTCTTTTGGTTATGGGGGATATTGTCTACCAAAGGATACCAAACAACTTTTGGCCAACTACCAAGATGTTCCTCAAAATATGATTTCTGCTATAGTAGAGTCTAATAGAACTAGAAAAGATTATATAGCCAATAGAGTTTTGGAACTTGCCGGGGCTTATGAGATGAACGATTCTTGGCAAAAGGATAAGGAAAAAGATATAGTTATTGGCATATATAGGTTAACTATGAAATCAAATTCTGATAATTTCAGACAATCAGCTATCCAAGGAGTCATGAAAAGGATCAAGGCCAAGGGTGTTGAAGTAATTATTTATGAGCCAACTTTAAAAGATGGAGAAACTTTCTTTGGCTCAAAGGTTGTAAATGATATAAGTGACTTTAAAAATAAAGCTCATGCTATAATAGCAAATAGGTATGACAAGAGCCTTGATGATGTTAAAGATAAAGTTTACACTAGGGATGTCTTTAATAGGGATTAGAAATAATTTATGAGTGAATTAGTTTCGTGTATAATGGCAAACTATAATACAAATAAAGACCACCTAAAACTTGCCATAGATTCCATTTTGAAGCAAACTTATAAGGATTTTGAGCTAATAATAGTAGATGATAAGTCTACAGATGATTCGCTGGAATTTTTGAGATCATATGAGAGCAAATATCCTCAAATTAAAATTTTGGTCAATGAAAAAAATCAAGGCCTTGCTTATTCTTTAAACAAGGCCCTAGCTTTTGCCAAGGGCTCATATATAGCTAGGATGGATACTGACGATATTAGCTTTCCAGATAGGTTTGAAAAAGAAGTTTTTTATTTGGAAAATCATAAAGATGTTGACATACTTGGAACTTTTGCCAAAGAATTTGACCAAGGTCACAAGTTAAAATTTGCAACTTTTACAAATAGCTATGATACCAAGAGCCTTTTGCTTTTTACAAATTGTCTTTTTCATCCAACTGTTATGATTAGAAAAGCATTTTTGGATAAGACAGGCCTTAGGTATGATCCTTATTTTTTGACCTCGCAAGACTATGATTTTTGGGCAAGGGCAAGTCATTTTGGAAATATAGAAGTCTTAAAAGAAGTTTTGCTTTTGTATAGGATACATGGAGGCCAAATTACAGACAAGAAAAAAGAAAGGGTTATGAAATATACAAAGGAAATTTCTCTAAGAGAACTTTCTAAATTAGGTTTATCTCCTCAAGGAGAAGACCTAGAAGCCCAACTTGTTCTTTGTAGGCAAGTTGAAATAAGTGATGAAAATATAGATAAGGTGATAACTTGGTCCAAAAAAATATTAAAGGCAAATTTTGACAAAAATATCTATAATGCTTCAAGCCTAAAAAGAGTTATAAGCTTTAGACTTTTTACTATGATTAGTAAGGCAAATATATCTTTTTCCAAAAAAATCAAGGCTTTATACCAAATTAAGGCCTTTAATAAGTTTAACCTAGGGCAAATATTTACTAGGCTTGATTACAAAAATTCTTATAAGAAAAATAAAGAAAGGCTAGGATTAGAACTTGAAAGAGGAAAATAGAATAAGAGAATTTTGGAGAGAGGATAAGAAAAGATTTTTTTATTCTGCCCTTCATTCTATCATAAGCAAAACTTTCCTTACCTATATTTGTCCTGATAGCTTGTATTTAAAGTTTTTTTATTATAAAAGATTTGGCAAAAAACTTGATTTAAAAAATCCTCTTACTTTAAATGAAAAGCTCCAATGGCTAAAACTTAACAATAGAAAAGATATTTATACTAGGATGGTTGATAAGGTTAGGGTAAAGGACTATGTTAGAGAAAAAATTGGAGATCAATTTATAATAAAGACTTTGGGAGTTTGGGATAGGTTTGACGATATAGACTTTGATACTTTGCCCAATCAATTTGTCTTAAAATGCAATCACGACTCTGGTAACTATATAATTTGCCCAGACAAGGCTAAGCTTGATAAGGAAAAGGCCAAAAATATTTTGGAAAAGGCTTTAAAGAAAAACTTTTTCTATACTGGAAGGGAATGGCCCTACAAAAATGTTAAACCAAAAATCCTTGCAGAAGAATTTATTGGCAAAGATGGAAAAGTGCCAGAAGACTATAAGCTTATGTGCATAAATGGAGTCTTTGATAATATTATGGTTTGTACTGATAGGCAATCTGGGACAACAAAATATTATTTCTTTGACAAAGCTTGGAAGCTTATCAGATGTAACAAATGGGGCGAGCTTGCCCCACAAGACTTTAGCTTAGAAAAGCCAGAAAAATTTGATACTATGGTTGAGATAGCAGAAAAACTATCGTACGATATTCCTTTGACCAGGATAGATCTTTATGAAGTAGATGGGAAAATATATTTTGGAGAGATAACTTTCTTTCCAAATTCAGGTTTTGATACAAATCTTTACTACCAAGAAGACCTTAGACTGGGTCAAAAGTTAGATTTGAAGAAAGTAGGAAGAAATTAATGAAAAAAACAGTTGGATTGCCAAAATCTAGGAAAAAAAATGAAAAAAGAAGGGCTCTTGTCCCAAGGGACTTGAAAGAAATAAAGAATGTCGATAAACTTTACTTTGAAACAGGTTATGGTCAAGAGCTTGGTTTTTCTGATCAAGATTATATAAATATGGGGGCAAATATAGGAAGTTTTGACCAAGTTTTAGAAAAAGATATTATCTGTGATCCCAAAATTGGAGATGAAAGCTTTCTTTCTGATCTAAAGGAAGGGCAAACAGTCTTTGGTTGGCTTCATGCTGTTCAAAATAAGGATATAGCAGATAAGCTTTTGGAGAAGAAACTAAAAGTTTATGCCTGGGAAGATATGTATGAAGACGGCAGACATGTATTTTGGAGAAATAACCAAATAGCAGGAGAGGCAGCTGTGATGAATGCCTTTGAGTGTTTTGGTATTATGCCTTACAATACCAAGGTTGCAATCTTGGGTAGGGGAAATGTGGCAAGTGGAGCTTTAAAAATTCTAACTTGTCTAGGAGCAGATGTTACCATATATAACAGGCATATGGAAAAACTTTTTAAAAAGGAACTTCCCAATTATGACGTAATCATAAATGCGATTTTGTGGGACGTGTCAAGAAAAGACCACATAATTTATAAAGAAGACCTAAAGAGAATGAAGAAAAATGCCCTTATTATCGACATATCATGCGATAGGGCAGGAGCTATTGAAACATCAGTGCCAACAACAATGGATGATCCGATCTATCTTGTGGATGGTATAAGTCATTATGTAGTTGATCATACTCCTTCAATTTTCTTTAAAAACGCAAGTTTTGGTCTATCAGAAGAGGTAAAAAAATATATAGACCAACTAATAGAAGGAAATGTATCAAAAACTCTAAAAGATGCCCTAATTATTGATGAGGGAAAGATAATAGATCAAAGAATTATAGCTTTCCAAAATCGTTAAAAATATTTTTATTTTATAATTTAAATAAAAGCCCTATAGGCTTATATAGACATGAGAAAAAGTAGATGAAAAAGAAAAATTCATCTACTTTTGTTTTATAATAAGAAGATTAAGTTTAGCTAAGGCTAAGACTTCATAGCTTTTCTTATTAGTGTACATTTTACATAAAAATATGGGAAAAAAGTCATGCTTTATAAAACGTTTGTGAGATAATTGATTTGATAGATAAACAAGGGTTTTTAAGAAAAAAGGAGCTTTATCAATGGATATAAAAGAAAAAGATTTTCATATCTTATTGAGTCATTTCTATAATTATTATTTTGTGGAATATTTGGAAGAATTGTTGGCAGATGAGAAAGACAAGTATTCTACTATAACCTTGCTTAAGGGGATAGATTATTTTTTTAGGCTTTGCAAAGAAAATCATGTTGATATACCTTTCTCAGATTTTAAATCATATCTAGAACAAAACTATATAGATTGGACTGAGATATATGCCTACCTCATGGATAGGTACAAAAAGGAGCTTTGCGATTTTGGCAAAGAGACTAAGCTATCTTTTAAATACATATAGGTTAGATTTATAAGAGACCAGGCAAAGTCTTTAGCTATGGCTGGTCCCTTATAATAGGATTCTTACCTTACACTTGCTATTGATTCTTCTATAACTTTTGCAGTTTCCAATAGACCCTTTTCCAATTTCTTGTAACCCTTGTGTTTTAGCCTGGTTGTAGGACCAGATATACCCAAGGCTGCCAAAAGATTTCCCTTTACTATTATAGGGGTTGCTATACAAGAAAGGCCGTATTCGTATTCTTCATCATCGTAGGAGATTTTTGTTTTCAAAATTTTGTTTCTTTCTTTTAAAAATTCCTTATATGATACTATGGTATTTATGGTTCTTTTTGTATGAGCTTGGTCGTAATAAGCCTTTATTTTGTTATCATACATTTGTGTCAAAAAAATCTTTCCCGTTGCAGAACAATATAGCTCAGAGACTGGGGATACCTTTGGGTTTAGAGTATAGTCTTCACCTTCTTGGGAATAGATAACAATGGACTTTTCGGCCCTATGTACAGCAAGATTTACAGTTTCTCCAAAACAATCTGCCATTTTTGCCAAGGCGTCCTTGGAATGTTTGATAAGGTTGGTGTCTTCATCTACTCCGTACTTAAATTTTAAAAATTTGTAAGAAAGAGCATAGAGATCATCCTTGGTTTGGATTAGTAAATCAGATGCTTCCAAGGTTTTTATTATCCTAAAAACAGTTGTTTTAGGCAGTTCTAGCTCTCTTGATATCTCACTTATACCCATCAAGGTATTTTCACTTATAAGATCTAAAATTTTACAAGCATTTACTATAGCTTTAATAGGTTGGTCTTTGTTATTCAACTTACGTTCCTTTCTAATAAAAAAATAAAGTATGTAGTAATATTTTATTAAAAGTAGGGGAAAAATACAAGGGGTAAAGGTTTGCTAATTTTTTTAAAGCATTATTTATTGTTTAGAATTTATTAATAAAATCATTTTCATTTTAATATTTTGATTATTATTTGACAATATGAAAAAATCGCCTATAATAAGATATAGATAAATATTTAACAAGTAAACGAAGTTGGAGGTATAAACATATGGCAACTATTACATATAGCTTTCTATGGAAAAAAGGTCGACTTCTGATAACTTAACCAACTAAATATTTATATCTATAAGCAAAAGGACTCTGGTTTAATTCTAGGGTCCTTAATTTTTTTAAGTTTTTTAGTAAATTTTTCTTCTTTCCTATATAATAGGAGAAAAGACATATGAGGTAGAAAATGAATATACTTGTAACTTTAGATAAAAATTACCTACATCCTTTAAAAGTAATGTTAGCTTCTATGTTTATAAACAATCCTGGTCAAGTTTTTGACATCTATGTAATAGCTGATGGTTTGGAGGATGAGGACTTTAAAAATTTGGAAGTTTTTGCTGCTAAGAAAGCATCTTTTATTCATAGGGTTTTCTTTGATGATAGGGTTTTTGATGGTGCAAAAGCTTCAAGATACTATAGCAAGGCTATGTATTATAGACTTTTGGCAGCTGAACTTTTGCCAAAAGATTTGGATAGGATTTTGTATTTGGATCCTGATATCCTAGTGATTAATGAAATATCAGAGCTTTATAATATTGATTTTGAGGGTAATCTTTTTGCTGCGGCATCCCACGGAGATAGGATGGGAGTTATAGATGCAGTTAATAGGATTAGGCTTTCAAATTTTAAGGCTGACCTTTATTTTAATTCTGGTGTTATGATGATGAATCTTGAAAAGATGAGAGAAGAAATTAAAAAGGAAGATATTTTTTCATATATAGAAGACAATGCCAAAGGGCTTTTACTGCCTGATCAGGATGTGCTCAATGCCCTCTATGGTCACAAGATTTTGGAAATTGATGATAGCCTTTATAATTTTGATACTAGAAATTTTATTAAAGATTTTATTGCAAGCAAGGCTGATAAGAATATGGACTGGATTATAGAAAATACTGTATTCTTACATTTTTGTGGAAGGTCAAAACCTTGGCACAGGGGATATTTTGGATATTTTTCTGCCCTATATAAACATTATGAAAAACTCATATCTATTTATTTAGCTTAGGAGGAAAGATGATATCTGTATTGATAATCTTATTGTTTAATATATTGTTTGGGTTTTTGCTTTGTTTTTACGGCAAAACTATTGTTGGATGGCTCTTTAGTCTGTTAATTATATTGATAAGTGGAGCATATTTTTATAGCAAATATGGCTTTAGCCAAAAAAATTTACTTACTTTTATTGTGTTTGCTATTCTTGTGCTTTTAGCCTTTAATGTCTTTGTTAAATTGGGCTTATTTTTGATTGGAGGCCTTGTAGGCATGTTCTTGGGCCTTATTTTGGTAAGTTATTTATCTATAGCCTATAGTAAGTATTTTAAGGCGATTATTCTAATAGTGGGTCTTGTTTTTGCTATAATAACAAGTGTAAGTCAGAAAAAAATTCTTGCTTTTTTGACAGCCCTCCTTGGGGCAAATATCTTGTCAAGATCTTTGCTATACTTGGCTTTGAATATACAAAACCTTAACTTTTTATCTAAAAGTTTTTTAAGCTTAGACTTAAAAAAGTTTGTAGGAGACTTATATAAGGGAGAAAGTCAAGCGGCCTTCATAGGAGTTTTGATTTTTACTGTAATAGGATTTTTATTTCAAAATAGAAAAAATCTTAAATAGGAGTTCATATGCATGATATTTTTATGAAGATACTTAGCTTGACAGGCTTTGTAATTGAAAGTATAGGCTTTATTATCATTGTAATTTCTGTACTTAAAAGTTTTTATAAAATCGCTTTTATCACAAAGTTTGATTTTGAAGAAAGTCACAAGGATGTTTCTTTGAGCACAGGTCTATCTGTAGCCTTGGAATTTTTCCTCGCAGCAGAGATTATAAAAACTATTACCTTAAGAGATCAAAGTGAGTTAGTCTATATAGGAGTTTTGATTTTAATTAGAATTCTTATGACTGTAGTTATAAATTGGGAACTAAAACAAAAAGAAAATCTTGACACATAGAAAAAAGCATCCTAGAAAAACATAGGATGCTCTTTTAAGTTAAATATTTTCTTCTGGTATATATACTGGATTGCCATCTCTTCCAGGTACTTTCTTTAAAATACCTGTTACCATAAGGGCTATGGCTCCATCACCAGTGATATTGCATGCTGTTCCAAATGAATCTTGGAGAGCAAAGATTGAGAGCATTAGGGCTGTTCCTGTTCCGTCAAAGCCAAGGACAGAAGTGATTAGGCCTAAAGAAGCCATAACAGTACCTCCTGGCACTCCTGGTGCTCCAATAGCAAAGATTCCAAGTAGGATAATAAATAGAATCATTTGACCAGTTGTTGGAAGTTTACCATAAAGAATTTGGGAAACAACCATTACAAAGAAAGTTTCTGTAAGTACTGAACCACACAAGTGGGTGTTTGAGCAAAGAGATATTACAAAATCTCTAATCTTTGGGTCAAGAGTTTTTGCTTTAGCAGCAGATCTTAGGGCAACAGAAAGGGTTGCGGCTGAAGACATGGTTCCTACAGCTGTAAGATAGGCTGGGGGATAGTGCTTTAATACTTCAAAAGGATTTGTCTTTGATAAGGCTCCTCCAATACCATAAAGGACAGTAAGCCAGATGAAATGGCCAACCATTACAATTAGAATTATCTTTAAAAAGACTGGGAATTGTTGTAAGATAACTCCCTCATAAGAAAGCTCTGCAAAGGTTGTTGCTATATAGATTGGAAGAATTTTTATAACAACCTTTTCTACCATAAATAAAACTAAATTATTAAATTGCATCAACAAATCTGCCCATTTGTCAGAGTTTGTCCATACTACTGCTAGACCAAATAAGATAGCAGTAACAAGGGCTGTCATTACAGGCATAATTGGGGGTATATCCATTTGGAAGAGAACTTCTGGAAGCTTATTTCCGTTTGAAGTTTGAGATATTATATGCATATTTGGTATAATAGCTTTTCCAGCAAGGAATGATAAAAGAGCTGCCCCAACCGAAGAAACATAACAGATAAAAAGGGTAATGGCGAGGACTTTTCCTGCTTGCTTATTTAAGGAAACAATAGCTGGAGTTATAAAACCAAGTATGATCAAAGGTACTATATAAGAAATAAAGTTTGACATAATGGTTTTTATAGTAGCTATTACTCCTATAACTTGAACATTAACAAAAGATCCAATCAAAATTCCAAGTCCTATAGCTATGATTAGCTTGACTAGGAGACTGTTAAGGATTGAAGATCTTTTTTCTTCTACATTTTTTGTCATAAGGACCTCCTTGAGTCTCTATTTATAGTATACAAATTAAGTATAGATTAGACGATTTTGTTTGTCAAATATATCATTATTATGGATAAATAAAATAATCTTTCTACTTAATATAGAAAATATCTAAGCCAAAAGAATATTTTAACTAGGGCTAATTTAATTTTAAAGATTTATTTTAATAACAATTGCAATAAGTGGTATCATAATATTATAAGTATGTAAAAATTTTGGAAAAGAATGAGGTAAGATATGAAGAAAATTTCTATTATAGGCTTGGGCAATGTGGGATCTACTGTTGCCTATAGTCTAATTGAAAGAAAATTATGCGAAAAAATAGCTCTTTTTGACAAGAAAGATGGGCTTAGCAAGGCAGAGGTCAATGATCTTATGGACGGTATGGTCAGAAGAGATGGCCATGTAGAGGTAATAGAAGGAAGAAAAAAAGATTTGGATGATACAGATATTATAATTTTTGCCCCAGGAGATATAAAAATAATCCAAGAAAATCAAGATCTAATGAGTGAATTAACTTATACAAAAACTTGTGTTGAAGAATGGGCAGAAAAAATAAAGAAATCAAAATTTAGGGGTATTATCATTGTCGTGTCAAATCCCTGTGATGTCCTTAGTTCATATATGCAAGAGCTTACAGGTTTTGCCAAGGAAAAAGTTATTGGAACAGGGACTATACTTGATACAGCAAGAATGAAAAATGCCGTTAGCAAGTATTTGGATGTTGATCCTTCATCTATAGACGGTTATGTACTTGGTGAACATGGTTATAGCCAATTTGTGGCTTGGTCACAAGTAAATATAGCTACAAAGCCTATCAAAGAGTTACTTGATAAAAAAACAATTACAAGTATTGAAAAATCAACCAAAACCATGGCTTTTGAAACCATATCTGCCAAGGGCTACACTTCTTTTGGTATAGCAAATGCTACTGCAATTATGGTAGAAACAATTTTTACAGATGCAAAAACTGTTCTTCCAGTATCATCTTATTCAAAGACAGATGGCTGTTATATAGGTCATCCTGCAGTTCTTGGAGCAAGTGGGGTTATCAGAGATTTCCATATAAGCTTAAATGAAGAAGAAGAAAAGAAATGGCAAGAGTCTGTAAAAACTATAAAACAAGCCAATGAAAAAAGAAGTCTAGCATAAAATTTGCACGCTTTGCTTTTTTTGACTTTTATTTAATAATATAGGTTAAGAAGAGATTGTAAAATTCAGAAAAAAGCATATAATAAGTCTGTTGTTAATTTAATAATATAGACAGAGAGGATTTTATGGAAAAGAAAAACCCTATAGTTACATTTGAAATGAAAGATGGTGGAGTATTTAAGGCAGAATTGTACCCTGATGTGGCTCCAAATACAGTTAATAATTTCATTTTTCTAATTAAAAGTAATTTTTATGATGGACTTACCTTTCATAGAGTAATAGAAGGCTTTATGATTCAAGGGGGCGACCCTGAAGGGACTGGTATGGGAGGACCTGGTTATTCTATAAAAGGTGAATTTAGGTCAAATGGCTTTAAAAATGACCTCAAACACCAAAGAGGAGTCTTATCTATGGCAAGGTCTATGAGACCAGATTCTGCTGGCAGCCAATTTTTTGTAATGCATCAAGATTCTCCCCATCTTGATGGTCAATATGCAGCCTTTGGCAAAGTCATAGAAGGTATGGATGTTGTAGATAAAATAGCCAGTCAAAATACAGATTTTAGGGATAAACCAATAGAAGATCAAATAATGGAAAAGGTAAGTGTGGAAACCTTTGACCAAGATTTTGACCAACCACAAACCCTATAAGAACTAAACCTGCTAAGTCTAGCAGGTTATTTATATGGAAAAAATATAATAATTTTAGGAGGATTTATGACTTTAAATGACATCTTTGCAGCCTTAGGGGTTGTAATAAATGGTATACCCCAAGCGATTTTGGCACTTGCTGTTGGCTTTGAAGCCTTTCCTACATCTTTAGGTTTCTTGGTAGGAGTTATAGCCTGCCTTCTTTTACAATCGCCAATTCCTATATCTATGCAGGCTGAAACAATAGCCTTGGCAGGAAGTTTGGGTAAGGATAAAAGAGAAAGACTTTCTATAATATTTTGGGCAGGAATAATTATGTCCTTCCTTGGCATGACTGGTCTTCTTTCTTTGATAGTAAAAATAGCAGGAGAAGAAATCATAAATGCTATGATGGCAGGGGTAGGTTTAATACTTGCAAAAATTGCTATAGAAGGAATAAGGACTACCCCACAAATTTCAGGATTATCAACATTAGTTGCACTTATAACATATTTTTTATCCAAGAGAAATTTGGTTTATACTATAGTTATTTCTGTCCTAGTTTCATCCATATATGCCAATGTAAAAAAGATGAAAATAGGAGAAAATCTTGGCAAAGAAGAAAGAAAATTTAGGATAAGAAAACCAGCCATGTCAACTTCTATCCTTAGAGGTGCCTTGGCCTTATCTTGTTTAACAATTGGAGCAAATATTGCCTTTGGAAATATAACTGCAAATCTTGGCTCAACTGTTAACAATGTGGACTATTTAACAGTTTATTCAGGACTTGCTGATACCATATCTTCCTTGTTTGGAGGAGCACCGGTAGAGTCTATCATATCTGCTACTGGAGCTAGCGATAATCCGGTAAACTCTGGTGTTTTGATGATGGTAATCTTGGGCTTAATAATGTTTCTAGGATTTTTGCCAAAATTAGGCAAATATGTACCTGGAGAATCAATTCATGGTTTTTTATTTGTTTTGGGTGCTTTGGTTACAGTTCCTACCAATGCATCTTTAGCTTTTGCGACAGGCGGGGCAGATATGGCCTTACTTTCTGCAATAACTATGACGGTAACTTCGGCTACTGATCCCTTTTTTGGGCTTATGGCTGGTATAATACTAAAATTCCTACTTTTGTAGGAAAAAATTTAAGGAGAAAAGATGAAAACTTATAAACTAAAAGTAGCTGGACTTGAAAGAGATTTACCTATAATAAAAATTTCTGACGCTTTATCTATAGCATCTTTTGTAATTTTGGGAGATCAAGAATTGACCACAAAGAGTGCAAAAGAGCTAGATAAACTTATACCTGATGTGGATATTTTTGTGACTGCAGAAGCCAAGGGTATTCCCTTGGTCCATGAGCTTAGTAGGCTTAGAAATATGAAAAAATATGTAGTGTGTAGGAAATCTGTAAAATCCTATATGAAAGATTCTATTGAAGTTAGCTTAAAGTCAATTACTACAGCAAATAGTCAAAAGCTCTACTTAAATGGGGAAGATGTAGGCCTAATTAAGGGTAAGGAAGTTTGCCTAGTAGATGATGTAATTTCTACTGGTCAATCTAGTAAAGCCTTAGAAGAATTAATAAATAAGGCTGGTGGAATAGTTGTAGCAAGAGCGGCAATACTTGCTGAAGGCGAGGCATACAAGAGAGATGATATTATTTATCTTTCGCCTTTACCTTTAAATCCTGAAAAATAAGACCTATTTATTAGATGATTATGTAAAGATTTTTTAATATAAAAAAGACTTGTAAGTAAAGAAATCATAAAAGTTAAATAAAAATTTTATCTTTTGTGCATCTTTACTTTGACAAGTTTTTTTAGAATATTTATCTTTTATTATTCTTTTTTCCGATTCCCTTTATCATACCATAGATGTCCCTACCTATCCTGTAACCAATAGATCTTACTATGGAATTGGTCAAGGTTTGGGTTGATTTTGCAAGGGTAGAAAATTGTTTTTGCCTTTGTCTTTGCATTTTTTCTAGGTCTTTTTCTCTTTTTATTTCTATTCTTTCTTCTTCTTTAGCTTGGTTTTGAAGATTTTCTAAATCTTCTTTTTCTTTTATCCTAGCTGTTAGTATCTCAAAGGCAGATTCTCTGTCAAAATACTCTTCATATTTAGAGTAGAGGTCAGATTTTTCGTAAGTTTCTACAAGAGTCTTATCATCTATTGTACCAAGGTAAGATTTTGGTGGACAGATAGTTGTTTTTCTTGCAAATGAGGGGCTTGCATCTTCATTTAAAGTTGAAACATAAGCTTGGCCAATAGCCAAATTTTGTATTTCTTGGCTAAAATTTTCCCCTTCTTTTACCCTAAAAGATGCCGCTATAGCCTTGATAGACTTTTGGTCTTTGGCAGTGTAGCTTCTTATGCTATGTTGAATTTTATTTGATAGCTGTGAAAGAATGGGCTCTGGAATATCGGTTGGATCTTGGCTAATAAAGAAAATTCCTACGCCCTTTGAGCGAATAGATTTGACAAGCCTTTGGACAAGGTCTATGGTTTGGCTGTTTGCCTTATCAAAAAGCATATGGGCCTCATCAAAGAAAAATACTAGCTTTGGCTTATCCAAATCCCCAACTTCAGGCATTGCTTGATTTATTTTGCTTAAAAGCCAAAATAAAATAGTAGAATAGAGAGCCTTATTTTCTATAAGTTTTTTTGAATTTATTATATTTATTTCTCCCTTACCATCTGCTGATTTTCTAAAAAAATCCTTTATATCAAAAGCTTTTTCTCCAAAAAATTTATCCCCGCCAGCTTCTTCCAAAACTAAGAGTCTTCTTTGGATAGCTCCAATTGATTGACTAGATATAGTTCCATATTTTTTGGAAATTTCTTCTTTATTATCAACAAGGTAAATTAAAATTTGTCTTAAATCTTTGATATCAATTAATAAGAGGCCTTCTTCATCGGCTATCCTAAAGGCAATATTTATTATACCCTCTTGAACTTCTGTTAAATCAAGCATTCTAGCTAACAATACAGGTCCAATTTCAGAAATTGTAGTCCTTATAGGGATGCCATTTTCTGCAAATACATCATAAATTTGAACAGGATATTGATCAAAATAGAAATCTGTTATATTTAAATCCTTAATTCTTTTTTCTATATTATCATCCATGACGCCTTTTTTTAAAAAAGAATATAGATCGCCTTTTACATCAGGTATAATAAGAGGAATACCTTGTTGGGATAGGCCTTCAGCTATTACTTTTAAGCTAACAGTTTTGCCAGTGCCTGTAGCACCAGCTATTAGACCATGTCTATTTATCATAGATAAGTTAAGGTATATACTTTCTTCGTCGTGTTTTCCTAATAAAATTTTCTCAGTCATCCTAAATATTTCCTTTCTTTCTTTTATTATACCAAGAAAAACTTATACTTTTAAATTCTAAAGCCTTAGCTTATATAAAGTTTTGTACAAAAAAAGCTTTTGCAAAAAACTGAATAATTTTTTGCAAAAGCACTTTTATGCTCCAAAAAACAAATGTTCTATCAAAATTTTTGATCCCATAAGGATTAGGATAAGACCTCCTGCAAATTCTGCATTTTGCTTGGACTTTAAGCCAAGTCTATTGCCAATCTTATAGCCCATAAAAGAAAGTAGACAAGTAATAATAGCTATAATTATTGCTGCCCTATAGATATTTACAGCTAAAAAAGCAAAGGATATTCCGACAGCACAAGCATCTATGGATGTTGCAAGGGATAAAAGCATAAGAGATTTTAAATCTATACCGTAATCTACTTGACAGTAGGCTTCTCTTGACTCTTTTAACATGGATATACCAATTATCAAAAGCAAGATAAAGGCAACCCAATGATCTATTTGTTTGATATAAGTTGCAAAAGATGAGGCTAGAAAAAAGCCCAAAACTGGCATAAGCCCTTGGAAAAGGCCAAATGAAAGGGCAATTTGTGCAGCTATCTCAGAAGAATCTTCCTTATCTTGGAGACCCTTACAGATACTAGCCGCAAAAGCATCCATGGCAAGACCAATGCCTATAATAAAAATTGAAATTAAACTCATAAGAACTCCTTTATTGCAAAGACTTCTCTAATTATACAAATTATTTTGAAAAAATCAATTTATTTTAGCATCTTTTATCACAGCTTTGATAATATTTTCATCTATAAGATTTTTTTCAAAATCACTGGTATCTGCCTTTATATCGGGACTAGTTTGGTCAAGTTCGTTAATTGAGCCTGAAGCGGTAAGACCCAAATTTTTTGAAAATCTTAGGACAAAACCAGTATTGGGCAGATCTATTTGCATAGGATCTGACCCTATTCCATCTCCAGCAGTTCTAGAGCCTACAAGTTTTGCAAGCTTTGTTTCCTTGCAAAATGAAGCAAGCATCTCGGCAGAAGAATAAACATCATGATCTACCAAGAGATAAATATTTCCCTTATAGTTTATAGAATCCTTTTTAGGATCTATAATAAGTTCTTCATCATTATAATAGTCAAAACTTTTTAAAATCTTTTTTATTTTCTTGGGAAAAGTTGACTTATCCAAAAATTTTTTTACATTGGCATGATAAGCTTCTTGCAAGATTACTTTGTTGTTTAAGTCACCCTTTTTTAGAAAACTGTAGTTGTAGGTCTTATAGGATTTTCCTATGATTTTTGGGAACAAAAATTCTTGCCAATACCTAGAATCACCACCACCATTGCCCCTAATATCTATGACTAGGTTAGGATAGTCCTTAATTTCTTGTAAAAAAGTATCAAGAACAAGTTCGTCTGATCCCATTTGCTCAGGACTTAGCATCTTTTTTATTTTTATATAGGCAAGTTTTTGGTCAATTATTTTCTCAACTTCTAAGTTATCATCGGTGTTTTCTTGGCTTTTTTCGAAAAATGAAGCATTCTTGGCAAAATTCTTTCTTGCCAAAAGATAATTTTCTAAAAGAGATGTATTCTCATTTAAGCCATAGTGATTTTTTATATAGGCTTTTACAGTTTTATTGTCGATTTTATATCTTCTCCTAACCTTATCTTTCTCGTACATATTTGCTATGTCATTTCTCCAATCTGCCCTGGGCATAGAGTAATAACTAAGGTAAGAATAAAAGCCAAAATCCCTGTCCACCAAATGAGTATGACCATTGTGAAGGTCTGCCAGAACATCATTCATCCTATTAAAAAAATCCTCATCATTTTCAGATCTTGATACATATCTTGTGTATATTTTTTTGTTGGCAAGCCAGTTTATACCGTAAATTTCTTCATTTATTTTAAAATAAGGATAGTAAGTTTTTAAGGTATCATAGGCAAAGTTGAAGTCTTCTCTATAATCTTTTTCTGTTAATTTAAATTCCTTATTATCCAAGTCTTTTAGGTCTATACTATTGATATCTCTTGGCGTAAACAAATATAGAAAACCAAAAAAAACCACAAGTAAAAAGACAACAAGCAAAGGAATAATAAGAAATATTTTTCTTTTTTTCATAAAATCTCCTTTAAATATTCTATTTAATCAAGAAGCCAGTATAAATTCTAATTAAAGTTTTTATATATAAATTAAATTTATAGCTACAAAATATTTCTAAAGAACGAATCTCTTTATAATTATAGGTTAAATAAAACTTTTGTCAAAAGTATAAAGCCTATTATTTGCTTAAATTTCAATAAGCTAAATAAAGATGCACTTTAGTGCTACATTAATTTTAATTAATAGCAGAAAAAAGAAGATAACATAAATATAATTATTGACTTTAATCAAATAACGTGATATAATCGTTTTATCATTCACATATATGTTATTAGGAGGAGATTATGAATAATAAATTAAAAAAAATAATAGGTCTTAGTGCAGCTCTTTTGCTGTCTACTTATATGGTAGGCTGCCAAAAAGTTGACAATAAAAAAGATGACAAAGACTTAGGCTCTGGTTCATCTACTGCGGCAGTTGAAGAAAGTAAAGAAAAAAAGCTTAAAGCTTCTGAAGTAAATTCTGAACCAAAAGCAAAATTTGAAGTCTTAAAAGATGGAGAAGACTACCATATTGGTCTTGTTACAGGTACAGTTTCCCAATCTGAAGATGAAATAAGGGGAGCAGAAGCTGCTATGAAAAAATACGGTTCTTCAAAAGACGGTGGTATTATTAGCCATGATACATATCCTGATAGGTTTGAAGCAGAAATTGAAACAACCATATCAAAAATTACAGCTATGGCTGATGACCCTTTGATGAAGGCAGTTATTGTAAATCAGTCTGTACCAGGAACATCAGCAGCTTTCAAAGAAATTAGAGAGAAAAGACCAGATATCATTTTGGTAGATGTAACTCCACAAGAAGATGTGCTTATGGTATCTGATACTGCAGACCTTGTAGTTGATGTTGACAATGTTTCTAGAGGCTACAGAATTATAAAAGCAGCCAAAGAAATGGGAGCTAAGAAATTTGCCCATATAACTTTCCCAAGACATATGTCTATAGAAACTCTTGCTTTAAGAAGAGCCATCATGGAAGAAGCCTGCAAGGATTTAGGCTTAGAATTTATTTCTTTAAATGCTCCAGATCCTACTCAAGATGCTGGCGTTCCAGGAGCTCAACAATATATTGCAGAAAATATCCAACCTTGGATAGATAAGTATGGAAAAGATACAGCTTTCTTCTGTACAAATGACGCTCACACAGAACCTCTTTTAAGAGGAGTTGCAGCTGGTGGAGCAATCTTTGTTGAACCAGATTTACCTTCACCAATAATGGGCTATCCTGGTGCTTTCTCAGTAGGCCTTGAGGAGATAGCAGGAGATTGGCCAGCAATTTTAAAGAAAGTTGAAGGTGTTGTAAAAGAAGCTGGTGGTTCTGGTAGAATGGGAACTTGGGCTTACTCATTAGGCTATACATCTACTGTAGGTATGGTTGACTTTGTAGATCAAGTTTTACATGGAAAAGCAGATCTTACAGATAAAGACGCCCTAACAAAAACTTTAGGAACTTATACAGACGGATCAAGTTGGATGGGTTCAAAGATGATAGACAGGGCTAGTGGTAAAACACTCAATAACTTTACTCTAATAGCTCAAGATACTTATGTATTTGGTAAAGGCTATTTAGGAATGGATAAAGTTGAAGTTCCTGAAAAATATCTAAACTTAAATGTTGACCTTAAAGCTATACTTGAAGAACAAAAGAATGCTGAAGGGGATGCAGAATAAAAATTAAGATGATAAGAGTAGAAGATTAATGGGGGTCTTTAGGACTCTTGTTAATCTTTTATATTGAAGGGGGTGCATATCTTGTCAGAAGAACTTTTAAGACTAGAAGATGTAAGTAAAAGTTATGGTGACAATACGGTATTGAGTGGGGTTTCCTTTAAACTTGAAAAAGGCAAAATTTTAGGCCTTGTCGGAGAGAATGGAGCAGGAAAATCCACCCTTATGAATATAATATTTGGCATGGAAGTAATTAGCAATTCTGGAGGCTACCAAGGTCATATTTATTTTGACGGCAAAGAAATAAATTTCAAAAGTCCCTCCGATGCTCTAAAAGCAGGTATTGGTATGGTTCACCAAGAATTTTCACTTATACCAGGCTTTACAGTAGCAGAAAATATAAGCCTAAATATGGAAAAAACAAAGCCATCTTTTATATCAAAAGTGTTGGGCAAAAAACTTGCAACCATTGACAAAAAAGCCAATGCCAAAGATTCAAAAGAAACCTTGGATAAGCTTGGTATAGATCTTGATGTCAATGAATATACATCAGAAATGCCAGTTGGTCACAAGCAATTTATAGAAATTGCCAGAGAAATAAGTAGAAAAGATGTTAAGATGATAATCCTTGATGAGCCAACAGCTGTTCTTACCGAATCAGAGGCAGATAAGCTTATAGAATCTATCAAAAAACTTTCAGATCTTGGCATAGCGGTTATTTTTATTTCCCACAGACTAAGAGAAATTCTTTTAGCCTGTGATGATGTTATTGTGCTAAGAGATGGCAAAATTGTAGAAAATAAAAAAGCAAAAGAACTTGATATAAATGAAATAGCAAGCCTTATGGTTGGAAAAATGGATGTAGAAATTAAGGCCCTAGAAGATAAAAGATCTATCAAGGAAGATGATTATATATTAGAAGCCCAAAATCTATGGGTAGATATGCCAGGTGAAAGTGTCTATAAGGCAAACTTTTCTGTAAGAAGAGGTGAAATTTTTGGTATAGCTGGTCTTGCAGGTCAAGGCAAACTTGGCATAGCAAATGGTATCCTAGGGACATATCCAGTAGGAGGTAGGGTAGTTTTTAATGGAGAAGACCTAAAACTTGGAGATACAGCCTCAATCCTAGATAAAAAAATAGCCTTTGTATCAGAAGATAGGCGTGGGGTAGGACTTTTGCTAGAAAATGAAATTTACCTAAATATAGCCTTTAATGCTATGCAAGTAGAAAATAAATTTATAAAAAAAGTATTAGGTTTTTCTATAAGGGATGAAGAAGCCATGATAGAAAATGCTAACTCTTATATAGAATCTTTGGCAATCCGCTGTATGGGTCCTGATCAAAGAGTTGGAGAGCTATCTGGCGGAAACCAACAAAAAGTATGTCTAGCAAAGGCTATGACCATGGATCCAGAATTATTATTTGTATCAGAGCCAACAAGGGGAATTGATATAGGGGCCAAAAGACTTGTCTTAGATTCTTTGAAAAAACTAAATAGAGAAGATGGCACAAGCATAGTCATGGTCTCATCAGAGCTAGAAGAGCTCATATCAATTTGTGATAGGATAGCAGTTGTATGCGAGGGAGAAATAGCTGGCGTTTTACCACCAGATGCTAAAGCAGAACAATTTGCCCTATTGATGAGTGGAGAAAAAGTGGAGGTAGGTCAATGAATATAAAACAATTTATAAATAAAGCCGGCTGGGCAAGGCTAATTATAGGCATATTTTTAATTTTGCTATTTGTTGCAGCACCTTTTGCGGGAGTATCCCTTGCATCATCATTTGAAAATGTCCTAGCAAGATTTGGTATGTTTTCTATTCTAGTTTTATCCTTAGTTCCTATGTTACAAACAGGCTGTGGCCTTAACTTTGGTCTTCCTATAGGAGTAGTTGCTGGTATACTTGGAGGAGTAACTTCTATGGAAATGGGACTAAAAGGATTTTTTGGACTTTTTGTTGCTATGGTTTTGGGAGCTCTTATAGCCGTAGTTTTTGGTTACTTTTATGGAAAATTGTTAAACAAAATAATAGGAGATGAGATGCTTATATCTACATATGTTGGATACTTCTTTACAGCTTTTATGTGCATAGCTTATCTTTTTCTTCCTTATAAAAATCCAGTTTCAGTCTTATCCTATGGTGGTAGTGGACTTAGACAGCAAATACCGGTATCAGATTTTTGGATGATTAATTCTCAAAGACCTGATGGGACACGTGAGTCGGTTGGACTCTTGTCAAACTTTTTGTCCTTTTCAATCTTTGGAGTAAAAATCCCAGTTGGCATGTATCTATTCTTTGCTATCTTAGCCTTTTTGGTTTGGGGATTTTTTAGAACCAAACAAGGTACAGCAATGACAGCAGTTGGTTCAAATCCAATCTATGCCAAGGCATCTGGTATTAATATCAACAAGGTAAGACTACAATCAGTTATACTTTCAACCGTGATTGCTGCAATTGGGATAATTGTTTACCAACAATCTTATGGCTTTATACAACTTTATCAAGCTCCTCTTGCCTTTACTTTCCAAACTGTAGCTGCCTTATTGATTGGTGGCGCTTCTATAAACTCAACCAAATTAAGCCATGTAATTATAGGAACCTTCCTTTTCCAAGGAATCATAACCCTAACCCCAACTGTAATAAACGGCCTAATGGCAATTGACGTTTCAGATATTATTAGGCTAATAGTAACCAACGGAATGATAGTGTTTGCCTTAACAAGGAGAATTGACAATGACTAAGATAAAAGATAATTTAATAAAATATGCGGTGCCAATAATTTTTATAGTAATTTCTGTATCAGGAATAATAGTATCAGGTACTCCTTTATCCTATATAACAAAGGAACTATCCAACCGTCTTTTCAGAAATACTTTCCTAGTACTTTCCTTAATAATTCCAATCCTTGCAGGTATGGGAATTAACTTCGGTATCCCACTTGGGGCCATGGCAGCCCAAATTGGCCTAATCTTTGCCCAAGACTGGGGCTTTAAAGGAGTAAGTGGACTTTTGATAGCAGCCTTGATTGCTACTCCAATATCAATTCTTTTGGGTAAATTTTCAGGCAATATCCTAAACAAGGCCAAAGGTCGTGAGATGATTACATCTATGATGTTATCCTTCTTTATCTTAGGTATCTATATGCTGGTCCTTTTGTTTTTGGCAGGATCTGTAATTCCTATAAAAACAAGAGCCATGCTTTTATCCCAAGGCTATGGTATAAAAAACTCCCTAAGTCTAGTATCTGCCAAATCTTTGGATAACATTTTAAAATATAGGCTATATATACCTTTGGGCAGTCAAGCTATTACCTTTGACTTTCCAGTTGCTACAGTCCTTGTAATAGCCTTATTATGCTTATTTATAGTTTGGTTTAAAAAGACAAAAATAGGCCATGATATGCATGCAGTAGGTCAAGATCAAATTGTTTCAAAAAACGCTGGTATGGCATCAGATAAAATTCGTGTTCAATCCATAGTAATATCAACAGTCTTAGCCTGCTATGGTCAACTTATATACTTGCAAAACATAGGCACCCTCTCAACCTATGCAGGTCAAGACCAAGCAGCCTTATATGCAGCAGCTTCCTTGCTTGTAGGAGGAGCTTCAGTTGCCAAGGCAACCATACCAAATGCAATTCTTGGTACAGCTCTTTTCCATTTGATGTTTATCATAATGCCACAAGCAGGATCTGCCCTTACAGGAGATGCCATGGTAGGAGAATACTTCAGAACTTTCCTATCCTATGCAGTAGTAACAATTTCTTTAATAATTCACGCCTACAATAGGGCCAAAGAAGCCAATGATAAAAGACTTAACCAAAGAGAACAAAAACAAATTAGTAAAACAGAAAAGACTTTTGTATCTTAACCTCTAATATTAAATTTACTAGTTTAGCCATAAGAATATAATAAAGCAAAGAGTACCCAAATATGATTTAAACATAAAAGGGTACTTTTTGTTTTGCTAAAATTATTCTAAAATTATTAAAGAATATTATTAGTAAATTTCTTAATTTTAAGACAGTATATAACTATAATGTATAAAATAATTTTACGAAATTAATAGCAGGTGATACTTTCAACTGGTATAATAGTTTTAATAGAGTTAGATTTTTACATTAATTATAGGGCTTTAAAACATAAAATAAGAACAAAAGCAATAATGAGGATTTATGATGAATATTGATGTTTCAGATTTAAAAAAACTTTCTAGAAAGGAACTTCTTGAGCTTTTAATTGATCAAGTTAAGGAAAATGATGATTTAATAAAAGAGTTAAATTCTTATAAAAAGGAGCTTAAAAGAAGGAAGCTTATTATAGAAAATGCTGGATCTTTGGCAGAGGCTTCATTAGAAATATTTGAAGTATTTCAAAAAGCAGATGAGGCTGCAAAGCTTTACTTGGAAAATGTAAAGAAAGTGGCAAGCACAGACGGTGATGATAATGGATAATAAAAATGATTTGGATATAGAAAAACTGCAAGATGAACTGGCAAGAGTTAACAAGAAATTAAAATTTCATCAAAGTTTAAGAACGACTTTTTTTGGACTCTTGGTTGTAGCCGCTGTCATAATTTTACTAGCAACTTTGTACTTGCCAGTACTAAGAATATACGGTTCTTCCATGACACCTGCTTTAAAAGAAGGAGATATAGTTATTGCTCTTAAAAATAAAAATTATGATAGAGGTGATATTATAGGCTTGTATTATGGCAATAAGCTTTTGGTAAAAAGAATTGTCGCCAAGCCTGGGGAAGAAATAGATTTTGATGCTAATGGTAATGTCTATGTTGATAATAAGGTTTTGAAGGAAGATTATACTGAAAACAAAGCTTATGGAGATGTGACCATAAGATTACCTTATAAGGTAGCAGAAGAGAGATATTTTGTTTTGGGTGATCACAGAGATACTTCTGTAGATTCTAGAAACAAGGTATTAGGAGCTTTGCCCCAAGATCAGATAATTGGAAAGATTGTTTTTAGAGTCTGGCCCTTAGCTGGTTTTGGCAGAATAAAATAAAAAAAGATTGTAGGGATATTATGAACGATTTTTTAAAACATTTAAAAGAAATATTAAAAGACAAAGCCAATAGGAAGAAGATGAAAAAAGTCTTTTGCCTACTTGCCTTTCTTGTTTTTTTGATAACATCCTTTGCTCTAAAAGTCCCTGCCATGACTCTAGAAAAAGATCAAGCTGAAAAGAAGTCTATTCTTATAGAAGATAGTGATTTTACTTATGATAAGGCTACAAGTGCAAAAACCAATGATGATGATATTGATCAAAATGCAAATGTAGAAGAAAATCCAGAAAATGCGCAATTATTAGAAGAAAATAAGACGAACGATTCTAATAGCAAAGAAGAAGTAAGGGAAAATGAAGATCTTAACTTTACATCAGAGGCTGGTCCTATAAGGGCAGAAGTTACTGTAAAAGATACTAATATTTCCAGTGATTCCACTCTTGTTGTAAATTCTATAAATGAGAATTTGCCAAAAGTTAGCTTTTTTGCTGCAAAAAAAGCTCAAACTCTAAATTCAAAAGATGAACAAATAGAAAATCTTATAGATGGACAAATAAGTGAGATAAAATATATAGATATTTCTTTCTTTGATAAGGAAGGAAACTACTTGCCAGTGGAAAATGCTGCTAAGGTAAGCCTAGATATAGAGTCCTTACAAATGGAAAAATCTGAAGATGAAGATATTTCTATAGTTCATTTTGCAGCAAATGGCCCAGAAGTTTATAGTCCCCAAATTAGAACAGACCAAGATGGTAAAGTAGAAGAAGTTAGTTTTGATACTCAAGGTTTCTCTGTTTTTGCTATAGTCAAACATGGTACTTGGAAAAGGATACAAGTTGATGATAATTTATATACTATCTTAACATCAAATACTAGTCCTAATACTTTAGAGTATGATAGCAATAATATCATTACAAAAACTGCAGATATTTCAAATGATTTTGTTAAAGTATCCGCAAGAGAAGGCACAGAGAGTCCTTATGACTTTAAAAATTCTGAGTCATCACAAAAATACAAAAGATTTATTATAAAAAACGCTGGCAATAATGAATATACAATTAGGGCAGCAGATTTTAATAAATATCTTGCAATAGCCAATAATAGACTTATCCTAAGTGACCAACCATACAGGTTTGTATTCTATGAAAATTCCAAAGATCCTGGAAATATACAAATACATGGTCAATCATTAAATGATAAGCCACAAATTGTTGTTTTTGATAAGGCAACAAATGATTTTAAAATTGTTAATACTTATACAGATTTAACTTCTTATCAGTCTAGTTTCCTTATAGCGAGGAATAGACTCTACTATAGAGTTGTTAGAAAAAATGAATTGAGCCAAATGCCTAATGTGGGCCGCTTTGTAATTATATCTGATAATGATCAAACACGTAATGTAGAAAGAGGTTTTTCTACAGACTCTTTACTAACAAATCCAGATAAAAGAGATAGTGTACAGTTATATAGAGATGGCTTAGTCTATACGGCAGTAGAAGATACACTTGTAGCAAAAAATGATCAGCTATATAAGGAAAGAATAAAGGAACCAACCTTACTAACTTTTACAAAAGTTCCAAATAAAGAGAATACTTTCTATATCCAAGATGAAAATGGCAACTATCTTAAATATGAACAAAGCAGTTTTGGAAAAATATTGTTTGGTAATGAAAAAGTAGAAACGACAATAATTTCAGTAGGAAATGACGACGAAGTTTACTTGAAACAAGGAAATAACTCATATCTAAACCTAGATACAAATACATTTGGTTTTCATGTATGGAATGCAACTCCTTCAAATAGTAGAGTAAAGATTGCTTTTTTGCAAGATGATACTTTTGTGGGAAACTATAATTCGGAAGATAAATTAGTAGATGCTATTATTCCAGACGGCTATTATGCACTTACTAATGAAGATGGATCAAAGTTGATTAAGGCACGTAATACTAGCTCATATTTATACTCCAGTGATGCTTATGATTTGTCTGACAAAATATATAGTGCTAGCACAAATAAATATCCTTCTGACCAAGAAATATATCAAATAAATAGGCAAAAAGATGGGACCTATAGAATAACAAGTTGTTGGTCTCCATCATATTATTTACAAATTACAGATATAACTCAAAATAGTGAATATAATTCTTTAGCTTTAAGGAAAACTATTCAAGAGACAGATTCTGAAAGTATTAAAATATCAACAACAGAACAAGATCCCTCACTATTTTACCTATATAACCAATATGGATACCTTAGCACTTCACAAGATTCTAGTAGGTGGGTAAGTAAAGTTGGCAGTTTTTCAAGTCCTCTAAGGCTATATAGGATAGATGATATAGATACTTTTTCTAACAAAAGATTTATTCATCAAGAAAAACAACCGACAGAAGAATTGGCTGATATAACAGATGGAGACTATGTTTTGGGCCATGGCAGAGAAGATTTTACCAAAACAAAAACTGACTTTAAGGTTTTGGATAAATTGCTAAAAGTTCAAGATGCTTATATCTATTATGATGACGATTTTAAAAATAATCTTCCCCTAGTAGAAGCTGTAAATAAAGATGTAGAGCTTGACCAATGGAAAATAGTGCAAACATCAACACCTGGTTCCTATAATATCAGTAAAACTGTACATGATCAGGCTACAGGCAAAGACTATACAATAAATTTAAGCCTAACTGACTATGGGACTAATGCAAATAGTCTTGGAACGGGTCCGGGTAGTTTAAAAATTTATAAGGCAAATGATGGAAATGTTTTAAAAGTCTTTATTACCGATGGAATCAATAAATTAAGATATAAAGATGGGAAATTTATTTCGGTACCTGTAAGTGAACCTTTGGAAGAAGGTGACTATCATTACTTGGGCAAAAAAGTTTCTGATTACTTGAAGTTTAAATTGACAACACCGACTGCTTATGGAGCAAATGCCAAGTGGGATAAGAATGTAAGGATGCAAGAACGTATCCTTGTGAATGATTTAAAAAACGAGGATGGGACATTTTCACTTTCCAAAGCCTTACCAAAAGGTTATGCAGAAGACCTAGGACCTATAGGAGAAATATATGCCAAAAAACAAGATTTTCCTTCAGATAATCCTTACAAAAATTTGTATAGGCTAAATTTACCAAGTGATGAAGGTTTGCCTGCTAATATCTCCAAGGCTTCTTTGACAGATCCTTATGCAGAATATAAATTTATAGGATATTCTGCAGCTGTTAATGGAAAGAAGTATGTAATTTATAAAGATGCCAAATTTGAAAAGGCAGTCCAAAGCCTAGAAGGCAAAGATGTAGCAGGGATCAAGATAAAAAAAGAAGGACTTTCTATTGTAGAAGATACTGGGAGTAAGCCAAGTGAGACTAAGGCAAGTGAGGATCTATTTATCCCATTTGAATCTGATATTACTTTGGAAACAATCTTTGTAGAATTATCGACTCCTTTGTATTTCTACTTTAATCCATGGTCAGGAATTTTTGATGTAGAAAGAGGAATACAAGCACAAGAAATAATAGCAAGGGAAGATACAAATATAAAAAACACAAAAGCTAACCTTTCTCCTCTTATGGCTGAAGGTAGAATACTCTTTCCAAATGCAACTCTTGCACCAAATCCTTTGGATAATTCAACTTGTACTAATGATAGTAAGTTAAAAGACTTATTTAAAAATGTCTTAAACGTGGAATTTCCTGAAACATATGGTGATTTTGTAGAAGATAAGTATAAAAATCAAATAGTATTCAAAAATATTAGCGATTCATCAGGAAAACTAGTAAGTAATGATTACAGCATAGCAAATCCTATGACTAGCAATAAAATAAAAAATGCAAGTATTGAATGGTTAAAAAACAACTCTAGCAAAGCTGGAATCCTAAAATATGCAATTTCTACAAAAGGTAAAACGCCTCAAGAAATTCTCGATGATCAAACTGAGATACAAAATATAAATAAAGATAACATAGATATAGAAAACGTGGGGATTGACTATTTGGATTTGAAAAAAACAAATGGTGGTCTAGTCCTTAGAGGAGTACTTTACGCTTATACAAAAATTATATCTGCAGAAAAGTATTTTGAAAATGTCAATGATACAGAACTAGAAAGGCTAAGAAAGGGGACTGATAACCAAGGCACAGATAAGTTTCAAATTAATATCCTAATAGATAGCGATAGCAATAAGGCTAAGCCTAAAGTAGAAGACTTTAAAACTTCACTTTATAACTTGTCTTTTGATAGGGTAAATGATAGTGGCGAATCTGGTTCTATTCAAAAAACACGTAAGCCAACAATAGGAGATTTACCTTTAACTTATTGGGATATAGAAAGAGTTGGAACTAGCTATGATAAAGAAAACAGACATGTAACTTGGTCTTTACCAGTCCTAGCTGATATGGATTTTGTTATAGAAGAAACAGGAGCTCAAAGTGGACCTTTAGAAAAAGATTTGTACGTAAAAACTGAAGCATATGCCTACGATCAAAATAAGGAAGAATCTAGCAACTATTACTATAAAGCTAGTGACCTTAAAAATATGACCACTAGGGGGATAAGAATCAAAGAAGTTTTAAATTCTAACAAATATTATATGGTTGGCTTTACTAACCATTATAGTTCCAAAGGTACAGTCAAAGTAAAATCGACTGTATCTCTTACAGGAAATCCTCTGATGGGTAGAACATATGTCCTCTATAAGCTGGAAAATGGTATTGAAAGGCAAATACAAGAAGCCACAAGTCTATCAAATGGCTTAGCAACATTTTCAGATCTTGATCCAGGTAAGTACAGGTTAAAAGAAGCAAATCCTGATCCCTTATATGAAGAGATTGGTCAAATAGATTTTAGTATAAAAGATGAAAATGGCTCATATTTAATAGAAGGAAGTCCACCAGCAAATGTAGACTTTGTAGCATCCAAAACTTCAGATGATACTCTTATGGTAGAAAATACCATAAATATCAAGTATAAAAACAAGACCAAGGCACTTACTATAATAAAAGATTTTGTAGGAACATCAATCACAGAAATTTCTGATATCCTAAGTAATGATTCTAAATTTTCTCCAAATGAGTTTAAAATTCTGGTAAAAGGATATGATAAAAATAACAAAGAAATAGCAGAAAGTAGCTTAAACTACGAAAATTCTTTAGGTCTTGTACTAAAAAGACGCCTTAGATGGCAAATAGATAGCCTTAATAGTCTTGATAATAAAGCAGACACTATAGATTTGTTTGCAAGTGATGGAAAATTAAATCCAGTTTTAGACCATATAAGTATAGAAGAAGAAGGCTATAATCATGAAAGATTTCCTGTTGTAAAAAGAAAGGCAAAATTTGATGGAAATGATTTGCCACGAAGACAATATCCATATAAGATCACAAACGATGACCTAAAGGAAGATGGCAAGAGGATATTTGAACTAACCAATATATATACAGATGTCTTTGACCTAGTAGTACAAGTTTTAGGTAAAGATTATCAGAAGGAAAAGTTTATACCAGTAAGTGATATGGGCTTTAAGCTTTACGGGTCCATAGATGAAAGTGACGGCTTAGCATACAAGGATTTTGGTCAAGATGGAATTTGGTATTTACTCAAAAAACCAATAGTAGAATTTCCTGATAAGGCCAATGATGCTGACTATAGCAAAGAGTTCTTTACTGATAAAAATGGTCAAGAACAGATTTTTAAACTTGCTATGTACGAGGGAAACAAATATATATTAGAACAGTCTTTTAACCCAAATGACACAAAAGATGAAAAAGATTTGATTTACTATGCCTTAGAAAGACCTTTAGAAATAGAAGTTGTAAAAGATTCTAATAACGAATTAAAAGCACAACTAAAAAATGGTGCTAGTAATGACTATTCTGTGGATGGAAAATATAAAATTTCCTACGCAGAAGATGGTGGAACTTTATTTATCACAATACGCCTAGATAGGTCAAACTACAAGCTACCAGATACTGGTGGGCTTGGTGAAAATCGTATTTATAAGGTTGGAACAATTATGATTATAATGGCAACAACTTTATTAATATATAAAAATAAAAAAAGGAGAATAATATGAAACTACAAAAATTTAAGAAGTTAAGTTTAGTTTTGGTGCTAGGAATAATACTATCTGTATTTGCACCTTTTAAAGCTAAGGCTGCTGGAGAAGGTAAGATTACTTTAGAAAAACCAACTGAGGGTGAAACGTATGACCTATATAAGATATTTGATTTAAGCTATCAAGAAAATGATCCAAATAATAAGGATAAAAATGCTTATTCATATAAACCAGCAACAGATCAAGTTCAACAATTAATATTGGGAAGTGATAAATATAAAGCCTTACTAGTTAAAAAAGGTAATTCTTATATTGTGGATACAAATTTTCTTACAGAAGAAAATGTTTATGAATTTTCTAAATGGTTATATGATAACTCTGACCAATTAGAAGATATGAAACAACAAAAAAAAGCAGAAAGTGATGCTAATATTGAATGGACAAATCTTGACTTAGGTTACTATATGATTAAGTCTAGTGCAGGAACTATAGTATCTTTAACTTCTACAGACAAAGAAGCAACAGTTAAAGAGAAAAACCCAACTGAAGCTTTAATGGATTTTTCTAAAAAGGTAAAAGGTGGAACAGCTAGTGATTTTGCAGAATCTACTTATGCAGATATAGGGGAAAATTTGACATTCAAATTAAGTTTTACAGTTCCAGAATTACACAAAAACGCAAACTCTGCCTATGTTTTGACTGACAAATTGCCAGCTGGCTTGGACTATGTGAGTGATTTTTCTATTAAAGTTGGTCAAACAGACCTTGATAAGAGCAAGTATACTGTAGACAAAGACCTATCATCAGCTAATAGAGACCTAAGTGTAACTTTCCCAGTTGACACAATTAAAGAGTTAGCAAAAAAAGAAGATCAAAATGAAAGAACTGTTACAATTACTTATGTTGCAAAATTAAATACACAAGCAAGTATTAGCAATGATAAGGCAATAGTTCTTAATGAAAATACTGCAAATTTAGCCTATGATAAAGATAAATCAATAGAAAAGAAAGCAGCTGTAAAAACAACTGATTTCAATATTTATAAATATACAGGCGAAAATACTCCTCTAAAAGATGCTACATTTAAGATTTATAGACAAGAAAATGGTGGAGAGGCCTTAAAATTCTCTCAAGATAGTGGTAAACAAGAGTATTTTTATGATACAAATGGTAGTGATTCTATAAGCACAGATAGTACAGGTAAATTCTTAATAAAAGGACTTAAAACTGGTAAATATTATATTGAAGAAACAAAAGCTCCAGACGGTTACAATCCATTGGAAGGAAGAATTTCACTAAATATAGAAGAATCAGAAAATGAACCTAAGTCTTTATCATATACAGTTGGTGGTACAGGATCACAAGGAGAAGATAACACAGTTAAAATTAAAAACGAAACTGGAAAAAAACTTCCAGATACTGGTGGTATGGGTAGAACTCTAATTTACACTGTAGGAGCAATTGTCTTCTTTGTAGCTTTAATAATTCTTGTTTCTAGAAATAAAAATAAGCAAAGAAATGCATAAGTAAGATGAGAGGGAAATATGTTTAAGGATAAAGTAAATGTAGTTTTGGTTATTTTTCTTATTCTTGGTATTTCCCTACTTGCCTATCCAAGTATAGCTGATTATTGGAATGCATCAAGATCAACAAAGGTTGTTGAAGATTACCAAGATAGGGTAAAATCTTACTCTAAAGATCGTTTGGACAAGGAATATGAAAAGGCCCAAGCTTATAACAAAGAACTTTTGACCAGAAAACACTCCCTAGAACATATAAAGCCTATGGATAATTATAAAAATCTTTTAAGTCTTGGGGGAAGTGATATCATGGCTACAGTCTATATACCCTCTATAAATGTTAGGCTTCCAGTTTATCATGGAACTGAAGAAAGTGTTCTAACATCAGGTTTGGGTCATATAGACTGGTCCTCTCTACCAGTTGGTGGCAAGGGGACCCATGCGGCTATAACAGGTCATAGAGGCTTAGTTTCTGCAAGGCTTTTTACAGATATAGACCAGCTTGAGATAGGCGATATTTTTAAAATATATGTTCTTGATAGAGAACTTGACTATAAGGTTGACCAGATAACTGTTGTCGAGCCCCAAGATACCAAGGATTTGCTCATAAATCCAAAAAAGGATTATGTAACTTTGATAACATGTACTCCTTATGGTATCAATACTCACAGGCTTCTGGTGAGGGGAGAGAGGATAGAAAGTCTTGAAGATTTATCCTACTTGTCTTCTGAAGCTGTAAGAATTAAACCTATTACAGTTGCTGCGATTATGATTATCCCAGCCTCTATCATATATGCTCTTGTAAGTTTAAAGTTAAACAAAAGGTAAAGTGATTGAAATGAAAAAGAAAATCTTAATACTGCTTATAGGAATAATGACAATTTTTGCTACAAGAGCCTATGCAAGAGAAGAGTCCTTGGCTTTAGATGTCTATTATTTTGAGTCAATAGAAAAACTTGATTTTTATAAGTTTGATAATAATTTTGATGATTTAAACTCTACAGAAAAAAGAAGGCTTGCTACAAGCTTACAGGCTTATGCTTATGCTAAAAAACTTGGTAAAAAAACAAGGCTGGAATTTAGGCTTGGCTCAAATAATGTTATTAATTTTAAGGATAAGGGCTATTATCTTTTAGATTTTGATAAAAAAATCTATGGCAAAAATCTTATTAGCTCAAGGCCTCTTGTGCTTAAGAAAGATGGAGTGGAAAATCTTTACGTAAAAAAAGAAGAAGAGCCTATCAATCCTAGCGAAGATGAAAAAGGTCAAAATTTAAATGTTATTTTTGATTCAGGAAACTTTGATTTTTCTGGACAAGTAGAGGTTGGACTTTTTGATTCAAAGGGGAACTTGGTAGCTACAATTACTTTAACCAAGGATAATTTTTATAGGCATACCTTTAAAAATCTTGATCCTAAGAAAAAATATTCGATTTGGCCTAAAAACCTGGATGCTTATTATTTTTATATTGATAGGATAAATAATACTTTCTATATCAAACTAAGTGGCAAAAAAACAAATAATGATAAAATTAATAAGCATAAAGATTCTAGCAATAATAACTTATCCAAAGATAAATCAGGAGAAAAATCCGACAAAGTAAATAAAAATCAAGTAAAAAATGATAGTAAATCTATAAAAAAGCTCCCACAAACTGGTCAGTTGTGGTTGCCTGTTCCTTTCCTTATTGGTATAGGAATAATACTAATAGCTTATGGAAGAAAAAATGAAGAGTAAAATTTTTAAAGCCCTTGGCCTAAGTCTTATTATTTTTGGCATCTGTCTTACTTTTTATAATATTATTATGTCTAATAAGGCAGATAAAGCAGGAAAAGAGGTTGTAAAAAAGCTAGCTACAGCAAAAGAAGATTTACCTAATGATGAAATTGATTTAAATATACCAATAAAAAATATAAATGGTATAGATTTTATAGGAGAGCTTGAAATACCAGCTATAGGGAAAAAACTTCCTATTACAGCAGCTTGGTCCTATGATTTGATGAAGTCTTTTCCGAATAAATATATGGGCAAATCATATGACCAGCCTTTAATAATCATGGCTCACAACTACAAGAGTCATTTTGGAGATCTTCCAAAACTAAAGGAAAATGATAAAATAATTTTTGTAGATGTCCTAGGAAGAAAAATTAGCTACCAAGTTGTGGCTAGGGAAATAATAGATGGCTATGATGTAAAAGATATGCTAAATTCGGCTTATGATTTAAGCTTATTTACATGTAACATATGGGATAGGTCAACAAGGTTTACCATAAGAGCAAATAGAATTGAAAATGAATTTTAAATTTTAAGATCAACTTTGGTTGGTCTTTTTTTCTAGAAAAAATCTTACTTTTAGGTCAAAGTTTATAAAAAAAGACAAAAAGGTAAGATTATATGAGATAAACAAGCATTTTTCATTAAATAATTACATAAATTTATTAAAAATATGTTAAAATACTAGTATTGTGACTAGGAGAGTTTAAAGGGTTTTGACCTTTTTGTGTAAAAATTAGTCCTTTGAAATTCTGTTTTAGTGAGGTAGAAATGAGCGAAAATTTTGACAAATATTCTGTGGTTTTAAGATCTGTAAGTAAGGTTTTTGATGATGAAGAGGTTTTGAAATCTGTAGATATAGAGCTAGAGAAGGGGAAGTTTTATACTTTGCTTGGACCTTCTGGATGTGGAAAAACTACAATTTTAAATATTATAGCAGGCTTTGTCGAGCCTAGTTCGGGTAAAGTTTATATTAATGGCAAAGATGTAAATTCTCTGCCACCAGCAAAGAGAAAGGTTAATACTGTTTTCCAAAATTATTCTTTATTTCCTCATATGAATGTTTATGATAATGTGGCCTTTGGTCTTGATATAAAAGGAGTGGACAAGGCTATTATAAAAAAAGAGGTAGATAAGGCCTTGGACATGGTTCAACTTTCTGGTTTTTCTAAAAGGAAGGTTCATGAGATGTCTGGAGGTCAACAACAAAGAGTTGCAATTGCCAGAGCCATAGTAAATAAGCCTCAAGTTTTGCTACTTGATGAGCCTTTATCTGCTCTTGATATGAAGCTTAGAAAATCTATGCAGGTCTTATTACGTGACCTCCAATGGGAGCTTGGAATTACCTTTGTCTTTGTTACCCATGACCAAGAAGAGGCCCTTGCTATGTCTGATTGGATTTTTGTTATGGATAAGGGAAAAATCGTACAATCGGGCCCACCTACTGATATTTACAATGAGCCAATCAATCGCTATGTTGCACAATTTATTGGCGATTCTAATATACTTGAAGCTGTTATGAAAGATGACTATCTGGTAGAATTTGCCGGAAAAGAATTCAAATGCTCTGATGCGGGTATTCCAAAGGGTGAAAAAGTTGAGGTTGTTATTAGACCGGAAGATGTAACTTTGGTAGCTTCAGATGATGGCGATATCAAGGCAAAGATTGATAATATACTCTTTCGTGGAGTTTTTAATGAACTTATTTGCTATGATGACAGTGATTTTATGTGGAAAATCCACACCACTAGAAGCTACCAAGAAGGTGATGACGTAGGAATTAGCATAGCAGCTGAGGATATTCATGTAATGAGATTTAATGAGTCTGAGGATGACTTTGATAAGAGAATTGAAAAATACGCTGGAGGTGAATAATGGGAAAAAAATATAGAAAACTGTCTTTGTTTTATTATATTTGGATAGGTCTTTTTGTAATAGCACCAATTATTCTCTTGTTTTTGCAATCTTTTAGGGATATTTATGGAAATATCACTCTGGATAATTATAGGGCATATTTTGCCAATCTCTCATATCTTTTGATGACTGCAAATTCATTTTTGACAGCTTTTTTGATTACTGGAGTAACTTTAATAATTTCTTATCCTTTTGCCTATTTTTTAAAGACGACTAAGAATAGGGATTTTTGGCTTTTGTTGGTTACCCTACCAACTTGGATCAATCTTTTGTTGAAAGCTTATGCTTTTATAGGCTTGTTAAATAGAAATGGGAAAATTGCAGGTATATTGGGCCTGGCATCAGAGGGAATCTTATTTACAAATCCTGCTTTTGTTTTGGTAGCTTCTTATGTAGAAATTCCTTTTATGATTTTGCCAATCTATAGGGCCTTGGAAGCAATACCCGACCAATATATCATAGCATCTATGGATTTGGGAGCTTCTTCTATGCAAACTTTCAAAAGAATTATCCTACCACTTTCTATGAATGGGGTAATAGCAGGCATACAAGCTGTATTTATACCATCTCTTTCACTTTTTCTTATTACGAGGATTATTGGAGGAAACAAGATAATAACCTTGGGAACTGCAGTTGAAGAGCACTACTTGGTGACACAAAACTGGGGTATGGGCTCTACTATTGGCATAGTTCTCATTTTCTTGATGTTTATTGTAATGGTTATATTAAATGCTAGAAAAAGGAGTAAGTAATGGAAAATAGAAAATTTAAGCTATCAAATTTGTATTTGATTTTTGTTTTTATAATTTTATATGCGCCAATTTTTTATCTGATTTTTTACTCCTTTAATTCTGGAAAGACCATGAATTCTTTCCAAGGTTTTTCCTTTAAGCATTATGGAGCGGTTTTTGAGGATAAAAGATTGTGGGTCATAGTTTTTAATACCTTGATAATAGCCCTTTTGTCATCCTTGCTTGCAACTATAGTTGGAAGTTTGGGAGCCTTATCTATTTATTATATGAAATCCAAAAGATTAAAAGAACATGTTCTTACCTTAAATAACATATTGATGGTTATGCCAGATGTTATGATGGGGGCATCTTTCTTGGTACTATTTACCTTGCTATTGCCACTGCCTATGGGATTTTGGACGGTTCTTTTGGCACATTTGGCTTTTTCTGTGCCTATAGTTGTCCTTATGGTTTTGCCAAGGCTTTATAGCTTGAATGCTAATATGATAAAGGCGGCAGAAGATTTGGGGGCAAATGATATGCAGATTTTAAATAAAATCATTCTTCCAAACATAGCATCAGGTATATTTACAGGTTTTTTTATGGCCTTAACTTATTCTTTGGATGATTTTGCTGTAACATTTTTCGTGACAGGATCAGGATTTTCAACTCTTTCTGTAGAAATATACTCTAGGGTTAGAGCAGGGGTTTCACTAGAAATCAACGCCTTGTCAACTTTGATGTTTATCCTTTCCTTTGCCATGATTTTGGGATATTTCTTCATTCAAAAAAGAGAAGAAGAATCTTTACAAAGGAGCAAACAATGAACAAAGTTTATAAATTTTTCCTAGGAGTCATATTTTTAATAGTAGTTTTCTTTTTTGGCAAAAAAGCCCTAAGTCCAAAAGAAATAAATCAAGATAGTAATAATAATATTTACTTTTACAACTGGGGAGACTATATAGACCCTAAAATACTAAAAAATTTTGAAAAAGAAACAGGTTATAATGTTGTATATGAGACCTTTGATTCAAATGAAGCCATGATAACAAAAGTCCAACAAGGTGCAACATCCTACGATCTTGTGGTTCCTTCTGATTATACAGTTGAGATGATGAAGGAAAAAAACTTGCTTTTGCCTCTGGACCACTCAAAGATTAAAGGCTTGGAAAATATCGATAAGAGATTTTTAAATCCAGCTTATGATAGGAATAATGTATATTCTATACCATACTTTTGGGGTACACTTGGTATAGTATATGATAAAACCAAGTACAAGAAGGAGGACTTTGCTTCTTGGAGAAATCTTTGGGATAAAAAGTTTAATAATGAAATATTAATTTTTGATGGAGCCAGGGAAACTCTAGGAATTGGACTTTTAGCAAATGGTTATTCCATAAATACAACAGATCAAAAAGTTCTAAAAAAAGTTAGGGATGATTTAAAAGGATTTATGAAAAATGTTAAGGCTATACTTGCTGATGAAATAAGGCTTTATATGGCCCAAGGAGAGGCAAGTGTTGGAATTTGTTTTAATGGGGATGCTGCAATAGCCCTTGAAGAAAATAAGAACTTGGGCTATGTTATACCAAAAGAAGGATCAAATATTTGGTTTGATACCTTGGTAATACCAAAAACAGCCAAAAATAAAGAAGGAGCCTATGCCTTGATTTCCTACTTATTAAGACCTGAAGTTGCTGCCCAAAATGCAGAATACATTTGCTATTCAACTCCTAACAAAGAAGCCAAAAAATATTTAGACAAAAAATCCTTGGAAGATCCTACTCTTTATCCTAAAGATGCTATAATAAATAAACTTGAAGTATTTAAACATCTTGGTCAAAAAAGTACAATTTTATACAATGATTTATTCCTAGAACTAAAAATTTCTCCACAATATTGATGGAGAAGTTTTTGTTTATGTAGATAAAGATAAAAATTTATATCACTTTTTTACTTTAATATACCAAGGCATACTCTTGCAGTCCTGATTTATTTCTTGTATCTTATTTTAGAGGAGAGATTAAATATTTTACTATAAAGAAGATTGAGGTGAATTATGAATAATAAATTTTGGAATCACGAAGACGAGGCGGTAGAACTTAGCCTTAATTGGGCAAAAAAAAGAACGGTTTCTGGATCTGACCCAAAGACTACTGCACTTTCTGCCGAAACTTTGAGAAAAATTGTAGGAAATACTATAACAGAAGAAGGACTTGGACCAAAAAAAGCCTTGGAGATTTTTGAAAATTTAAATAATGCAACCCGTTCGGCAGATGATCCAATGAATTTTGCCTATATACCATGCGCCCCAACCAAGGCTAGTGTTGCCTTTGATGAGGTGGTATCGGCTGCCAATGTTTTTGGAGGACTTTGGGAAGGAGGAGCAGGTGCAATTTTTGCTGAAAATCAAGTAATTGACTGGATGAAAAAGAAACTATCATGGAGTGATAAAGCAATAGGAACCTTTGTTGCTGGAGGAACTTACGGAAATCTTTCGGCTCTTGCCTGTGCTAGAGATTACAAAAGAAAAATATGGAAAAAAGAGGGCAGATATCCAAATGGTAGACCAGAAGATGGTTATAAGCTAATTATTTCTGAACAGACTCATTCATCTGTAAAAACTATAGCCAAGGTTTTGGATGTAGAACTTTTGATAGCAAAGACCGATAATATGGGCAGAATGACAGGGCAAAGTGTAAAAAATCTTATCGAAAATTATGATGGAATTTTTGCAGTAGTTGCAAGTACAGGTACTACCAATACCGGTATTATAGACGATTTGGAAAGTATATCTAAAATTTGTATGAAAAATAATATTTGGTTACATATAGACGGGGCCTACGGTGGGGCAGGTATACTTGCACCAAGCATAAGAGATTTATATAAGGGTATAGAAAATGCCGATTCCTTTATAGTAGATCCCCACAAGTGGCTATTTGCTCCCTATGATTGCTGTATGTTGATCTATAAAAATCCAGAAAATGTTTTTCAAACTTTCAGTCAACATGCTGAATACTTGGATGGGGTGGATCATTCTCAAATTAATCCATCAGATATGGCTCTTCATCTTTCAAGAAGAACCAGAGGCCTTCCTTTGTGGTATTCCTTGGTAACTTATGGTAGCAAAAAATACACAGAAGCTATTGAAGTGTGTTTAGCAAATGCCAAAAAATGTGCACAGGCTATAAAAGAAACAGAGCACTTAGAGCTAATTTTAGAGCCTGTTTTATCGATAGTTGTATTTAAGAGAAAAACTTGGAAAAAAGAAGACTATGAAGCTTGGTCCCATAAACTTGCTATAGAAGGAAAAATTTTATGCCTTCCTTCATCCATAGATGGTCAAACTATACTAAGACTTGCTTTCCTAAATCCAAATACTGATATAGAAAAAGTTATAAAGATAATAGTAGAAACTACAAAATAAATAATAGGGTTCACTCTGCGGGGTGAGCTTTTTTTATTAATATTCTTGACAAAGTGACAGGGTGTCATTATAATAAGAACTAAGTGACAGGGTGTCATTTTGGGGAGGTACTATGCCAAAAGAAACTTTTTATAATATAGACAATGAAAAGCAAGAGAGAATTAAAAAGGTTTTGAAGGAAGAGTTTGAAAAAAAGACTTTTGATCAAGTTTCTATAAAGTCAATTGCAGAGAAACTAAATATACCGAGGGGTTCTTTTTACCAATATTTTGAATCATTGGAAGATGCCTATTTTACAGTCTTGGCAAGGGAAACTAGTGATATACACTATGAATTTATGAAGCTTTTAAAGAAAAATAGTTTTGATTTCACTAAGGCCTTACTTGAGTACGGTAACTTTTTGTCTGATAATTTGTTTAAAAAAGAGACCTACAATTTATACAAAAATTGGTATTTGGGTTTTAGTGAAAATTTGGAAAAGAAATTTAGGGAATTTAAGGATAAGTATAAGGATTATAAGGATTTTGGGCAGATGGAGGATATAGATAGGGACCTTATACTTTTTGTAAAGGCAGTTGTTCACAATATAATTTATAGAAATTTCTATGAACAATGGGATAGGAATAAGTTTGTTAAAGTTTATATGAAAAATGTAGAATGGATAACTAAGGGAATTGAAGGAAGAGATTAATATGGGAATTTTTGAAATATTTTTTGATTTAAGTTACTTAATTTTGGTTATAAGTTTTGGTTTGATCTTGTTAGTAGAAAATAATAAAAATGCAAAAATCTTTGGATTGATGGCAGTAGTTTTGGGTCTTGGTGATAGTTTTCATTTATTGCCAAGGATAATTTCATATCTTAGCCCTAAAGGATTTGAAGGAAATTATATTTTTTTATCATATGGAAAAATGGTTACATCTATTACCATGACTTTCTTTTACTTACTATATTATTTTTATTATAGGAGAGTTAGTGGAGATTTTGATAAGAAAAAAGCATACCTAATCTATATTCTTGCTACTCTTAGGATTGTTATAAGTCTTCTACCTCAAAATAAATGGGCAAGTGGAAATGAGTCATATGCTTTTGCTATCTATAGGAATATTCCTTTTGCTATTATGGGGCTTTTGCTAATTATTTTCTCTTATAAGAAAAGGAGTCTACCATACCTTAAAAATATGTGGCTTTTGATTAGTTTAAGCTTTATTTTTTATATACCTGTAGTACTTTTTGCGGACAAATATCCACCTGTGGGTGCTCTTATGATGCCTAAAACTTTGGCTTATTTATTTATTGTAATAAGTGGACTAAAGATATTCATAGCAAGTTTTGATAGAGAAAAGTTTTTATCTTTAAGTTTTACTAGCCTAATTTTGGGACTTGGATTTGGTGCTTTTTATAGGGAATTTACAAAATTTTATAATTACACAGGACAAACACATTTAAGTAAGCTTCATCCTCATATCTTGGTTTTGGGTTTTGTGTTTTCCATAATACTATATCTAATTAGCAAGGATTATTCTTTGGATAGGATAAGAAAATTAGGTAAAAATTTTAGCTTATATTTAACAGGATTATTTATAACTCTTATAGCTATGATATCCATAGGCTTATGGCAAGTAATTAACAATCCAAACAAAACAATGTATCTAAAGGCTTTTGAAGGCCTTGCAGGAATTGGACATATTATCCTAGCCATAGCCATGGTAAAAATTATTCTATTTATTATTAAAAATGAAAGGGAAAAAATAGAAAATGGTTCTCTTTAAAACTTTTCTAAATTTTTTGTAAGCTTTTTACTTTTAGCTTATAATATTTATAAAAGAATAGGGAGAGCTTATGTATAATAGTCAATTAAATCCTCAAAAAACAAGTAAAAATACAAGCAGATATTTGGGATACGGCTTACTAATAGGAACAGTTTTTGGAGTTCTTGTTGGCAAATACTTTAAATATCAAGTTATAGCAATAGTTGTTTCTATTGTTGTTAGTATGACAATTTTATATTTTCTTGGAAAGAAAAAAGATAAAAAGGTAAATGAACAGCTGAAAAATTTAGCATATGCTGTTAAAACTTCTTCTTATATAAAAGAAAGAGATATTTATAAGCTTGTTATAGTAGATAAAAAAGGCAATGAGAAGACTTTGCCAATAAAAAAAGATAAGTATAAAAAACTAAATTTGACCAAATATGAGCTAGTTTATTTAAAAGAAAATGGGCAAATTACACCTGCCTACAGTCATACAAAAGAAGTAAAACATAAGTCGATTTTAGATATTGCCAATGACTATAAAAAAATAAAAGAAGAAAAAAGTAAAAATCAAAATTTTAAAGATTTTAATCAATAATTTGTAAAAAAAAAAGAAGCTAGGCTAACTAACTTCTTTTAATTTGCAAAATTTTAAGCTTATTGCTAATAAATTTATCTATTTTTATTTTTCTTACTTAAATGATAGTTGTAAGCTATTGAAATTATAACTATTAGAGATCCTGTTAGGTCTGTAAGACTTGCAGGGTGGATTAGCATAAGTCCACCAAATACTATAGCCAAACGATTAATCATTTTCATATCGGTAAATAAATAACCTTCAAGTCCACAAGCAACTCCAAAGATTCCTATTAGGGAAGTTAGGGCTATCCTAATAACTTGGATTGAGTTAGTATCAACCAATAGCATGGATGGACTATAGGCAAAGATATAAGGAACTATAAATACTGCAATGGCAAGCTTTGAAGCATTTATAGCTGTTTTCATTGGATTTGAGTCGGCTATAGCAGAACCAGCATAGGCTGCAAGGGCAACTGGTGGAGTTATATCTGCGACTATACCAAAGTAAAATACAAAGAAGTGACTAGCTATAACCGGTACTCCCATACGGATTAGGATAGGAGCGGTTGTTGCTGCCATGATACAGTAGTTTGCTGTTGTTGGAACGCCCATGCCTAGGATAATACAACAAAGCATGGTAAGGACTAGAGCTATAATTAGCTTATCTCCTGCAAGAGAAACTATTCCATTTATAAGCTCATTGGCAAGGCCTGTCATAGTTATAGTTCCTGCTATGATACCTGCTATACCACAGGCTGTTGCAACTGTTATTGATGATTGTGCTCCTTGAGCTAAGGCATCAACTATTTTTGCAGGATACATTCTGGTATCCTTATCAAGAATGGAAACTCCTATAGAGAGTATAATAGCAAGGCTAGCTGCCTTTTGCATAGTCATATAATTACCAGAAACCCAGACAACTAGGCATACTAGAGGTAATAATAGATAAGTTCTTTTTACTAAATCTTTCATTTTTGGTAGCTTATTTTTATCTATACCTTTTAAGTTTAGCCTTTTTGCTTCCAAATGGACTGAAATAAATATACCGGCAAAGTATAAAACAGCTGGAAGGATTGCTCTTTTGATGATATCTGAATAGGCTACTCCTACAAAATCAGCCATCAAAAAGGCCGCAGCTCCCATTATAGGTGGCATTATTTGTCCGCCTGTTGATGCAGATGCTTCAACAGCACCGGCAAAGTCAGCCTCATATCCAGTTTTTTTCATCATAGGGATAGTAACAGATCCTGTAGTTACAGTATTACCTACAGAAGAGCCTGATACCATACCACAAAGTGCAGAAGATATAACTGCAACTTTTGCAGGACCTCCTGCAAATCTTCCTGCTATACCATTAGCAAGATCTATAAAAAATTGTGAAATACCAGTTTTTTCAAGAAAGGCTCCAAAGATAATGAATACGACTATAAATTTTGAGGCTACATTAATTGGTGTCGAAAAAATTCCTTCTTTGGTGTAAAAGAGGTTTCTAACCAAATATTTTACTCTACCAAAAAATTCAGGATTGGTTAAGCCATAGGCTAGAGCGTAAATAATAAAGAAGGATGCTACAATTAAAATTGGAAGTCCTACACACCTACGCGCTAACTCGAAAAGAGAAATAATAGCTATTATACCAATGATTATTTGTAGCCATGAAAATTTTGTGCCTTGTTTTATTATACTTTCTGCATTAAAGGTAAAATAAAAGTAAGATGCTGATCCCAAAACCATTAGGATAAGATCAATAAGGGGCATGTGATTTTCTTTTTGTATACCTTTTTTGGCAGGATAAAGTAAATAACCCAAAAGAACTATCATCGCCAAAAATGATGTAAGTCTTATTTCTTCCAAAAATGTTGCAAACAAGGTTACATAGATACAATAGAGTGAAAATAAGGCCAGAAATGCTTTTAATATTTTTTCATAAGTTCCTGTCCAAAGACGAGTGTTTGCTTCCAGGTCATATTTTTTCATCACTTGATCTAAATCAACCTTGTGATTTTTTGCTGTGCTAGTAGTATTTTTCATTATTTCCTCCTAGTTTGAAGTTTTAACTTTTATGCCGTGTTCTTTAAAGTACTTGGCAGCACCTTTGTGATAGGCAACTGTAGTTATGGAAGAAGCATTTTCTAGATTAAGTTCTTCACCCTTGGCATTTTCTTTTTTAATTTCATCTATATGATCAAAGATTGCTGCTGTTAAGTCATAAACAACTTTTTCGCTAGCGTTTTTGTCAACTATTAGGCTAGCTTGTACGGCAATAGTATCCACATCCTTATCTTGTTTAGGATAAGTTCCTTTTGGAATAGAAAGCTTAGAATAATAAGGATGTTTTTTAATAATTTTATCTCTATAAGTACCGTCTATATTTACAAGTTTCACTCCATTTGTTGTGGCAAGTTCTGTAATTGCTGTGGTAGGAGCACCTGCAACTATAAAGGCTGCATCAATTTTGCCATCTTTTAAAGATTCCTTTGAATCTTCAAAGGACTGATATTGAGGTTTTATATCATCTAAAGTTAAGCCTGCAGATTCTAAAACATCAACAGCATTAAAGAAAGCTCCAGAACCAGCTTCTCCAACAGAGATAGATTTGCCTTTTAAGTCACCAACATTGTTTATAGATTTATCCATGGTTATTAGTTGTACAGTCTCTGCATAAAGGGCAGCAAGAGTTCTGAAATTATCCACTTTGCCATCTTCTTCAAAGGCCCTTTCTCCATTCCAAGCATAAGTCATTACATCTGATTGACTAAGTCCCATCTGGAAGTCGCCATCTTTCATTGATTCTATATTTACCTTAGAACCTCCTGTAGAAACAGCAGTTACCCTAATATTTGCGTATTTTTTGAAGTATTGGGCCAAAACTCCTCCATAGGAATAATAAGTTCCTGCACTGCCGCCTGTTCCAAACATCATCCTATCTTGGTTATTTGAGCAGGAAGCAATTCCTACGACTATAAGAAAGATTAGGAGAGTTGATAATAATTTTTTTAACTTATTCTTCATAGTGACCTCCATTGTTTATATATTATTGAAATATAAGTCTAAATGATATTTTACTTAAAATTCGCAAAAAAATCAATAGGATAAAGTGTTAGCAAAGGAAAGTATTAAAGAATGTAGTTAATAGTTATGTTTTTTTGTATAAAATTATTAGCTAAATATAGTTTAGCCTATTAAATTTTGACAAGTTTTTCATATGATGATATCTTGATTTTAACCAGAAAAGAGGAGAAAGAGATGAAAAATTTTAATAAGGAAGATCTTTTAAAAATATTAGAAGAGCTATTGATGATCTATTCACCAAGTAGAAATGAAAAAGCCCTAGCTTTGTATATAATAAAATTTCTTGATAATTTAGGAGCAGAATTTATCTTGATAAGTCATATGATCTTTATGGAGGAAATGCGCCAAGTATTTTTGCAAAAATTAAAGGCAAGAAAAAAGGAGAGGGTATAAGTTTTTCTGCTCATATGGATGTTATAGAACCTAACCAGGGTCTAAAAATAATAAAGGAAGATAAAATTTGGAAAAGTGATGGAACAACTACCCTAGGTGGGGATGATAAGGCTGGAATTGCTTGTATTCTTTATGCTATGAAATATATGGTAGAAAATGTAGATGAATATGAGGATATATACGCTATCTTTACTCCAGGTGAAGAAGAAGGCATGCTTGGCGCAAAGTCTATAAAGTGGGATGAGGTCTATAGGCACATGAATCCTTGCAAAAATATCATAGTTTTGGATAATGCGGGTCCTTCAAAATTTATAGCTATTAAGGCACCTACTGCTTATACTTATAAAATAGAAGTCTTTGGCAAAAGTGCCCATGCAGGCATAGAAGTAGAAAAGGGAATCAATGCTATAAAAATATTAGCAAGGATTATTTCTTATATGGAAAATGGAAGGATTGACCAAATAACTACTGCCAATATTTCCTATATTTCTTCAAATTTCCCATCAAATGTTGTCCCAGACTATGCTTTTGCAAGTGGTGAAATCAGATCACACGAAAAAGAAAGAGTTGAGAAAATTCTTAATTCCTATGAAAATTTGGCTAAAAAAATAACTTATGATTTAGGGGCAAGCTACAAATTTTCCTACCAAGAAGATTATCCTAGCCTAAGCAGTAAGGATGATTTAAAATTTGCCAAAGAATTTCAACAAATCTATAAGGAATTGGGAGTAGATGCCAAGTTTCAAATAATAGGAGGAGGATCAGATGCAAACTTTTTTGCTAATCAAGGATTTAATTCCATAATAATAGGAGTTGGTATGGAAAAAGTTCATACTAAAGAAGAGTACTTATTAATAGATGAACTTATTGTAACAAGTAAGGCTATAATAAAATTTATGAAAAAATCTTAAAAAAATGTTTAAGATAAAAATCTCTGGGTATTATAATAACAGATAAAGGAAAAACCTTTACAAACTGGCACCAAGCCTAAAGAAAATTGAATAAAACTAAGTAAACTTATAAATTTTTCTACAAAAAAGATTAGCTTATTAAGTAGATATACAAAGATTAAAGATTGGAAATCTTAAAAAAGATTTGGATTAAAAATTAAACTTGGTAATTGAAATAAAATAAGTAGTCGTAGAAAATTATAGGCTATAAAGATTTATATGTTTGATGAATTTTTAGTATAAAAAAGCTTGACATAAGAAACAAGGAAGAAGTGGTGGTAATTGTGTAAAAAGTTAAGTCATCTGACATTCTTCAGGATAAGCTAAAGATAACATAAAAATTGAATCTTAGAAAGTAAAGTTACTAGTCTTATCTTTCAAGTTGGAAAAATAAGAGAAGATTGATGTAAAATTTCATAATATAAAACAAAGTTACGACAAGTGAACATGTTGGTAAAAACATAGAAAGGAAAAAAAGCGTGATTGAACCTAAATCAATAGTTGGTGCCAGTAAATAATAAGTCGACTGAAATATAAAGATATTTTGGTTGACTTATTTTTTTTACTTAAAAACCCCTATTTCAAAATTAATTAAAACAAGGGCTAAAAATTCTAAAAAGCTATTTATGCATATCGATTTTATCTTTTATGAAAGTTCCTTCTTTTACTTCCCTGTAGGCTTGGTCAAGCTCTTCTTGGGTATTCATAACTATAGGACCAGGAGTCCAGGCAATAGGCTCATCTATTCTTTTTGAGATAAAGACAAGAACAGAAATTTCTTGGTCTGATTTATTTTCTAAGAATAATTTATCTCCACCAAGTTCTGTAAGACCTGCATTAAAGTTTGGAAGTTTTTTATCATCTACATATACATCGCCTATCAAAGAAAATAAGGTTATAGAATCATCTTCATTTATATCAAGATCAAAAGACTTGTTTGGCTTTATATGAACATCATAATAAGATACTGGCAAGTATTTAGCTTGATAGCCCTTATAAGCTTTATAAGATCCGGCAAGAAGTCTTAAATAGCCTCCACCAAAGTCAATCTCTTTAATATCCTCACTTGCTATATTTTTATATTCTGGCTTTACCCATTTATATTTTTTTGGTAGATTTAACCAAAGTTGTACTCCAAAAAGCCTATCAACTTCTGGCATCATTTCTTCATGGAAAATACCAGAACCTGAAGTCATCCATTGGACACCACCTGTTTTTACAGCATCCTCATTGCCCAAAGAGTCCTTATGAACCATAATTCCTTGGTAAACATAGGAGATAGTTTCGATGCCTCTGTGTGGATGCATAGGAAAACCAGCTTTGTAGTCTTCGTAATTTGTAGAATCAAAAGCATCAAGTAGTAAGAGTGGATCTGAGTCATACATAGTTTCTCTGGTTAAAACATTGAGAAGATGAACACCTGCTCCGTCAACATTTGCTTTTCCTTGAACATTTTTTTTAAGTTTTCTATTCATTATTCACCTCTGTTTTCTTACACTTTACCTAAAAATTCTTTACCTTATATATTTGCCCAAAACAATATTTTAATAATCAGCTAAAAATCTCTATTTATAGAGCAAATAGAATGAAAAATACTAGAAAGATAATTCCTAAAAAATTAAAAAGATAAAAATATAATTTTTTACTCTTGTGCTTAAAGACTTTCATAGCCAAAAGTCCTCCTATTCCTCCTCCCAAAAGTCCCATTAAAATTAGATGAGATTCTTTAATTCTCCGCTTGTGTTTTTTTGCATAAGCCTTATCAAGTCCATAAAAAATAAAAGTAATTAGGTTTAGCAAAAAGATTGCTAATAAAATTTTTAGATTATTCATAAAAATATAATAGCATAAAGATTAACTCTTTAAAACTAAGGAAAATAAGGCTTTGTAAAAAATAAGCTCATGGAAAAATTTACTTGTAAAATCTTTAAAAAAATTAAAAAAAGTGTTTAAATAAAAAATGCCTGGGTATAATATAAATAACAGAAGATGAGATGGAAAAAGTTAACTAAATCATCAAATAGTTCTTCTGTAAAAGCTCACTGGTACATGCTAGTATTTAAAAGGATAATTCTAAAAATTAAGAGAAGCTTAGTAGTGAAACTTGATAAAGAGCCAATCAAAATTGAAAATTTGTAAAAAGAATAAAACTTGTAAGCAGATTTGAGAAAAATTCATAAAGAATACTAGATTATAATAATATCTAATAATATAGATAAGTGATGAACAGATGTAAACAGATATCATAAAGATTTTTATATATAAGCATATAGGACGAAGTTTAGTAGACTTAAATGTTTGATAATATAAATCTTTTGATAAAAAAAGAAAGGTACAGGTCCAATGTACAAATAAGACCTATCTTGTATTAATTTTAAAGGATAGGATATAGAATAATAGTTTTAATATAAATATTAAATTGAAAATTTAGTCGGGTAACTTTAGGAGTTACAAAAGAAGTAGATTTGATCAAAAATTAAAACAATGTTTTAAAGAAACCTTAAAAAGGTAAGGAGAAAACTAGTGATGTAAGTGTATTTGGACAATACAGCTAGTTATATATAGACTATAGAAGTCAGGAAAGGACAATAAAAGCGTGATAGAACCTAAAAGTTTTTCATGTACCAGTGAGGCTATAAAATAGAGTCGACTAAAGTGTAAAGAAATTTTAGTCGACTTTATTTTTGCCTATTTTTATGCTTTTTGGCTTTGAAAGTATTGACTCTTGGGATTTAATTATATAGTATGAAATAGAAAGGGGAGGCATTATGGGATTATTTAATTTATTTAAATCTTTTGATATAGATGATAAGATAAAAGAGTTTGAGAAAACAAAGGATGCTGTTTTGTTGGATGTAAGGGAAAAAGATGAATATGAAAAGGGTCATATACCACAAGCTATCAATATCCCACTTTCTGAAATTGACCAAGCAGAAAATATTATCACAAACAAGGATAAGAAAATTTTAGTTTATTGTTTGAGTGGGTCAAGGTCAGATAAGGCAGAAAATATTCTTAGGCAAAAGGGCTATAAGGATGTTGAAAATATTGGCGGTTTTATGGATTATTCTGGTGAAGTTGAATAGTGTTTTTGATGGCAGCAAGTTTCTTGCTGTTTTTCTTATATCAAAATCATGTCTAAATTGGGTATATATATTGTAAATTAAAGTAATTTTTTAGATAAAGTGAGGTGTTTTATGTCATTTTCTGACAAATTGATATTTTTTAGGACAAGATATGGTCTTAGTAAAAATGAGCTCGGAGAGAGACTTGGTCTTTCTACCAAGATAATTAATGATTGGGAAAAGGGTAAGTCTTTGCCAGATGATTTTTTATATGGAAAACTTTCTGAAATTTTTGGTATAAAAAGGGATTTCTTTACAGATGATAGCCTATCTTATAAGAATATAGAAGATTTTAATAGAGATGATTATTGGGGGATTAGTCTTACTAGGCTTGACTGCGAGGGCTATATAGAAAGGTCAAAAAAAGTTTCCAAGTATTTATCTATGGGAATTTATTTTGCCTTGTTAATTCCAATTTTAATTATTATTTTAGATAAGATAGTTCCAACTATATTTAGGGATATTAGCTTAAAAACTATTTTTACTTTAAAGATAATTTCAAGTCTAATACTTTTGATTTTGGCAGCTTTTTTTGTTTACTTGTCAAACAGACAAAAGGAAAAATACAAATTTGTTGATAATGGAATGATGTATAGCTTAAAAAAGAATGATAGGATTTATGTAGAAAATATTATTGATCAAGAAAAACCAAAAGCTATGCAAAAGATAATCTTTGGAATAGTCTTTATAGTGCTTGCTCTTATTATTTTATTTAATATAAATGCAATTTTTGCAAAGGCATCAGAGTTTATCAGGGTTATTATTCTACTAGTAGCCATATTTTTAATTAATGAGGGTCTAAATTTTATCCTAAATTATTCTATTAGGCTTTCAAATATAAAAAAGCTTTTAAATAATCAAAATTCATATAGTTTTGATGATAAAAATCTATAGCTTATCTCTTTTACTTAAATCTTTATAAAAGTGATAAAATAAAGCCTGTCATAAGAACAATTAGCTATATTTAGACTAGCGAATTTTTAAGTATTGGTATACTTTAATTAATTTGATAAAATTATCTTATAGTTTTTCTCTTAAACTTATGATAGGGGTAGGTGTTAGAAATTATGAAATATTTAAAAACTACTTTTTGGCTAGTACTTATAGTAATTTTTGCTATTTTTTCTATAAATTATTTCAATAATAAAAAAGAAGATAATAATAAAAAATCTCTATATAATGCAACTTCTGGTAAAAAAGTGGAGCTTATAGATAAGCCTGATTATTATGATGAAAGCGATATTTTAACTCTTCTTGATAAAAAAACTTTGGAACTTAACTCGGGTAAAGATGAGAATTCATTTTGCAAGATAGTCTTTAGGTCTGATGATGGGGACTTTGATGGAGAGTTTTTGGATAAAAAAGACGGCACAGAAATTTATTCTAATTTTAAAGGAAAATTTGAGGCTATAGAAAAGCTAGATAAGTTTACCTACAAATTAATTGTAAGTGAGATCAAGTTAAGGGATAGGGGCTTTTCTAAGCTTGATAAGGACCAAGATCAGTTGATTTATGTTTTTCCTAATCATTTTAGATTAAAAAATGAGTTTATATTAAGACTTCCAAATACCAAAACTTATAATCTTATAGATGCTTACGAAAAATATGATTTTCAAAATATTGCCACAGACAGACTGAATGTTTTTACACTTGAAACTAACGGCTATGTATATTATGAAAAGGTAGATATTAAATAATGAAAAGAAAATATATACAAGTCCAGGGACTTAAAGTGAGGCTTGATAAGAGAAAAAATTATAAAAATATTAGGATTAGGGTACTTCCACCTTATGGCAAAGTTGTTGCATCTTCTCCTGAATATATAAGTGATAAGATGATAAAAGGGCTTATAAAAAAGAACATAAAGTCTATAAAAAAGACAATAAACCAACAAGTAGACCTCTTTAAAGACAAAATCCAAAGCTATGAAGATGGAAAAGATATCCAAATTTTTGGCAAAGAATATAGGATAGAAGTTTTGGAGTCTGAAAAAAATAGTATTCTTTTAGAAGATAATAAGCTTATGCTTATGATTAAGGATAAAAACGATAAAAATTTGATAGAAAAAAAGATTGATAAATTTTTAAGAGATCTACTAAAAGAAAAAGCTCGTATTTTTCTAAAAAAATACCAAGACCAAATGGGCCTTTCAATAAATGGCTTTACTATTAGAAAGATGAAAACTAAGCGGGGCACATGCAATATTACAAAAAAACGCATAAGTCTTAATTTTGAACTTGTAAAATATGATATAGAATGTTTGGAATATATAGTAGTTCATGAGTTGGTCCACCTGTTGGAAAAAGGTCACACCAAAGACTTTTATAGGCTAGTAGAAAGATATTTGCCCAAATATAAAAAAATAGAGGAGTTTTTGGATAAGCAAATAATAATTTCATAAAAAAAGAGGATTTCCTTGTGGATTTCCTCTTTAAATTTATCTTATTTTATTTTAATACCAACCGTTGTTATTCCAAAATGCTAGGGCATTTTCCCAAGAACCATATCTTTGGGCTACATAATTATCTGCAACTCTTTCTTGGTTAGCTGGAGAATAATCTCCATTTAGATAAGATGCTGACAATTGGTAACGACCTATGTATTGGCCATTTCTAGCATTGTAAGATCCACCGGATTCTCTTTGAGCTATAATTTCTTTGGCAGATGAGCTATTAGCTACATAGGAATTGTTATTTGAATAGTTTTGAGCTGGTGCGCTATAAGTATTGTTAGTATATGTTTGAGTACTTGGTGCAGCATAGTTATATGCGCTAGTAGTTTGAGTATTTGTTTGTGCTACTTGAACAATTTGAAGGTCTAAGTTTGGTGCATAAAGGTAGCCTACTTTTGACTCATATTTAACCTTATAATAGCCGTTGTTAGCTTGGTCAAGGACTATAACTTTATCGCCTTTATTAAGAACTTTGATTATTTTTGAGCTTGTTGTATCTTTTTCTCTAAAGTTTGAAGGAGCAATTACTTCTGTTTCTTCGATAAGGTCAAACCAAGGTGCACCAACAAAAGCTTCTTTTCCATTAAAATCTATCTTTAACCAGTTTCCGCTGTTGTTAGAAACTTTATCTTTTATTTCATATTCTTTGGTATCAGAAATTTGTCCAAGAATATTATCGCCTACCTTAGCCTCGCTTCTGACGTTAACAGAGCTTGCTTTTTCTTCATTTAGTTTTGCTTTTGCTGCATCAGCTTTATTTGTTAAAGATAACATTCCTGGAATTACTAAAGCTATAGCTAAAGCATATTTTTTTATATTTTTCATTTAATTACCTTTCCAATTTAAGTTTTAATATTTTTGTAACTTTTACCTTGCTTAGCCTTAATTTAGTCTTATTTTCAAGGGTATTCTGTTACAATGGTTACAAAATAATTACATTAATCTTGCTTACAGTTGCTATAATACATGCTAAATATGTAAAAAATATGTAGAAAATGTAAAATTCAAAGAAAAACAAAAGATAATTATATAAAGAAATAACTTTTACTTATTACTGGATTTGCAAGTTTTGATTAAGGTGGACTTTTTTTCTTGTATAAAATTTTAAATATTATATAATAAGAGTAGAATTTAATTTTAGAAAAAAATCTTATTTAGCATATGCAAAATAAGATATAAGTGGGAGAAAATATGAAATTTACAAAAAAAATTCTTATGGCAGCTCTTGCTATAAGCTTAACATCTACTGCAGGTCTTTCAAAGGATTATTCATCTTTAAAAATGACAAATAGTATTTCCTATGCAAGGGAGAATGTAACTGATAAAGAAGTAGAGAAGTCTCTATTAGACTATATAAAAACTAAATTAAAGGATTTACAAAACGATCCGCTTTTTGACAAGCTTAAATATAAAGATAGCTATATAGCTGTATTAAATCAATTAAATAAAGAGTTAAATGTTGATGAAAATCTTACAGATCAAGAAAAGGCAAAAGCCAATGATTTGAAGGTAGAAAAAGATTTAATAAATTTAGTATTTAGCAAAGATGAAACTGATCAGCTTACTATTTTTGATAAATTGTCAGAAGAAGAAATAATCCTCATTTCTGATCAAAAAGAAAATGGAGAGCTTAAAACAGAAGATGAAAAGAAAAATGACAAGGCCCTTAGTGATAAGATAGCTGAGATTTTAAAGGCAAGGGATTATTTAACTTTTGATAGTAGCAAAGAAGACGGAGAAAAAGTTGGATTAAAAGAAGATGCTTATAAATTATTTAATCAAAAAGAAGATAGTGAAAAACAAAAATTGATTAAAGAATTTTACGCTTCAATTGACAAATTTAAAGATATAGAAAAAAATCAAAATTATAAAGACCTTAAAAAAGAAGATTTAGATTTTTTGAAAGCTGAAGTTCAAAAAGCAATAGCAGTTATTAACAAAGCAGATGCTAGCGTAGAGGAAATATCTAAGGCTAAAGTTGCTTTTGAGGCAAATACTGCATATATAGCTAAAATTTTGGAAAAAGATCCTCTAGCTATAAAAAAGGAAGATTTAAATAATAAATTAAATGATTTAGAAAATAAATTAAATAAGAACAAGGATAAGCTAAGTAAAGAAGATTTTGATAAGTTTACCAAGTTTATTAGTGATAATAGGGCAAAAGTCGAAAATAAAGATATCAGTGTTTTGGAAAAGACTATTAGCGATGTAGAAAACCAAGGTAAAGAATTAGATAAGCTTATTTTTAATAATAAAAACACAGCTTATTCTTCTTATGAAGAAAAAATAAGAGAAGCTAAATCTTTAAAAGAAAACGAAGTTTACACTAGATCAAGTGCAGAAAAGAGAAAAGCTTTTGCTTTGGCTTTAGAAAAGCTTGAAAATTATATAAAAGCGTCCAAAAATGGTGAAGTAATTTTTGAAAAAAATAAGGGTGACCAACTTTTAGGAGCTTTAGATAAGGCAAAAAACGCTCTTGATGGTAATATCTACGATGAACTTCTTAAAAGTGCCAAAGATAAACTTGATAAGAATAAAACTAAGTTAGGCGATAAATATGACGAGCTTTTAAATACCTATAAGGAACTTTCTAATAAAGAAAATCTAAAAACAGTTGATGATATTAATAATTTCTCAAATGAAATAGATAAAGAAGAAAATAAAGCTAGACTTGTTCCAAATAAGAGTATAAATAAAACTAGCAAAGTTAAAGTGGAACCTAAAAAAGTTTCAGTACCTAAAGCTAATAATAAAGGGGCAAAATCAATAGTTAGAACAGGTATTGATTCTGTAAAAATCTTTGCTATAGTAGCAGTAATTGCACTTGTACTTCTTATTGCTACAAAATTTATTAATAAGAAAGACAAATAGAAACTCCATAAATTTAAAGAATATATTACAAAGGAGTATATATGAAATTAAATAAAAAATATTTAAGTTTATCTTTAGCCATACTTATAGCTATGGGTGGGCTTTCAGCTTGTAACAGTAAAAAAAATACTACAAATGTAGAATCAGGATCTTCAAAAGAGATGATACCTGTATCTAGTCAAAGTAGTAAATCTTCTCTCCAAGAATCAAGTAAAGAAGATAATGAAAATAATACCGATAAAGATTATGAGAGTATGACAAAGGAAGAAAAGATTTCTTATTTGGAAGATAAGATTTTTGAGATTAGGGTAAAGGCAAGATCACTTGAAATGAAACTTGAAGAAAATCCTCAATATTCTGATTCTGAAAAAGAAAAAGTTCAAAATAGTCTTGATGAAACTGATCAGTTGATTGAAAAATTAAACAAAGAAGTTGATAAATTAAAAAATGAATAAATTCTCTAGGCTTTTGCAAAATAGGTTTCTTATTTGCAAGAGCCTTTTTGATAGTTTGAAATAATAAGGCATTAATGTTATTATAGTTATAAATCTAATAAAAATAGCTAAAACGGGAGGAATCATGAAAATATTTAAGAAAATTTTAGCAAGCACTCTTGCTCTATTTATATCAGCAAGTTTCGCTTTTGGAAGTTTTACTCAAAAAACAACTGTTGGTTCAAATATTGCCTATGCAGCAGACACAGCAGTTGAATCACAAAGGGAACAATTAAAACTTGCCCTAGCTGATCTAAGCTATGTTAGAAGTACCAAATCATATAGCAATGCTCAAAAAAAGGATGTAGATCTTTATGAAAAAGCTATACAAGAAGGTCAAGCAATCGTAAATAGCCAAACAGCTACAGGTCAACAACTTTATGATGCTACAAAGAAAATAGATCTTGCTAGAAAATTTTTGCCAACATCAGCAAATATTGTACTTATTAAAGCATCTATAGAAAGTATCAAAAGTAAACTAAATACTATAGCTTATCTAGAGAAAAAAATGCCAAATTCAGTAAAAAGATATAAAAATGTTATAGAACAAGCAAAAAAAGACTCTTTAGCTTCCATAGCTAAGGCAGAAGCATTTTTAAATAAATATCAATAATATATAAAAAAGAGCGAGAAGCTCTTTTTTACTTCTAATATTTCTATATTTACATACTAAATTCATTATTTTTTGCTAAAGTAAATCTATCAATTATACAAAAGGGATAGACTATGAATAATAAAATAAGTAGGTTGCTATTTTTATTTTTTGTTTCTCTAGTATTTTTCTTAATGCCAAGTATAAGTTTGGCAGATGAGGATAGTGACTTGGAGGCATACGTTAAAGCTTGTTCCTATATGCTAAAAGCCAATAGAGATACATTTTCCAAGAATTCTATAGATAAGCTTGAAAAATGGATAAGTGATTCAAAAAAACTTATAGAAAATAGAAAGGCTCTTTCAAAAAAAGAAAAAGGTCTTGAAGATAGGATTCAGGATGAAATAGAAGAAAATTTTAAACAGAGAAATCAAACATTTAAAATACAAGTAAATGATTATATAAAAGAAGAAAAAATTCATGCAATATTTGAAGAAGCCCTACAGGCAGATAGATATTTCTATTATGCTATATATAAAGCTTGCAGTATTTCAACCAACTATTATAAACAAACAAATGAAAATGGAGTTAATTTTGTAGAAAGTGTAGACTTTGCTATGACCTATAGGCAGACTAAGGATGATGAGAAAAAAGTCGATGAATTTGTAAATAAGTGGGTTGATGATAATATTAATAATAAAATGACAGATCTTGAGAAAACTAAGCTTATACACGATTTTATTGTAAAAAGAAACTCTTATAATAAAGGTGATTCTAATGATTTGTCCAATGGCTATTCAGTTTATTCTCCAGCTTCTATACTCTTTGGTAAAGGAGGAGTATGCAATGCCTATGCCACACTTTTTGATATAATGGCAAAAAGGGCAGGTCTTTGTTCATATTATGCTACAGGAGTAATAAAGGCAGATGGTCAGCTTCATATATGGAATATGGTAAAAATTGACGATGATTGGTATAATATTGACCTTACCTGGGATGATCCAATTCTTACATCTGATAAAAAAATATTAAATGAAAAGGACTTTGTTACCTACGACTATTTTTTGATCTCTGATCAAAAGATTTCTGCTACTAGAAGCATAGATAAAGACTATAAAAGGCCAAGTTCGGTAAATTCTTATAATCATGAATTTATGGCAACAAAAATTATTCTGGAAAAATCTCAGTCAAATATTTCGTATTTTTATTTGACCAAAGCAAATAAAAGATATTATTTTGCTATTTAGAAATAAAATAATTGGGTAAAAATATAAGGAATTAATAAATGAATTATTTATTATTTGTAGTAGAATATTAATAAGAGCTTATACAAAAAAGTTATATTTTTGGTATATAGAAAGGGGAAATTTATGATTAAGAAAAAATGCTAGTGAAAGGATCTTTGGTACTAGCTTTAGGCTTTTCAAGTTTATTTTTATCAGAAAAACTAGAAGCTTTGCCAATAAATGTTTCTTATGCTGCTAGCCAAGAAGATCAAGCCTTTACAGATGCAAAGACATCCTTAAAATCTAAAATATCTATCTTAGAAGATAAGATAAGTTTTGCTAGAGAATTCAAGAAAACAAGAGCTTATATGGATGCGAGTGCTTCTAATAAGGCTAGCTTTGACAAAGAATTAGCAGATATGGAAGATGCTTTTATCAAGGCAAATAGTGCTTTAACTAATGCAAAAACAACAGCTGAGTTAGAAAATCTAATAGATGAACTTAGCCCTATGTCAAGTTATTTACTTGATACCTTAAATAATATTTATAGAGAAGATAGGTTACTTTCAGAGCTATTTAAAGCAAATCTTGCAATAAGCTCCAATAAACTTGAAGCTATTCCTAAAAAATATAGAGCAGATTATATCTTAGCAGCTGATAAGATAGAAAAAGAATACCAAAGTATTTGGCTTGATAATAAGGTTTACAAGGAAAAAGAAGTATTAGATATACTTGATAAGTATCAAAAAATTGTTAAAGAGATTAACGATGTAAACCATGGCAATGATATAGTTTACAAAATAAAAGTAGCCCTCAAATCCAATAGGGAAAAGGTTGATGGAATCAAATATTTAATGAAAAAGATGCCACAATCAGCAAAAAGATATGAAAAACAATTAAACGAAGCCTTAGATATGGCTCAAAAAGCTATTGATAAAGCTGTTAGTTGGTTAAACAACCATGACAAATAAGTAAAAATAAGACTGTTGCAAATTAATTATCTTTGCAACAGTCTATTTTTTTATGGCTTTTCTTTCAATATGCCCTTGTCATAGGCTTTTAAAAGTTCTTCTAAAACCTCGATTCTTTCTTTGATTTCACATCCCTTATCGGTATCCTTTATCAGCATTCTTGGAATCATTTTTTCTGTTTCAATCATTTTTGGAGTATAAGATCCCATGTTATTTCTAATTGTAGGAAAGTTTCGATGCTCTGCAAGGGCCAAGTGGTGGGAGTTAAACATCAAGGTGTAGCCTGCTATGCCAGTTTTATTTTGATAAGGCTTAGATATACCACCATCAATAACATATAGCTTGCCATTTGCCCTAACAGGACTTACTCCATCGATTACTTTTACAGGAACATGTCCATTTATGATTCTTCTTTTTTCTCCTGTAAGGCCAAATTCATCTAAAATCATATCGCATATTTTTTCATCTTTGGAAAGTTCAAAGTAAGGATTCATGACTTCTTTCTTTAAACTGTCATCATCTACCAAGAGATTTTCAAAATAGGAATATTGACTTTTGCCAAAAAGTGGAGATTTTTTTCCATAGAAAAGATACCACATTATATCTTTTTCATAGGAAATTCCTTTTTTATCTTTGGAAAAATAAGCTTTCCTTATACAAGCTTCAAAAACATCCATTAGGGCTTTTCCCTTGTAGGCCTTATCCTTTATGGTTAATTCTTCAAATTCTCCGTCCTCTGTTAAAGGAATACAACCATGAAAGAGCAGGGAACCGTTGGAGATTTTGTACATGGAGCCGTTGGAGTATAAAAATTTGATATGCTTGTTCAAGAGAGGATTTTTTAGAAATTCTCTTTGTAAGATTGATGTTACATATTCTTCCTCTTCGCTTAGTCTTAGTGGATCTTTTGGATCTATGGTTGGAAAATTTGTATCTAGAAGTTTTGCTCCCTTGTAGGTCATTTTGTCAAAATCTACAAAACGTAAGAAGTTTCTATTATCCATTTGGAATTCTGGATTTCTTTCTATAAGTTGACCATCAAGTTTAAATCGGATAATAGACATTGCCTTAAACATTTTGGCAGCGACCTCTTTATTGACTTTATCATAGATATTTTCTTCATAAATTTTTGGCATAAATCTTTGGCAGGGGTCATCCTTGTAGGTTTTTACTGCAAATTCATAAAGAGGTCTTAAATTTAGGCCATAACCTTCTTCTAAAAAATCAAAGTTATTATATTGAAGGGCATTGCACATAGATGATGCGACAAGGGCTACATTACCACAAGCAGCTCCCATCCAGCCAATATCATGATTGCCCCATTGTATATCTACAGAAGGAAAGTTAATTAACTCCTCCATTATCAAGTGGGGAGCAGGTCCTCTGTCGTAAATATCCCCTACTATATGAAGTTCATCCACAGAAACTCTTTGTATTAGATAGGATAACATGACTATGAAGTCATCGGCGGATTTATATTTTATTATATTTTCTATAATTTTCTCATAGTAGAGTTTTTTGTTAAACTCTGAATCATTTGTATAGAGAAGTTCGTCTATGATTTCAGTATAGGAAGAAGGAAATTTTTCCTTAACCTTTGTTTTTGGATATTTGGTTGAAACAAACCTGAAAAGGTTTACAAGTCTGTGTATAGTTATGGTGTACCAATCATTATCTATTTGCTTTTCATCTTTTAGCTTTTGCAAGTATTCTTCTGGCTCATAGATTAGATTTGCCAAGTCATCTTGGTCCTTTTTAACTAGGGTATCGCCAAAGTATTGGCTAGTTTTATCTCTGATATTGCCTGATGCCGACCTTAACAGATGTATAAAGGCCCTGGCTTCACCGTGCAAGTCTGAGAAGAAGTACTCGGTTCCCTTTGGCAGATAAAGTTTGGCATTTAAAGAAATTAACTCATCCATAAGTTCAGGTCTTGTTGGATAGTTTTTTTTGAGAAGTTCTAGGTATTTTTTGTTCATATTTCCTCCTTTTTTTAATAAAAAAGAGCAAGCTAATACTTACTCTTTGATCAAATCCTCTTTATTATCTTCAGTTTTTTCTAAAATTTCAGATTTTTCATCTTCATTTTTGTTAATTTCTTCACTTGTTTGACTAGCTTCATCTAAGTCCAAAGAATCTTTTTCTTCTACAGGATTATCTTTACTTTCTTCAGTTTTTTGGCTTTGATTTTTGTCTTTTGATGAATCTTCATTTTCTTGTTGCTCTTCTTTTTGCAAAGAATTATCATTTACGCTCTCTTTGTTTTCATAAACTTCATCATTATGATCAGAAGTTTGGGAAATTTCTTTTTCTAAAACTTCTTTGTCTTTAGCATCATTAATTTCTTCTTCTTCTATTTCTTTATTAGTTTGTGTAGAATTATCTTCTAAGCTTTGCTCATTTTCTTCAGTTTTATATAAACCTTTGGCCTTTGCTCCAAGCCCTATCATAGAACCAAGGATTAAGAGCAGAGAAAAACCAAACAAATAAAATATATTTTTATCTCTTATAAAAAAGTACATGCCAAGATCTATCAAGAGAAAAACAAAACCAAAGAACATATTGGACATGTGATATTTTCCTGTTTTGTTTGCCTTAAATATTCTTTGTGAAACAATAAGATTTATAAAGAAAAAAAAGGCAAAAATAATTGCTGTTATTATCTTAATAATCTCTGGCGCTATAGAATCAAAACCCAAGAGGTCATATAAGGAAGTCAATAAATCCCTATCCACAAAAATTGTAAAAACAATACCCCACAAAAATAGCATGGTCATTAATATTCTAAAAATACCTGCTAGTGTATTTAATAATCTGCTAATAACTTTCATATCTCCTCCAATTTCATTTATTATATCATAAAAGTAGGTTTTTATTGGTGAAAATTCATATATTTGTTATAATATTTTTTGAAAGGTGGTAGTTATGGAATTTGATAAAGTATTAGAAAAAAGAGTTTCTACAAGAAAATTTTTAGATGAAAAATTAAGCTCTTTGGATATAGAAAAACTAATTGATGCGGCAAAAACATCTCCAATAGGCCATGGAGCATATGATACTGTAAATATAACAGTTATTACAAATGATGAAGTTATAAAAGCGATGAGTGATGAGTTTAAGGAAAAATTAAATAAACAGGCAGACCCACTATTTGGGGCACCATGTTTTATCATGGTTTCATCATCTAAAAATGATACTTGTGAATACGAAGATTGTGGTTGCATTATTCAAACAATTTGTTTAAAGGCAACAGAAATGGGTCTTGGATCTTGCTACATTAGAGGACTTGTTCATGCTTTGGGATCTAGTGCTAATTATATAAAAAGTCTAAATTTACCAGATGGTTTTAGACCTATTTCTGGTCTTGTTGTAGGAAAAATAGACCATGAACTTGTTGGCAAAAGCCATGATATGAAAATTAACTATGTTGAATAATTATTTATAAAAAGTCAGAAAATTTTTCTGGCTTTTTTATAAGAAAATTTGACAAAATGATTTTCTATCATATAATACTATAAATATTTTTTTATTTAACGTTTTTAATCTTATTCTCGTAGAAATAGTTGACAAACAATTGTAAAGGATGATATAATTAACAATTGCTAGAAATCTAATTTAGCGAGATTTTTTATTTTCATAATAAATATTCACTTATGATGAAAACAAGGCATAAGTTAATGTTTATTATCGTCAGTAATCATAGAAAATGAACTTTTGCTTATATATAAGTATGGATATTTTTTCTATGATGAAGTTCTATGTGTTAGAGATGAAGGAGTAATAAATAGTGCAATATCATAAAGAGTTCTTCGGCAAGACCGAAAGAGTAAGCTTTTCTAAAATTCCTCAAGCCCTTGATTTACCAAACCTTTTAAAAGTCCAAAAGGACTCTTATCAATGGTTCTTGGATGAGGGCTTAGGAGAAATCCTTGAAGACATTTCCCCAATAGAAGATTACAACGGAAAACTTATTTTAGAGTTTGTAGGCTATGATTTTGATGAAGAAACAAAATATTCTATAGAAGAATCAAAAGATCGTGACACAACATACTCAAGAGATTTAAAAGTAAAGGCTAGACTGATAAATAAGGAAACAGAAGAAGTAAAAGAACAAGAAGTTTTCATGGGAGATTTCCCAATGATGACAGATTCTGCTACCTTTGTTATAAATGGAGCAGAAAGGGTCATAGTAAGTCAGCTTGTAAGAAGTCCTGGTGTCTACTTTGCAAGTGAACTTGACAAGGCCGGAGATAATATGTACTCATCTACTGTTATTCCTAACAGGGGTGCATGGATAGAATTTGATACTGATGCTTCTCATACAGTAAATGTTAGGCTAGATAGAACAAGAAAATTGCCAGCTACTACCTTGGTTAGGGCCTTATTATTTGAAACAAATGAAGAAATTATAGAGGCCTTGGGAGATACTAAGCATTTAAGAAATACCCTAGAGAAGGAAAATTCTGAAACTTCTGAAGAAGCTTTAATTGAAATTTATAGAAAATTAAAACCAGGAGATCCAGCATCTTTGGAGTCTTCTCAAAATCTTATAAATAATCTTTTGTTCGATGATAGGAGATATGACTTAGCAAGAGTTGGTAGATATAAATACAACAAAAAACTTGCTTTAAGAGATAGGATTGTAGGAAGGCTTGCAGCTAGTGATGTCCTAGATGA
>JAQYEZ010000083.1 GCA_028723425.1 Peptoniphilaceae bacterium | reverse complement strand
CATTTTTATGCTCCTTTCCGTTGTTGTCAATGCTTGTTTTTACTTGACCGAAGATTTTAACAAATTCTTTTTCTGGAAATTTCCCTTTAACTTTTTCTATTAGAGACCATTCAAATCCTTTTTTGTCCATATATGATAATTCTGCACTTATTTTTTCATCATCAAGAATACCAACTTTCTCTTAGAGCTATATTCCCGTACAAACGAGTATATATCAAGTCTTATAGCATTAATTATGAAAGAATAGGTCTGAATTTTTTAATGTTTTCTCTCCTAATTTTCCTATATTCTTCAAGACTGATTTCATCTAAAAGAAATAGGTCTTGAATGAATTTATCGGATAGATAGAAATTAAGCTCTGCTTTTAAATCCATATCAGTGTATTCAGTTTTTATAACTTTTTTTTCACCTTCAAACTTCTCTACTCTCATACTCCACCTCCTATATCACAGGCAAAGAAATTAAGGCTATTTTTAACCTTGTTTTACTTTCCCCTATATTCCTTAGGACATAGGGTGTGTTTTTGAGTAATATTAAGGTCTTAATATATGCCATAAGAAATACCGAAATAGGATGGTAAAATAAAAAAGGCTTAATAGATTTCTAATTTAAAAATCCATTAAGCCACAATCATTTTATTAAATTAGCTGATTTACTCTCTTCTGAACCACTTTATAATCATATCCAGCTTGAGTTAACCTTCTTTTTCTTTCTGCTCCATTCCCCCATTTTCCACTTATAACCTCTTTTGCTAACTCATCGATTGTCTTCCCAACTGGATATACTATCTTACCATTAGCATCAAATACCTTTAATCTAAATCTATCGGCGCATCTTTTGGCATTATCTAAATTCTTAAATGCCCCCTTCTGGCTTTTAACATCAGACCAGTATTTTCTAACTCTATATAGTCCACCTATTGATTTACTAATAGTATTATTTCCTCTTAGTCTTTTATTGACTTCTCTTGCGATATATGGGAACTTACTGCCAAGGTATGGTCCAGGACAATTTGTATTAGAATACCATTCATGCTTTTGAAGTACACCATCCTTACCTCCAGTATAGGTACAAGGATAGATTCCATTTCTCCTACAGATATCTGCAACTAAATCAATTAGTCTATTTAAAACGTAATCAGAAACTAACCACTGAGGTCCTCTCGTAGAGTTTCCTACTTCAATTGTGACTGCTCTATTGTCACACCAAGAAGATGAGGTTGTCCATGGTCTGTTAGATTCATCTACTCCTAAAACAATGACTCCATCGGATCCTAAGTTATAGTTAGCTGATGCACGTCTTGACCTTGGTACAAATACTCCAGCAAGATTTCTACCATTTATAACTCCTGCTGCATGGTGGATTGCTATTTTAGTAATCTTTTGATTTCTTCTTCCACTATGGTTTGGTGAAAGAATTCTTGCTTGTACTAATGGACTATTACTCATTTATTTTTCCTCCTTGAATTGTTCTAATACTCTTTTTAATTTTTCTGGTACTGGCAATCCTAAAGCTACAGAATTTTCTAAAATAGAAAGCCCTTCATTTGCTATATAAAAAAAGATGATGGCTGTTCTTATCATTGTTCCATCACCTTTAATTAAATTTACATCACATAGATTTGCTATCCCTACTACTATAAAAATCATTATCTTTTTTGCTATCCCTTTAAATCCTATGGAAGAGGATAACTTTCTTTCGACCCCTGCTCTTAAAACCCCTGTCAAATAGTCAGCTATTACAAAAGCAAGTAGTGTGTAAATAAAAGCATCTACACTTCCAAGATAAAATCCTAGGCAACCACCAATAGCTGTAAAGCATACTTTTAATATCTCTAAAAACTTATTCATTTTATTCCTCCTCTGTTAATGTATACGTTATTTTCATTGTCTTATCTGCAGTTTTTAATATTGGGCTTGATAGGTTATTTATTGTTCCTAGATATGGGGTGTGTAGATACAATAGCTTATAAAATTTTTCTTCATATCCACCAAATCCTATAGCTAATGGACCTATAGTTTTTACTTCCGTCATTAAATATTTTGGTAATTTACCATCATAACTAGGGTCATCCTTCACTATAACTTGATCGTTTTTATCTATAGCAAAATCAAATCCTAGAATATAATCACCCCAATTATATAAATAGTTGTATTCTCCCGAATATCTACTAATATCAACTTTTTTTCCCAATTCTATTATTGAAATATCTACAGGATTATTTATGTTAATTTTATATACTTTATCTGTAGAATATTGGCCAATTACATAAAGGTATCCATTTTTAATGCAACAATAGCTATAACGATGACAGTAACTACTTGTTTTTTTGTTGTACCTTCCTAAAGTAGGCAGACGTATACTATTTAAAGACCATACATCAGTTTTAGTAGAATAATCATCCTTATTAATCTTTATTCTTACTAACTTTTCTCTTTTAGTTCCAAAGCCGTACCAATATCCATCCTCACCATCATAAAAACAAGTTTCATACCATTCATAGCATTGACTAAAAAATTCTGATACATCAATAATAATTTTCTCTTCTGTATAGTTAGCTTTACCATTAATAGAATCATCTAAACCAATACTTGTAAAAGGCACTTTCAATTTAATCAGCTCTATAGATTTTTCATCTATAGGCCAAATTGATACTAATGAATTATTTTCTAAATCCATCTCAACACAACCGTTAAAGCTGTCTGATAATTCTCGGTTATTATAAAAATAAGTCCTGTTTAGTAAAATAAAAGGATCTTTCCCATGAGTATCTCCGTAAAAGTATTTACCTCCCCTATAGTGTGTGAGGGCTAAAGATAATATCCTCCCATTAGCTTGAGATGTAGAAAAATCCCAAACAAACTTATGACCATTTTCAAGTTGGGTCGTTTCTGTTAAATTGGCTGATCCTCTTTTTAGAGCATCTGTCTGATTGACATCATTTGATGCAAAACCAATGATTTGATTATCCGATGGAGCAAATATTTTGTCTGGATCTTCTAACAGCTTGTCTTCAAAAAGTAAAATTCCTCCATAGCATTTTTTTGCTATTGGAAATATCTCTTTATCATATTCTGTTATTCTAGATTCTCCTATGGGATACATTAACCCCATTGGATTAAGTCTTAGCAAATCCGGTACAGCATTTGTTATTAGGTTTTCTTCTTCATAAACCTCCTTCTTATTTGTCCTCACATCAGTTAGTTCGATGATTGATTTACCCTTCAGCATTTGTTTCTTCCTCCTCTTCTTTTAATTCATAACTTAATTCTTCATTTAAGTTTCCTAACTTGAGACCCTCATATTTAAATCTTGCAACCTTCTCATTAAACATAATCGGCTTTGGAACTTGCCTTTCTACCACATATTCTTCTCCAAGCTTTCTAAGTAAAAATGAGTGCTCAAGTTTTATCTTCTTCCAAGATTCATCAATCTTTAGCTTTCCATCCCAGCTTTCCGTTGATCCTAACGACTGTCCACTTATGGCAGCTATTGCATTATCTTTACCTATCATAGCTTGCCCTGTTTCTAATCTTATAAGTACAGAGAAGGTGTTCATGGTATTTTCCTGCAACTTAGTTAATGGATAGAATAGATTTAGAATATGAGCTCCACTTAAGTAAGTCTCTTTTGGAATGTGGTGTTCAATCCTTGTATCGTTAAATACGTAATTTATAACTACTCTTGTTGGTATCTCTACACTTTCTATAAACTCAAGTTCTTCTATTTCTTCCTTATCTTCAAACTTTGGTGGGTCATAAGACTTTCCTTCTTCAGTTAAAACTTCAACTTGTCTTTTCACTTTTCTGAAAATCTTCCTAGGCTTTTCCTCAGTATCACAAATTATGTTTAACAGTATAGAAGCATTAAAAAGAGCCTCCGTTTCTTTATTGGAGGCAAATTCTATACGAATTATTGGTGTGTCTGTAGTAGAAAGATTAAAGGCAGTATAATTGGAGTAGGCATGAACTACTAATTTTTCAGATTCAATCTGATTTAAAAGTCCAACTATATTTTTATCATTCTTACTTTTAGCCTTAGATAAATAGGGGTTTTTCCCAACTCCTAAAATCCTGTGCTTTCCATTTATCTTATATTCAATGTCAGTAATAAGCCCTTCAATTTTTTCTTCTTCGTAAGAAATAGCTATCCTATCTCCTACATCAAGGCTGGGGTCTCCTATTGTTACCATGTCAAAAGGTGTGTGATGAATCTTACAAATTTCAGTAAGAAGAACCTCACACATTCTTTTTCTTTTTTCTGGAAGTCCTAATTGCATCAGTGGATTTATCCCAAGATTCATAGTTAGTCCATCATCATTTTCTAAAGAGTAATATTCAGCTATTTTAGTCTTTGCATTTGTTGAGTTGATGGCTGTA
>JAQYEZ010000082.1 GCA_028723425.1 Peptoniphilaceae bacterium | reverse complement strand
TGCCTATGGAGCAGTAGAACCAATTACAGGAGAAAATTTCTTTCTAATAATGCCATATTGTAATACAGATTGTATGAATGTATTCTTAAAAGAATTATCAAAAGCATATAAAGAAGACAAGATTCTATTAGTATGTGATGGGGCAAGTTGGCATAAATCCAAAGGTTTAGTAAAACCAGATAATATAGAAATAATTCACATACCACCCTACACACCAGAAATGAATCCCATAGAACAAATTTGGAAGCAAATAAGAACCATGGGATTTAAGAACGAATTATTTAATTCATTATCTGATGTAGTAGATAGGTTATGTAATACAATAAATAATTTAACAAAAGAAATGGTTAAAAGTATTACTCATAGGGATTGGCTATGTAGTCCTGATTTAAAGTGATATTAGTATGATAAGGAATTTATTTCAGAAAAAAGCATGAAAAAAATATTAAAAAAGATAAAAAAAGGATAAACAATACTACATTTTTAAAAGAGCTAAAATCTCTGAAACGCACTGTTTCCAATGTGTTCCAGAGATTTTTTGATTTCAAAGTGTCAAAGATGAGATATAATTTATGGCATAAAACAAGCCCAGCAAAAAGCCGGGTTTGTCTACTTTAATAACCACCTAAGGGTGATTAAATTATATAATTTTTACTTATTTTGCGTTTTGAACAGCTTCTTTTACAGCCTTGATGAAAGCTTCTGATGATACTGTCGCTCCTGATGTTGCTTCAACGTCTGTTGAATTTTCTTTGATTATTTTATCTGTTAATTCATCCATGGCAACTTCACCGACATTATCAGAATCTGATGATTCTCTGTCAATTTTTGTGATTTTGTCGCCTTCCATAGTTACAGTAACTTTGATTTTTCCATCGTAACCATCTGCTTCTGCTGTACCTGTTTTTACTTCTTTTGCATCTGTAGCTTCTGTAGCACTACCAGCGCTTTCTGTACTTGTTGTGCTAGTTGTGCTTGCAGAACCTGTAGCTGATCCCTTATCTGCTGGTGCTTTGTTTCCACCACAAGCTGAAAGTCCTAAGGCTAAAGCTGCTATTAAAGCATATGATTTTATATTTTTCATGTTATTCTCTCCTTATTTTTCTTTTTTCTTTTATCTACACTTAGTTATGCACTTACAATTATACTAGATTTTTGTTATTTTTCAAACTTTTAGTGAATAAGACTTGGAAAATACAAGTTCCATAACTTCTTTTATATCTTGTGGATCATAAATTTTTATATGGTCAAAGTCATTTTTGTCTACGGATCCTCTTGCCACAAAGCATTCCTTATAGCCTAGTCTTTCAAGTTCTTTTACTCTTTGTTTTATTTGTGGAACTTTTTTTAATTCTCCTGTAAGACCCACTTCTGCTATAAATACGGTCTTGTCTGATATAGGCTTTTTTAAATAAGATGAAGCTATTGAGACCATGATAGCTAAATTTACTGAAGGCTCTTTTAGTCTTAGACCTCCAGTTGTTTTTATGATTACATTTGACTCAAAGAGATTTAAACCAGCTCTTTCTTGAAGAATGGAGATGAGGGTGTTTAGTTCATCTTTTCTCAAAGAATCGCCTATCCTTTGCGGATAGGGTAGGAAAGATTTGGAAACTAAGGATTCTATTTCAACTTCTAAAAGCCTTGTCCCTTCTTTCATAACCGAGATAGCAGATCCTTCTATGGCCTGGTCTCTTTCTGTAATGAAATAGGAAGATGGATTTGATATTTCTATTAAGCCTTCTTCTTCCATAGAAAAGAGACCTATCTCTCCAGTTCTACCAAATCTGTTTTTGGTAGTTGTTAGTATCCTTAAATCTTCTTCACTAGATCCATCAAGGACAAGAACCGTATCCACCAAATGTTCCAAAGTCCTAAGACCTGCCATTTCGCCAGTTTTTGTCATATGACCTACCATAATAAAGGCTCTTTTTTTATCTCCATTTTTGGCAAGTTCTACACACTTGTTGGCACATTCTATAGTTTGAGTTGGGCTACCTTGTTTGTTATCAAACTCACTTAAAGAAAATGTCTTTATGGAATCCAAAAATACTATGTCGGGATTTTTAGAATTTATTTGGTTAGCAGCAAGGTCCATAGAATTTGTGGAAAGTATCCAAATATTATCTGGCACTTCTTGCATAATCCTATCAGCCCTAGATTTAATTTGACTTTCTGATTCTTCACCCGAAATGTATAAAACATTTAGGCCAGCTTTTGCATAGGATTCTGAAAGCTCTAAGAGCAAGGTCGACTTACCTGCTCCAGGCCTTGCCGTAAGTATAGAAACCGAATCCCTCACTAGACCACCGCCTATAGCCCTATCAAATTCCTTATAAGTTGACTTAATCCTTAAAGATTGATCAATTTTTATATCTTTTAAGGGCTTTGCCTTCTTGTCGTTTGAAATTTCTACAACATTTTTTTTGCCTTCTTTTACGGTCTTTTCTATCAAAGTTCCCCATTTACCACAGGAAGGACACTGACCTTGCCAAAGACTTTGAGTGTGACCGCAATTTTTGCACTCGTATATTTTTTTGATTTTTGCCATCAATTTTCCTTATCTAAATAATATGAAACTGAAAATCTTTCTATAGCAGTTTTTTTATCTTGCTTGTATAAAAGTTCAAATTTATCTCTCAAAGTTTGCTTTACTAGCATTAGCTCTTTAAGTGGATAAAGATAGTCTTTCTCGTCTTTTAAGCCTTCTTCTGCCTTATAAATAAATTCAATCATCCAATCTACTATTTTTTTATCCTTATATTTTGCATCAAGGCCGTACTTATAGGAGTCATCCCTTAAGTTTTTGTAGTCCTCATAAGTCATATCTGAAAATACACTTTCTAAATAATTAAGATTTTTTGTATCATAGAAAAGTCCTTTGATAAAACCAACAAAGGCAAAATTAAAAGGAGCTGGAGCCCCATCTGGCATTCTTATTTCTATATATGATTTAAGTCTTACATCAGGAAAAACAATAGACAAGGCATGGAAAATCATTTGGTAAGAATTGTCTGTATCCATAATATCCTTAAACTTGGTAGCTCCCATATAAACATCTTTGCCACCTTGGTTTATAAAGATAATATCAGTATTCAAAATCCTATCTGCATATTTTTTGTAAGAAAGATCTTTATCAAAAGCAAAATCATAGGCGCCAGTTCTCATTGGATCACATTTTTCCCAAATCCTTTGTCTTAAATTTCTCTCTTTGTAAGCTTCTCCTTCAAAAATATAGGCATTGTCAAAAGCCGTATATAAAAACACAGAAAGCGCATTGGCAAGGAAGTATTTTCTCTTAAAATCTTCTTCTGATGAAAAATCTATAGAAGTTTGTACAGAGCTAGTTCCCTTCATCATATTTAAGGCCATAGGACCACCAAATTCCTTAAAATACCTCTCCATATATCTGTACCTATCCTTAGGTATGATTTTTAGATCATCTATTTTTGATACAGGATGGTAACCAAGGGCAACCAAATACTGATTTTTCTCAAAATATATAGGAATGATTTGCTTCATGATATTATCATAGGCTTCTTTTATTTGACCTATATTTTTCTTGCCATTAATAGAAATTTCTAACTGACCAGCTGGCTCTATAGTTATGTTGTACTCATCCTTTTTTAGGGCAAGTATATAACCATCATGCTCAGTTTCAACTTCAAAGCCCTTATTTTTTAAACGATTTAAAGTATCTCCAACTCCCATATCTCCATAATAATCCAAGGACTTTAAGGAATCTTTGTCTATAGTGAAATGTTCCATCTCTATACCAAGTTTATATTCTTCTTCAGGTTTTTCACCTTTTTTTATATATTCAATAACTTTTTCTAGTTTTTCTTCGTATGTCATTCTTTTCTCCAAACTATTATTCTTCATATGACGATTATACCCCAAAGGAAAAATATTATTAGCCAAATGTTATATAGGCAAATTATGATAGCTAATTTATTTGAAAAAACTTTATTTAAATGATATTATAAAGTTAATAAATCAGATTTAAATAACTTAAATACAACTTTTTTTACTTTGAATATAACATAAGCTAGGTTTATCCCATGATATCGGATGAAAAAAGGAGATTTTATGAAAAAAAATACAGTTATTGCCTTATTTATTTGCTTATCTTTATTAGTATCTTGCCAAAATAATGAAAATAAAGAAATTGAAGAAGAAAAAAACGAGCTGCTATCGCAATTTAATGATGAGGAAAAAGACATATTGGATAAAATAACCAGTCACCAAGACCAAGGATTTTATACTTATATAACTACAAACTTAGAAAGTGGAGAGACTATACAAAAAATATCCCATGGTATAGATACTGATAAAAATATACTTATAGATGTAGAAGAGGAAAAAATTTATGCCTTACGCAACAAAGATACTTTTACTATTTTTGATACTGATAAAAATATATATTATCAAGATAAAAAATCCCAAACAAATGATATTAGTAAAATAACAGAAGAAGATCAACTTAGAAAGTATAATGAGCTTATAATTAAGGGTGGCTTTAAGATAGTAAAAGATAAAGATAATATTAAGCTTTCCTTTGAAGATGGATCCTATGATATCTATGATTCAAAAAATTTCGACTTATTAGAAAGCGTTTTTAAAGCAGAGGGAAATAAATTAATACAAAAATTAGATAGTAAAGATACTGATGTAGAAAAATACTACCAAGACTATATCAAAATGATTGAGACTATGAAAAGAGTTGACAATCGTAATGAAGTGACAGGAAAGATATAAAAATTGAACTGACCTCTTTTAGTTAGTTTTAGGACTAACTTTGGGAGGTCAGTTCATATTGCTTAGAGCCTTTTTTATTAATTTATTCTTATGCCACTTTCTCCGTCAAAGAAATGTAAAGCCTTATCATCGAAAGTAAAGGCATATTTTTTATCCATTTCAAAAGTTTTATAGCCTGGTTGGCTTACAACTATTTCTGTACCATCTTGCATTTTGGAATAGATTGTTTGTTCTTTTCCAAGCATTTCTATGACCTCAACTTTTACTTCAAGCTTATTAGGATTACCTTCTTTGTAGTCAAAGAATCTTTCTGATCTAATCCCCATATAGATTTCTTCTCCTTCATAGTCTTGGAGTTTTTCTTGGTCAGATGGATTTGGTCTAATCTTGATTAATCCAGACCTATTTACAAAGTAGCCATTCTCCATTTTTCCTTGGAAGATATTCATGGTAGGAGAGCCTATAAATCTTGCTACAAAGAGATTTTCTGGCTTGTTGTAGAAGTCTTCGGGCTTACCTACTTGTTGGATTTTTCCCTTATCAAGAAGAATAATCTTACTTGCCATGGTCATAGCTTCTGTTTGATCGTGAGTTACATATATGGATGTTGTTTCGAGCTTTTTGTGAAGTCTTACTATCTCAACTCTCATATGCTCACGAAGCTTAGCATCAAGGTTAGAAAGCGGCTCATCCATAAGGAAAACTGCTGGTTTTCTTACCATAGCACGACCCAAAGCCACCCTTTGTCTTTGACCACCAGATATATCTGATGGCTTATTGTAAAGATAATCCTCTATTTGTAAAGTTTTTGCAGCTTCCATTACCCTTTGATGAATTACTTCTTTTCTTTCTTTTTTCATGACAAGAGCAAAAGCCATGTTGTCATAAACTGTCATATGGGGATATAGGGCATATGATTGGAAAACCATGGCTATATCTCTATCTTTTGGCTCTACCTTGTTCATGATTTTTTCATCAAAGTAAAGAGTTCCCTCAGTTATTGAGTTTAGTCCTGCTATCATTCTCAAAAGCGTTGATTTTCCACAGCCTGAAGGACCTAGTATGACACAAAAGTCCCCATCTTCTATGGAAAGGTCAATATTTCTTATTGTAAAGTTTTCTCTACCTTCGTATTTTTTTCCTATATTATCTAGTGTTACTTTCATTTCTTTCTCCTATCCTTTTACTGAACCGGAAGCCAAGCCTGAAACCAGCTCGTCTTGGAGGGCAAGAAATAGTAGCATTACTGGAATTGCTGATAAAAAGCCCCCGGCTGCAAATGCAGGTTGATTCATTGTTCTCATATCATTTATTAAGGTAAATAGGCCTGTTGCTAGCGTGTAATCTTCTGGACTTGTTAGGAGGATTTTTGGCATCAAATAATCCAAAAATGGTCCAATAAAACATTGAAGGGCAATTATTGCAAGCATAGGTCTTGCTATTGGCATTATTATAAGTTTATATACTTGGATATTGGAACAGCCGTCTATCCTTGCTGCCTCATCAAGTTCTGGAGAAATAGAGTCCAGATATCCTTTTAGAATAAAGGTATTGGCTGCTATAGCTCCACCAGTATAGATTAATATAAGCATAAAGGTCCTAGAAAATACAGGTAAAACTCCTGATACTATGGCATGGATAGCATAATAGGCTGTAATTCCTGCAAAAGAAGGAATTATTTGTACTAGCATTATAGTCATTAGTGAAGCTTTTTTGCCCTTAAACCTAAATCTTGAATAAGCATAACCAGTAAAGGAAACTGCTAGTAGGGTCAAAAGAGTTGTAGCTGTTGCTATCTTTAAAGTATTTAAAACCCATTTTAAAAAGTGAGTTTCTTTAAATAGATAGGAAAAGTTTTTTAGGGAAAATACAAAGTCTGCATTCATAGAAATGTATTGGCCTTGGTTGCCATTAAAAGATGATAAGACCATGATTGCAAGGGGAACTATAATTATCAAAGCCCACAAAACCATAAGAATATATTCTATTGTAAGTACAAACTTGCCAGTTATTGACAAAGGTTGCAAATCTGATAAATATAAGTCATTTTTCTTTTTACTCATCTTAGTACTCCTTAAAGGCGTTTGTATTTCTATAACCTATAAATGAAATTATAATTAAGATTATAGAAATGAATACTGTTATGGCAGCTCCTATGGCTTGGTATTGATTTTCCATGGTCAATTTATAGATATATGAAATCAAAATATCAGAAGTGCCAGCAAGGTTACCATATACCGTAGGGTTAAAGGGTCCGCCTTGGTTAAACAAGTATATAATTGAGAAATTGTTAAAGTTAAAGGTGTATTGGTTTATTAGCATTGGAGCTATTTGGAAAAGAACTAAGGGTATAGTTATCCTAATAGTTTGTTGAAATCCTGTTGCCCCATCAATGGATGCTGCCTCATAAAGATCATTAGGTATAGCTTGTAAGACTCCTGTCGTCAAAAGGAAGATATAGGAATGGCCAAGCCAACCTTGTAAAAGAATCAAGGCTATTCTTGTTTGACTAGGGTTATTTTTTATATCTATCCCATGACCAAATATCATCGATAAGCTATTTGCAATTAGACCATTTTTACTCATCATTATTGAAAAGAACATTATAGTTATAAAAGCAGGTATAGCCCAGGGTAGTAGGTAAACTGTCCTAAAAACTTTTTTTGCCTTAACTCTTTGGTTATTTACCATAAGAGCAAAGACAAAGCCTAGAAATATAGCAAGCGTTGATGCTCCCAAAGTCCAAATCAAAGTCCAGCCCAATATATGCCAGAAAGCTTTGCCGGCTATTCCTTCTCCTTTGGCTATGGTTAGGTAGTTTGAGAGTCCTATCCAATTAAATTTATTTTGGTGTTGAGGATCCATATTGGTAAAAGAAATTAGTATAGTTGTAAATATTGGAACCAACACAATAAAAATAATTATTATTAGGGCTGGAGAAGTAATTAAAAATGGAAAACCATCTGTTGCTAGTACTTTTTTTGATTCAAAGTAAGTATTTGGTCTAATTCCATTTATTTGTCTATTTTCTACATTTTTGGCATCTTTAAAGGCTAGGAAAAAAATTAAAAAGGCAAAAAACAAGAGGAGCAAAGCAAGTATTCCTTCTATCATAAACATCATAGACCTATCAAGTTTTAAGCCACCCTCTGCAAGACTTATTAGTCCTCTTATTCCATCACCTTGGTAATTGCCAAAGCCTAGAGCATAAGGAATTGCCAAAAAATATGAAAATAAGGTACCCAAGAAAAATATAAGAGCTTTTGCTTTTTGACCATTTAATAATTGACCTAAGCCTGGTAGCAAAAGACCATACCAGCAATTTTTGGCTCTAGATTTTTCGACTTCTATAGGAGTTCTTCTCCTTGCTTCAGAGATATAAGATTCCAAAACTTTCATCTCTTGTTTGGTCTCTACTTTTAGTCTGTGTTTGATATTTTCAATTTCATCTTTCAAAGAAAGTCTAGGATTTAGAAAGTCTATTGACTTTAAATCTTCTTCATATGAAAGTTTTTTGATTTTTTTCTCATCCTTATAGGCCTTATCAGAAATATGTTTTTCTTTGTGAGATTTTTCCAAATCTTCTAAACTTTTTTCATAGGCTTTTTTTCTTAATTCTTTCTTTTTATCAATCTCTACTTTAATTTCTTTTATATCAGAATCACTAATTTTTTCTAATTCTTCACTTTTTTCTTTCAAAAGTTTGCTGAGATTTTCTTCATTTTCTATTATTTTGGGGATTTGGGTTCTTTCAAAATTACAAATCTTATACTCAAGAACAGCATCATAGGTTAAATCTTCATTAGCAAGATAAAAATCTACCTTCTTTTGAGCTTCTAAGGCCCTACGATATAAGTTTTCTAGTTTTTTGTTTTCAAATTTATCCCTAGATTCATTCAAAGCTTCTTCTTTGGCTTTTTTTATGACTTCTTTTTTTTCTGTCTGGTATTTTTTTAACTTTATAATATAAGGATGCTTATCTCTTGGAGTAAGATATTTTTCTTTCCTAACATAAGCTTCTATTAAATCAAGTATATATTTGTTTTTACGAGGATGCTCTATGCCTCTCTCGTCAAGCAAAGTTTTACTGTATCTCATTTTTCACCTCTTTTGGGTTTTCTAGTAACTAAAATCAACAAGGCAAAGTATAAAACAATATTTATATAATAAAAAATTGATGTTACAGAAAATCGCAAAACCATATTTACTATTTGAATCAAAACCATACCACCAAAAAATATCCTATAAAATAAAAAAGGCCTGGTGGAAAAATTTAGTCCATACTTATCTAAAGTAAGATAGGTATAGATAGTTATAACAAGGGGTATTGCTATAGAAAAAATATAGTTTAGTAAAACTAAGTTTAGGTAGTCTGAAAAAGTCTTAATAGTCTTATTATTTTTAAGAAAAATTTCAAATAAGCTTCTATCCTTAGCCATCATAAAGGCTTCCAAGGATGAAATTAATACAATAAGACCAGATACTAATAAAATTTTCATAAACCATTTATCTTTAGCTTTTCGTTTTTCTTCCATTTTTTTATCCTAATATGCATAAGGACTGTTACAGGATAAAAATTTATCCTCTAACAGCCCTAGCTGTAAAATTATTGTTGTTTGAAGTTTGCCATCATAGACTTAAAGGATGCTTGTAATTGTTTATAAGCTTCTTCTTCATTTTTTGGATTAACAGAGTTCCATGACAAAACGGCATTTTTCCATGAATCCCATACAGATCCCCACTCTTCAAATAATGGTCTTGCTGGAGCATTTTCGTAAGATTTAATTGTAGCATCTATAACAGCCTTGTCTGAATCAGAAAGATCAGAATCAGCATAAACTGATGCATCAACATTCTCCAAAATTTTACCTGTTGCTTTAAATAAATCTATAGCATATTTTGGATTTACTATTTCCTTAATCATTTGTTCAGCTATAGCCATTTCATTATCTTTTCCTTCAAGACGAGCATTAATAGCAAGTCCCCAGCCGCCTTTCCAGTGAACCAAAGGTTTACCAGCAACAGTTATGTGGTCAATTGGATAAATTTCAAGATTTCCTTCTCCTGCTTGTTTTGTTGCTGTTGCTGTATCCCAAGCACCAGCAAGTCTAAATATACCACCATTGCCTGTTGTAAATGAATCATCTACATAAGCCCAACCAGCTTCGGCATCAAATAAAGGTGTACCTTTTTCATTGTGTTTTTTCCAATAATCATATATAGCTTTTATGGTCTTTTGCTTTTCTGGCTCAAGGTCTTTGTAATCCTTGGTCAAATCTGAGAATAATTTTTTATCTTTGTCCTTGCCCAAAAGTTCAATGCCTGATGAATTTGTTACAGCAACTCCATACCAAGCATCAAAGAATGGTAATAAAACTTCTTCAGCAGTTTTAACATCGTTAAGCTCTATTGGCTTAGAAGGATCAATTCCTGCATCTTCTGCGTTTTTCTTATTAACAAATGTTACCAAAGTTTCTATATTGTAAGGAAAAGCCAAATAATCTCCATCTACCATAAAATTTCCGCCTATTCCTTTATCAAAGTCCTTAAAACCACCAATTTCTTCGGCAAGCTTTTGAGAATCAATAGATGCAAGAACTTGCTTAGAATTTAAACCAGCAAGTCTGTCAGCTGGCATTGCAAACAAATCTGCCACATCCTTATTTGTAGCATCTGTTTGGTCTAAAACATCCAAATGGTCAAAAGATGAAGTGTTGATAAATTCAATTTCTGCATTAGGATATTTTTTCTTTACCCTATCTGCAGCTGCTTTGTAATAATCTTTCCAAGCATCTTCTACTTGAACAGAAATTTTGCCCTTTACGCTATCATCTGCTCCAGCTGTTTGTCCTTGAGATCCTTCCTTAGATCCCTTATCTTTTTTAGAACCACAAGCTGTCAAAACAAGAGCCAAAGCCATTGTTGCAGCAAGTAGTCCCTTATATTTCTTTTTCATTCTTTCCTCCCTTAGGTATTCTTATCGTTTGATTGAAAACGATTCCTGTATCAATATTATAAGCCTACGGCTAGGAAATGTCAATCTAGCTTCTTGTAATGCTGATATAATTCTAACTATAGTTAATATCTTAACATAATCTCTTCTATATAGTTTTAATTATGGCATCTTCCGATAAGTCAAAGAATCTATTTTTATGCTCTTCTCATCTTTAATTGTCTTTGTTACAAATTGAACTATTCTATATTTGCTAAATTAAGAACATGTATCTTTAATTATTGTAAACGTTTGTTTATACTAATCACTTATTAAACATTCTAATATAGCCAATCCCTATGAGTAATACTTTTAACCATTTCTTTTGTTAAATTATTTATTGTTTTACACAACCTATCTACTACATCAGATAATGTATTAAATAATTCGTTCTTAAATCCCATGGTTCTTATTTGCTTCCAAATTTGTTCTATGGGGTTCATTTCTGGTGTGTATGGTGGTATGTGAATTATTTCTATATTATCTGGTTTTACTAAACCTTTGGATTTGTGCCAACTTGCTCCATCACATACTAATAGAATCTTGTCTTCTTTATATGCTTTTGATAATTCTTTTAAGAATACATTCATACAATCTGTATTACAATATGGCATTATTAGAAAGAAATTTTCTCCTGTAATTGGTTCTACTGCTCCATAGG
>JAQYEZ010000081.1 GCA_028723425.1 Peptoniphilaceae bacterium | reverse complement strand
ATATGAGCTAAACATGATGATAGAGCAAATAAGCGATTCAACAGATACAATCAAATCTACGATTTAATTGTATCTGTTGAATTAGAAGTAAAAAAAGCAGAACTAACAAGTTAGGGTTTACACAAAAAATTTGACATTACCACAAAAACATAATAATATTATTAAGTTTTTATTACGAGATCATAATAATATATAAAATATAGTAATATAAAATTTGGATGGAGGGAAAGGATACTTTAAGAGTGGAAAAGGAAATACCAGGTAAATTTTGCTCTTCATCTATGACATATTTAGAGAGAACAACATGTAGTCCAATTTATCCTAATTGGTTCCCAGCAGGAAAGTATAAATATCATACTAAATATTATTCTGATAAAAACAGAAAACACCTTATAGGTGAAACAAATTATATAAATGGATAAAATTGTTCAATATTGAATTATTTGCAAGGAGTATATTATGGATAAAAGACAAAAGGGTATTCTTACATTTGTACTTATTACTATTGTGTATACAATTTTTTACTACATAAAAAACAAAAACTTACCTATGGATTTCTTAGATATAGCTCTTGTGATATTTCTTGTAATGCTAGCCTTGGATATTATAAGAAGAATTGTATATAAAAACAATAAAAGGGTCTAGTTTGAATCTATCAAATAATTTTATAAAAATTATTATTGCAAGATGGGGAAAACGTAAGAAATAAGACATAAGTGTTTAAATTAGAGCTTTAAATAAAGTTAAGAAAAAGTTTGCATTTATTATTTTTTGTGCTATAATTAAAGCAGCTAGTAACATAGCTAGGTTTTTCATTATTAATTCCTTATAGTTTTCCCTTTAGAAAACTAGGACTAACTTATTCTTTTCTATATTGATAAAAGGACCAAAAGGGTCCTTTTATTATGCTCTTTTTTTTAAACTTTGAAATTTGGATAAAAAAATTTTTCCTATTGCAAAGTCCATATTTATTGGTATATTTAAGTAACAAGATAAGATTTTAGATGTGGAGGTATCTATGTATCCCTTTTATTTTGATAGAACATATTTCTTGGTTCTTATAGGAATTGTAATTTCTATGCTTGCTCAAGCAAACATACAAAAGAAATTTTCTAAATATGAACAAGTAAAAACACAAAAAAATATAACAGGACTTGAAGTTGCCCAATATATTTTGAGGACAAATAACTATAATGATATAAAAATAAAAAAAGTTGGAGGTAGTTTATCTGACTATTTTAATCCTATAAGTAAGGAAGTAGCGCTTTCTGATACTTCTTTGACAGATACTTCTATTGCATCAGTAGCTGTTGCAGCTCACGAGTGTGGCCATGTTATCCAATATAAGGAAGGCTTTATACCTTTGAAGATAAAATCTTTTATAGTACCTGCTGTTAACTTTGGATCAAGCTTATCCATGCCAGCTATATTTCTTGGCCTATTGCTTTCTAGCCAAAGGTTATTAAATTTAGGAATAATCCTATTTTCCTTTATGCTAATTTTCCAACTTGTAACTCTGCCTGTAGAGTTTGATGCTTCAAGAAGGGCTCTAAATGTTTTGGAAGATTCTGGAATGCTAGTTGGAATTGAAAATGATTTTGCCAAGGATATGTTAAAGTCAGCTGCCCTTACCTACGTCGCAGCAGCTTTGGCAACGGCTCTTCAATTTTTAAGACTCCTACTTTTGTTTGGAAATAGAGATAGGAGAGATGATTAGTTGAAAACTAGAGAAAAGAAAGTACAATAGGTGTAGAATCTTTTAAAAGATTCTATATTTTAAAAACAATGGTCAGAGAAAGTCAAATGAATTTTTATATAATTCTTAAAGAAAGAGGGGTGAGACTTTGGCTGGTTTAACATCTGATATTGAAAGATTTTTGAAAGCAATGCTAGAAGAAACCCAAGATGGAATGGTTGAGATAGGAAGAAATGATTTAGCAAGTAGGTTTTCATGTTCACCAAGCCAAATCAACTACGTACTTTCGACAAGATTTACCCCCTATAATGGATATATTATCGAAAGTAAGCGTGGAGGCAATGGCTTTATAAAGATAATAACTATTGTAGAAGAAGACCAAGATGATTATATTTATCATGTTATAAAAAACTTGGATGAACAGATGACAGAGTCCATGGCTCATGGACTTTTTGAAGATTTATATAATAGAGGCTTTTTCACTAGAAATGAAGTAAAAACAGCTGAATATGCTGTTTCTGAAAAAGCTCTAATCAATGTTGATAAAGATAAGAGAAACTTAGTTAGAAGAGATATTATAGAAAGTATGCTTTTGAGTTTCTTAGTTAGGAGTTAAGTATGAAATGCGATAAATGTGGTAAAAATGAAGCGGAATTAACCGTTAGAGCCATAATTAATGGCCATCACAAGGATTTTCACTTGTGTAGAGAGTGTTTCAAAGAATATTCTAATGAGGCTACATCATCCTTTGACGGAGCTTTCAAGTCAGTAGATTTGAATAATTTTGACTGGAAGAAACTTGTAGAAAAGATGATTCCAAGTCTTGAGGACATAATAGATGGTTATTATGAGTATAAGTATAACAAAAATAATTATGGCTTTGACTATATGAATTCTATGAGTCAATCTGCTTGTCCAGTTTGTGGAAATTTGGAAAATAATATTAGGGCTGGAATTTTTGGATGTCCTTCATGCTATAGCTTCGATTCTAATAATACTAGAAAGCAACTAAGGACCAAGAATAATTTTCCTGGTCAATATGAAGGAAGATATCCTAAAAAACATAGAGATTTTAAGGAAGTTGCTATCCAAATTAGAAACTTGCAAGAAAAACTCCAACAATCAGTTGAGACAGAAGATTTTGAACAAGCAAAGTCCATCAAGGATGAGATTGATAAATTAAATATGAAGGTGAGAAATTGATAGAGTATTCCAAAGATATAATATTAAATACTAATCTATCCATAAAAAGAAATATAGAAGCTTATGATTTTCCAACTAGCATGACAAGGGAAAAAAGCCTTGAGGTTATTAGTGCTTTTAAGGATATATACAAGGATGAGCTAGTTTTGTTGGAAGATATTGATGAGATAAGTCTGAATGAATATATAAATGATGGGCTTTTATCAGAAGATTGTTTGGAAAAAGACCTACAAATTGGACTTGTTTTAAAAGATGATTATATCATTACTATAAACGATATGGATCATATAGGCATTAATGTGAGAAACTTTAATATGGACCTTTTGTCAGCCTATAAAAAGGCAAGGCATGTAGAAGAGTTTTTAGATTACAAGTTTGATTTTGCTTTTTCTCCAGAATATGGTTATTTAACATCACAAGCAAGAAATGCAGGTCTTGGGCTAGATATTACTTACAAGGTGTTTTTATTTGGCCTAGTAGATTCAGCCCAAACCTACTATGCCCTAAAGACTTCACTTGCAAATGAGGGGATGTATTTTACCAAATTTTTACCAAAATACTACAATAAATATGCCACAGATTTATATCTTATAAAAAATTTTGGAAACTATAGGGAAAATGTGGAAGAGTATTTGGCAGATATAGAAAAAGCGGTCGATACTTTGGTAAGAAATGAAAGAAGATTTAGAAGAGACTATCAAGTTTTAAACAGGATAAGTCGTGATGATATAATAGATGAGATTAATATTATAGAAACAAATTTAGAAAAGGGAAATCTAAAGAGTCTGGAGAATATTACCAAAGCTCTTTATGGACTTAAAAAATATAAGGCTTTAGGTTTTAAAACAAAGCTTGATAATGATCAGATAGATTATTTAATATTTAACACGACAAAGAATAAGTACAAAGGTGATAGAGATAAAGAAAGGTATGAGTTTTTAAACTCTTATATGGAGGGAATATAATGGAAAATACAGGACTAAATAGGCTTAGCAAACAAGCCAGAAGAGAGTCTTATTCATTAAACCATGACTATATTGGAACTGAACACCTCTTGTTGGCTTTGATGAAGACAGGTTCTCTTGCCACAAAAGCCCTTATAAATTCAGGAGCCAACTACGATTTGATGAGATCTGTAGTTATTAATAATATAGGTAGAGGATCTGCTGTAAGACCGGCTCAGGAATTTTCTATAAAGGTAAGAAATGTCCTAGATAAGGCAAGGCTAATAGCATCATCCTACAAGCAAAGTGAAGTTGCAGAAGAAGATGTTCTTTTTGCTATTCTTGATGATAATGATTCCTTTACCAATATTATGTTTATGCTATCTGGCATAGATAAGAAAAAAGTAAGGATAAATCTTGAAAATCTAATAGAAGAGGCAAATAATGATATGACCGAAGGTGGTAGAAATTTGGGTGAAAGCGTGACAAGTTTTGCAAGAAACCTAAATGATTATGCTAAAGAAGGCAAGATAGATCCAGTTATAGGCAGAGATAAAGAAATTGAAAGAGTTATTCAAATTCTTATGAGAAGAACCAAAAATAACCCTATACTTTTGGGAGAGCCAGGAGTTGGCAAAACAGCTATAATAGAAGGCTTAGCCCAAAAGGTAGTAAAAAATGAAGTTCCACCTATAATGAAAGATAAGATAATTTTGAGTTTGGATTTGGCAGCTATGCTTGCAGGAACCAAATACCGTGGTGACTTTGAAGATAGATTAAAAAAACTATTTGAAGAATTAGAAGATAGAGATGATGTAGTTTTATTTATAGATGAGTTTCATATGGTGCTTGGAGCAGGAGCTGCAGAAGGTTCTATGGATGCTGCCAATATCCTAAAGCCAATTTTGGCAAAAGGAGATATCCAAATTATTGGAGCCACAACTATAGATGAATATAGGCAACATGTAGAAAAAGATACAGCCTTAGCAAGACGTTTGCAACCAATCCAAGTTGAAGAGCCAAGTCTAGAAGATGCAATAAAAATAATGCAAGGCCTAAAAGATAAATATCAAAACCATCATAAGGTGGAAATTACAGATGAGGCTATAGAAGCTGCTGTAGAACTAACCGATAGATATATATCTGATAGATACTTGCCAGATAAGGCTATAGATGTTATAGATGAGGCATGCTCTAAAAAAAGAATTGAAAATTACTCAGAAGATGAGGAAAAGACAGGCCTTGATCAACTTGAAAGCTTAAAAAAGCAAAAAGAACAAGCTATAAAAGATCAAGACTTTGAAGAGGCTGCAAGGCTAAGAGATCAAATCAACAAGGCAAAATTTGATTTAGAAGAAGAAAAAGAAAAACCAAAAGAAGTAAAAATAGACTTATCCATAGGCTATGATGAGATTGCAGAGATAGTATCTGACTGGGCGAAAGTTCCAGTAAGCAAGCTAACAGAAGATGAAATGGAAAGATACAGAAATCTTGATATAGACCTAAAAGATCAAGTTATAGGTCAAGATAAGGCCATAGAATCAGTAGCCCATGCCATAAAAAGAGCTAGAGTTGGCCTAAAAGATCCAAATAAACCAATAGGATCCTTTATCTTTGTTGGTCCAACGGGAGTAGGAAAGACCTATCTTGCCAAATCTTTGGCAGAAAATCTCTTTGGAAGTGAAGAAGCTCTAATAAGACTAGATATGTCAGAATATATGGAAAAATTCTCAGTATCAAGACTTGTTGGATCTCCTCCAGGATATGTTGGCTATGAAGAAGGTGGTCAATTAACAGAACAAGTTAGAAATCATCCTTATTCAGTTATCCTATTTGATGAAATTGAAAAAGCCCACCCAGATATATACAATATCCTTCTTCAAATTTTAGATGATGGAAGACTAACAGACGGTCAAGGAAGAACTGTAGACTTTAAAAACACAATCATAATTATGACATCAAACGTTGGGGTTTCATCACTTAACCAAAAACCTACTATAGGCTTTGGAACTGGCAACGAAGAAGAAAAGAACCTAAAAAGAAACAATGAAATCATAGCAAAGGCAGTAAAAGAGGCCTTTGCACCAGAGTTTATCAACAGACTTGATGAAGTAATCATGTTTAACTCACTTTCTCAAGAAAACATAGAAGAAATCACAAGATTAATGCTTGATCAAACCAAACAAAGATTAGAAGATGTAGGCATAGAAATAAGCTATAATAAGAAAGTAGTAGAACTTTTGGCCAAGGAAGGTTTCAACGAGGAATACGGAGCAAGACCACTCGAAAGGCATATAACAAAGGTTATTGATGACAACTTGGCAGATGAAATCCTAGATGGAAAATTATCAAAGGATATGATTATAAACCTTACAGTAAAAGAAGGAAAAATAAACTTTGCCAACAAAAAAGAAAAAATTAAAAAAATAAGTCAAGAAGAAAAAGTAAGCTGCACAGAATAAAAATAAAATCTAAAGGAAATCCTATTGGCTTGGGATTTCCTATTTTTTTACAAAAATCTCTTATATTTTACAAAAGTATTTAGGACATTGGCAAATTGGCAGAGATTGGAGAAAGACTATCATTTCTTGATTTGTTACGACTTTAGGAATAAAATATAAAAGTAGCTTATACAAGTAGAAAAAAATATTTGTATTTTAAAATATAGAATAAATAGACTAAAAATGTACTCTAGCTTATTAGCATATTTGGATAATAAACTAGAGTATTAAAATGGAAATGTTTAAAAAAGAAAGGAGAATTATTTGGAAAAAGATATTAGTTTAGATGATAATATTTTGGGAAGAGAAGAAATATCAGTTTTGTTAAAAAAATTTGCTACTCCTTCTGTTGTAGCTATGATAGTTGGGGCTTTTTATAACATAGTAGATCAAATTTTTATAGGAAATTCTGTTGGGGTTGCAGGAAATGCAGCTACCAATGTAGCCTTTCCCTTAACGACAATTTGCTTATCCATATCTCTTTTAATAGGCATAGGTGGGGCGGCAAGTTTTAATCTTCGCTTGGGAGAAGGCGATGTAGATAAGGCAAAAAAATATTTGGGTAATGCATTTGCTATGATTATTATTGCTGGAGTCTTGTTAACTTTGATAGCTAGGCTTTTCTTGAAACCTTTGCTAATAGCCTTTGGAGCATCTGGAGAGAATTTGGGCTATGCCATAACTTATACTTCAATAACTTCTGTAGGCTTCTTGTTTTTTATTCTTACTAATGCTGGGACAGGTCTTATAAGGGCAGATGGCTCTCCTAGGTATTCCATGGTTGCAACTCTTATTGGTGGTATAACCAACCTAATCCTAGATCCGATTTTTATCTTTGTATTTGGTTGGGGCATGGCAGGGGCCGCATGGGCAACTGTTATAGGCCAAGTTTTATCAGGTCTTATGGTTTTAAATTATGCTAGAAATTTTAAGAGTGTAAAGCTTGAAAAAAGCGACTTTATACCAAAATCATACTATATAAAAAATATAGCTAGCCTTGGGGTTGCGCCTCTAATAAATCAACTATCACTCTTGGTAGTACAAGTCTTGATTAATAGGTCTGTTGGTTACTATGGGGCTAACAGTCGTTTTGGTTCTGTTATACCCCTTGCTGTAGTTGGAATTGGAATGAAAGTCTTTATGATCTTCTTCTCCTCTGCTTTGGGTATTGCCCAAGGTATGCAACCAATAGTTTCCTATAACTATGGAGCCAGAAAGTACGAAAGGGCTAAAGAAGCTTATAAGTTAAGTGTAAAAGCTGCTATGATTATCCTATCTGTAGCCTTTCTTTTGTTCCAATTTATACCAGATCAAATAATAGGTCTTTTTGGTAAGGGAAGTGATGCTTACTATGAATTTGGTAGATATTTCTTTAGAATTTACCTAATGATGACATTTTTAGTTCCTATCCAACCCTTAACAACTAATCTGCTTACATCTATTGGTCATGCTAAAAAAGGAATATTCGTATCATTAACCAGGCAAATAATATTTTTTGTACCTCTTGCTTTGATACTTCCAAGGTTCTTTGGAATAATGGGTCTAATCTATACAGGTCCTATAGCTGACTTTATTTCCTTTATTGTTGCAAGTTTTATGGCAAAAAAGGTCTTTGATGAAATGGATGAGTTGGAAAAAAATCAATAAATGCTAGAAAAAATTGAGCGACTTTAATTGTAGCTATAAAATAGTGGTTGTGGAAGTAAATGAAACTTTTATTAAGACGAGTTAGAAGTAATGTTAGATTCTGTGAAAAAGTTAAGATTTATCAAAAACCTATATTTTTAGAGCTTAAATTACTTAAGAATTTGAAGATTTTTGCTAGTTTCTGCTATAAGCCAAGGTAGACTTGTTACTTTTGACTGTAGAATTGAATTTTTATGGACTGTGATTTATTGGTTACAAATATAATATTGTAAAAAGTCAAAAAAATAATAGGTATGCAAAAATATACTTTATTAGCGATACCTATTATTAAACTTTTTAATTTATCTGAAACCAGCAAATGCTGAACCCAACACCATACCAAAATAGCTTTGCCACCTATATTTGAGCATAAGTTTTAAAAAATCGTCTAAAATTTTCGATTTATTATTATAGCACTCATTCTTAATAAGTGGATATAAATGAAATGATGCATAATTAATATTTGTTTTGTTACTAATTAATTCACTATATTGCTTTATTAATTCTTTTTTTGTTTCTTCAGATAAATTTAAATCTTTGTCATTATAAACGTTTTTAAGTTGTTTTAGAAAAAAATCTTTTTTTTCTCTTTTTTTCATTTTTATGGTCTACCTCCGAAGTAATTTTCACCATTTGCTATTAATCAGCCCATCCCTTTGTAAGGACGTTAGCTAAATGCTGGGGTATTGATGTTACTTGTACAACTTTTATTTCTTAAGTTTAGCATTTTTATAGAAAGCATAAGGCTGAGCAGTATATATACCCATTTACCTTTAGATGTTTTTTTCTTTGCTTTTTCTTGGTGCTTTTTTTCTTGGTTGCAAAAAAAATAAAATCATCACTCTTATTATTAATATTTTCATCAATCGCTGGTTGATAAAATTCTGGTAAATCAAATTCGGTAATTATAGCTTCCTTAACCTTGTTCCTAATAACTTCAGATAATTTCAATTTAGGCAAATTTTCACCGTCTACATCCTTATCTGAAGAAGCATATGCTGTATTACTATTAGTTATTAAAATTATAGCAAAACAGAATGCTAATGATATAAGTAATTTAAATTTTCTTTTCATAAAATCTCTTAATCTCTCATTTAAGATATAATATATTTGACTTAAATATTGTAGAGTATTATAAGAGCGGTGTCAAATTTTTTGTATAAACCTCCAAATTGTAAAAGTATCAGATTTCGCATGAAAGAAATACTAATACTAATCACTAAATAAGTATTCCAAACATGAGTTAAATATGATATAATAAAGATATGAATAATATAAATACAAAACAACAAATAGAAGAATTAGAAATCGCAAGAAAAAATACCAACAATAAAAAAGAAGATATAAG
>JAQYEZ010000080.1 GCA_028723425.1 Peptoniphilaceae bacterium | reverse complement strand
CTTATATCTTCTTTTTTATTGTTGGTATTTTTTCTTGCGATTTCTAATTCTTCTATTTGTTGTTTTGTATTTATATTATTCATATCTTTATTATATCATATTTAACTCATGTTTGGAATACTTATTTAGTGATTAGTATTATTATCTAAAACAATTGATCCATCATTACATTTATTTATTTGAGTACATGCAATATCACTACTACCTTTATCATTTATATTTGATGATGCAAATGAAGGTAGTATTGTTTCAAAGGTTATTACAAGAGATGCTACTATTACGAATATTTTACTTATTATTTTTTTCATAAACTCTAACTCCTATTACTTTTTTCATAATTTACTCTTATTTTATTAGTACTTATTATTTTATTTTAATTATAATATGATCACTATAAAAATCATATGATTTTAGATTAATAATTATTACACAAACATACTACACCATCTCCTTATTCATTTTTCCATTATAATTTATTCTTTTTAAAAAAACCTATATACTTATTTTATATACATTGCTATTATTCAAAATGTTATGTATTATTCTGTATATAAAAGGTAACCTTTTCCACATTCAAGAAATCTCTACAGCACACACGTATCGCATCATCTTTTTTATCCCTAAATGGTTTTGCCACGTTTAAAAATATAATAAATATACAGCTTAAAATAACTACTGCCTTCACTCTTTTGTTCAAATCTTTAACATCCTTTCTTATTTGTTATAATTATATAGAGAAATTGATTATATTTCCATGCCAATATTTTACATAGTCAAACATACTGTAATATGATATAATAATTATTTAGGAGTTTATATTATGGGTGATAAAAAATTATTATTTTCTAAAATGTTAAAAGATATTAGATTAAAAAAAGGATTAAGTCAGGAAGATTTAGCGCAATTAAGCTATATTAATATAAGAACTATATCTAGAATAGAAAATGGAAAATGTAATTATGACTTTGATAAACTTGAAATATTATCTAATATATATGGTATAGATTTAATAGAAAGATATTTCTACATTTTCTATGATGACTGTGAAAAACTTGACTATATTATAGATTCTATAGATAAAAAAGATAGGATTAACGGTACTTCCATGAGTAAAGAGATTCAAGAATTGACTGAAATCATGGAAAAATCTAACAGAAAATACATTAAAACAAAAGCTTATAAATTGATCTTGTTTTTAAAAAGTATAGAAGAGGAAAATATATCTACAAGAAGAAAATTATTACTAGATGCCTTAAATCTTGATGGGAAGTTTGATTTAGAAATTCTTGATAACAATTATTATGATTATATAGATTATAGGATTTTGATGAATTATGCTTTTACATTAAATGCTCCAGAAGATAGGCTTGATATATATAAATTTATCGAAAAGTCATATTTACCTGATAATAATTTGAAAGAACTGCTATACAATAATATGGCTATCGATTACTATATTTTGGATGAAAATGAAAAAGCTCTAACATACATTAATAAAGCTATATTTGAAACTTCAAAACATTCTAAATCTCCAGTTGTACTTTACACCAAAGCTTTGATTATGGAAAACTTAGGCTTATCTTATGAAGAATATATTGAAAGGTCTCTTTTTCTAGCAAGACTACAAGGAGAAGAACTCTATAATACCATTTTAAATCATCGGAAAAATAGGACAAACAAATAAATAGATAATAATACATATATTTGTATAATAGCAAATTTTTAAAGGAGCCAAAACTGGCTCCTTTTTATAAACAAATTTAATTTTTATTCATAAGCCCAAGCTGTAAAATGTGCATCTCTTAAAGCTTCAAGTAGAGTTGCTACTTTTACTGAATCTCCATAGCTTCTTATATCTTTAGCAATCCCTTGGAATTGATCTATTAAATCAGCTTGTGGCCTGCTTCCTAGGGCTAGGATTACAGTGTCAAAGTCCATTTCTTTTTGTACAGGATCTTTTCCTTCTTCTGAAACTTCAACTTTTATACCACTATCTGTTACTCCTACTAGTTTGTGGAGAGGTAATAAATCTACTCCATTTGTTTTAAGCTTGTTTACAACAAGTTTTCTTATTCTTTCGATTTCACTTGCCCCTATAGTTTTTGTCATTTCTATAACGCTTACTTGTCTATCAGGATCCTTGGTTTTTAGGGTATCTGCTACTTCAAGTCCTGTTGCCCCTGATCCAATAACTGCAACTTTCTTACCTGCTTCTTTTTTACCTTCCAAGAAGTCTTCTGCCATTATTACTTTGTCAGATTCGATTCCTTCAATGTTTGATGGTTTTATAGGGATGCCACCAGCACAAATAAAGATTGCTTCTGGTTTTTCTGCTTTTACATTTTCATAATTGGCCTTGGTATTTAGTTTAACTTGGACACCAGCATTTTCTAGTTCCTTTTTTTGAGTTTCTACAAACCACAAAAGTTTTTCTTTGTGATTTCCCAAGCCTCCAAGATAAATTGCTCCACCTATATGGTCTTTTTCTTCATATAGGCTAACATCAAAGCCTCTTTTTCCTAAAACTATAGCAGTTTCTACTCCGGCTGGTCCTGCACCAATTACTACAACTTTTCTGCCATTTCCATCCTTTACTAAGTTCTTATCATCAAAGTAAGCTTCATAACCAAGTCTTGGATTTACAGAGCATTCTACATGTCTTCCTTGTGGCAAGGCGTTTATACAACGGTTACAACCTATACATTTTCTGATTAAATCAGAATGACCTTCTTGGGCTTTCTTGCCCCAATGAGGATCGGCAAGTTGACCTCTACCTACAGATACAAAATCACATATACCCTCTTCTAGTACTTTTTCTGCATATTCTGGTTCTTTTAATACATTTATTCCTACAACTGGTATATTTACAGCATCTTTTACTGCCTTTACTAGGTAGCTTCTGGAGCCTTGTTCATATGAATATGGAGGGATTATTTCATTATTTGATTCATATATACCACAAGATACGTGTATATAGGAAACGCCCATTTCTTCCATATGTTTTGCAATTTTTACTCCTTCTTCAAGGGTAATTCCCTTATCCCCAATAAATTCTTCTACTGATAGACGGATACCTAAAGGGAAATTTTCTCCACAGTATTGTTTGATTCCCATGATAATTTCATCGACATATCTCATCCTATTTTCAAAAGATCCACCATATTGGTCTGTTCTTCTATTGGAGAAAGGTGATAGCCATTGGTTTAAAAAGTAACCGTGAGCCCCGTGTAATTCTACTCCATCCATGCCTGCTAGTTTGGCAAAGACAGCTGCTTTTATGTAATAAGTTTGGATTGTTTTTGCTTCTTCTATTGTTAGCTCATGTGGTTCTTCTTGACAAACTGGTGTTGTAAATGAAGATGGAGCTACTATGTAATTTCCATTTGGATTTATTCTTGATGATCCTTCTCTTCCTGGATGGTGAAGTTGAAGAAATATTTTGCTGCCATAAGCATGAACTCTGTCAGCAAGTCTTTGTAGACCTGTTATGTGACCTGTTTTTGTAGCAGCAAGTTGAGTTCCTGCTCCCCAACCATGTTCTTCATCTACCCTACAAATTTCTGTAATTATTAAGCCACAACCACCTTTGGCTCTTTCTTCGTAATAACGAATAATGTTTTCACTGGCCTGGCCAGATATATCTGCTAGACCTGTTCCCATAGGTGGCATAACTATCCTATTTTTTAAAGTAAGATTTCCAATCTTAGCTTTTTCAAAAAGTTTTGTATATTCCATAAAACCTCCTATTTTTTATGTGCAATAAAAATTTGCTTAGTTAAACTTATTTTAAGTTTAACGTTTCCACTTTTAGCGCACTATACTTTAAGTTTTTATCTTGTCAATTTTTAGCACAAAGACTGGAATCTTTCTTCCTATAATTATTTTTCTTTCATCTTTAAAGATTTATTGTAAGAAGCTACTATTGCATCAATTATTGCCCCTCTAAAGGCTTTTTCTTCTAAAATCTTAAGTCCTTCTATGGTTGTTCCTTTGGGACTTGTTACCATATCTTTTAGGACTGCTGGATGTTTTTTAGATTCTAAAAGCATGGCAGATGATCCTTTTACAGTTTGTCCGATAAATTTATAGGCATCTTCTCTTTTTATTCCTGTAAGTACTGCTGCATCGGCTACTGCTTCTATGAACATAAAGACATAGGCAGGTAGACAGCCAACAACTGCACCAAAACCATCAAATAAATCTTCACTTATAAGACTTGCTTTGCCAAATGATTCAAAGATTTTAATAACTATTTCTACTTCCTTTTCACTAACATTTTTGTTTGGACAAATTGCAGACATAGCAGATCCTACTTGGGCAGGAGTGTTTGGCATAGTCATCACTATTTTTTTATCTCCAATAAGCTTTTCAAGATTTTTTAGACTTTGACCTGCTGCTATAGAAATAAGTACTTGATCTTTTATATATGGCTTAATTTCTTCGATTACTTTAGGATATACTTGTGGCTTTACAGCAAGGATTATATAGGTTGCTTCTTTGGCAAGCTCCACATTTGTTTTAATTAAAACCTTATTTGAGTCAAATTCTTTTAAATTTTTCCCTCTATTTGAAAGAATTAAATCATAGCCTTCTTTTAAAAGTGCATGGCCTATAATAGAACCCATAGATCCTATTCCTATTATTCCAATTTTCATTTTTACCTCCACATGTGCTTATCTTTCTTTTAAATTTACGTAAGTCTTATTTACGCTTATGGACTTATAGGCAGGACGAATTATTTTATTATCTTCAATTTGCTCAAGTCTGTGGGCACACCAACCGCTCATCCTAGCAACTGCAAAAAGTGGTGTATATAAGTCTTCTGGAATTTTAAGCATCTTGTAAACAAAACCCGAATAAAGATCTACATTTGCGCAGACCTTGTATTCTTTATTATATTTTTCTTGGACAAGCTCTCCACCAATATTTTCCACATTTTCTATAAATTCATATTCCTCTTTCATCCCACATTCTTGGGCAAGGACTTTGGCTTCATTTTTAAGTAGAATTGCCCTTGGATCAGATAAGGTGTAAACTGCATGACCTATTCCGTAAATCAAACCCTTATGGTCAAAGGCTTTACCAGCTAATATTTTTACCAGATAATCTTTTAATAGAGCCTTATCCTTTAAATCTTTAACATTTTCTTCTATATTTCTTAGCATTTGCGCTACCTTTAAATTTGCTCCCCCATGACGAGGACCTTTAAGTGAGGCAAGACCAGCTGCTATAGCAGAATAGGTATCTGTCCCAGAAGATGAAACTACGTGAGTTGCAAAGGCAGAGTTATTTCCTCCACCATGTTCAGCCTGAATTATCAAAAGTAGGTCCAAAATTTTTGCTTCTAGGTCGCTATACTTATCATCACTTCTAATCAAATGGAGTATATTTTCCGCTATGGACTTATCCTCATAAGGATAATTTATCAAAAGAGATTTACCATCTATATAATGCTTTTTTGCTTGGAAGGCATAGGCCATAATTAGGGGCATTTTTGAAATTAGAGATATAGACTGACTCATTACATTTTCCCTATCAAGGCTATCGGGATCTTTATCATAAGCATACAAGGCTAACATGGACTGGGTCATCTTGTTCATGATATTTTTACCAGCAACTTTAAGTATATTATCTTCCAAAAAATATTTTGGCAAATTTCTTTCTTCTATTAGTATAGCTTTAAAAGTATTTAGTTCATTTTCATTGGGCAATTTATTAAAAAGCAAGAGAAAAATCACTTCCTCAAAACCAAATCTCTTTGATTCTTTCAAATCCTTAACTATATCTTTTATTGAATAGCCTCTGTAGAAAAGATCTCCTTGATCAGGAATTTTTTCTCCATTAACTTTCTTGTAGCCATGGACATCCCCAACTCCAGTTATTCCAACCAAGACCCCTGTTCCGTCCTTATTTCTAAGTCCTCTTCTAATATCATATTTGTCATACAAACTTTTATCAATAGACTCAAATTCTCCAAAAGTAGCTAAAAGTTTTCTTATTTTATCTTCCATATTAATCTCCAAGATTTTTTATCAAAGTTTCTGTAAACTTTGAACAAGTATTATTTCCGCCCAAGTCCCTGGTATAGTTATTTTTGTCTTTGAGTGTTTTATAAATAGCTTTTCTTATAAGCTTTGCCTTATCAGTCATTCCACAATCTTCAAGTAATAAACAAGCTGTTAAAATCATGGCAGTTGGATTTGCCAAATCCTTACCAGCTATATCAGGAGCAGAGCCATGGATAGATTCATAGATTGCCATATCTTTTCCCTTGTTAAGGCCTGGCATTAGACCCAGACCTCCAACAAGACCTGCCCCAAGATCTGATAAGATATCTCCATAAAGATTTTCTGTAACAATTACATCAAATTTTCTAGGATTTACTACCATTTGCATAGCACAATTATCCACAAGAATTTCTTCAAAAATAAGATCTGGATAAGCTTTGGCAACTTCTCTTACACTAGCCAAAAATAAGCCATCGCTTTCTTTCATTATATTGGCCTTTGTCACTACTGTTACTTTTTTTCTTCCATTTCTTTTTGCATACTCAAAGGCCGCCCTAGCTATTCTTTGAGATTTTTCTTTGCTGATAATCTTTATTGACAAAGCAATATCAGAAGAAACCCTATTTTCTATTCCAGCATATAAATCTTCTGTATTTTCTCTAAATATTACAAAGTCTACCCCATCAAATTTTAAATCAAGAGGGCCCGGTGCTTTTATGGGCCTGATATTGGCAAAAAGATCATATTTTTTTCTTAATTCTACATTGATAGACCTAAAACCGTGACCGATAGGCGTTGTTATAGGACCTTTTATAGCTAGCTTATTTTTTTCTATAGATTTATAAAGCCTATCTGGTATATAGACTCCTTCTTTCTCAAAAACGCTAGCTCCCGCATTTATTTCTTCAAAATCCACTTTGCTATCTACTGCCTTTAAGACTTTTTTCATAGAAGCTACAACTTCTGGGCCTATACCGTCTCCTTTTATTAAAGTAACTAACATTTTATTCCCCTATTTTCAAATTTTTAGCATAGTTCAGATACCCACCTTCAAGGAGTATATTTTTTTCCCTTTGTGAAAAATCTCCTTCAAGTTCTATCCTTATATCTTTGTTTTTATCCTCTAATATAAAAATACCCCTATCAAGACTAGCAAATATATGGTCTATAACTAGCTTGTCAAACTCATCAATTTTTTCATAATCAAGAGGATTTTTAAAGGTCAATGGCAAAATTCCTGAATTTATAAGATTTGATCTGTGAATTCTTGCAAAAGATTTTGCCACAACAGCCTTAATTCCTAGATATAGAGGAATAAGGGCTGCGTGTTCCCTGGATGAGCCTTGGCCATAGTTTTCTCCTCCTACAATAAGACCACCGCCATTTTCTTGACATCTTTTTTTGAAATCAGGAATCATAGTCGTAAATGAAAATTCTGAAAGATAAGGAATATTTGACCTATAAGGCAAAAGTTTGGCATTAGAAGGACAGATGTCATCTGTTGTTACTCCATCTTTCGCCTTAAAAACAAGAACTTTTTCTATCTTTTCTACAAGGGCTTCTGCAAGAGGATAAGGCTTTATATTTGGTCCTTTTATAGTTTCTTTAGGTCTTTTATCCTTTGGCAATACATCTATCATATATGAAGTTGGATGATAGAAGGTCTTTGGATTTTCAAATTCAAGTTCATAATCAAGTTCGGATGGATCCGCTATATAACCTAAAACTGCAGAAGCAGCACAAGTTTCAGGACTTGCTAAATATATTTTTGCATCAAAAGTTCCAGAACGACCCTTGAAATTTCTATTAAAAGAACGGAGGCTTATAGCTCCTGATTGGGGAGCTTGACCCATACCTATACAAGGACCACAACCTGCTTCCAAAATTCTCGCCCCAGCCCTTATCATCTTGGCAAGTGCTCCATTTTCTGTAATTTTCTCCAAAATACTTGCAGAACCTGGTGCTATAGCCAGAGAAACATCAGGATGAACCCTTCTCTTATCAAGAATTGAAGCAACTTTCATAAGATCTTGGTAGGATGAATTTGTACAAGAGCCTATGGCAACTTGGTCAACTTTGATTTTCCCCAAATTCTTTACTTTTTCATATTGATCTGGAAAGTGAGGCTTGGCAACTGAAGGAACTATTTTTGCCAAATCAATTTGCAAGCTTTCATCATAAAAAGCATCCTTATCAGCTCTAAGTTCAAGGTAGTCTTCTTCTCTACCTTGGCTTTTTAAGTAGTCCAGGGTGTTCCTATCAGTTGGAAAAATAGAAGTTGTTGCCCCAAGCTCTGCTCCCATATTGCAAATTGTAGCCCTATCCGTTACAGAAAGAGATTTTACTCCATCTCCTGTATATTCCATTATATAACCTGTGCCACCCTTTACCGTAAGTTTTCCCAAAATTGTAAGAATTACATCTTTAGCATTGGCAGTTTTTGGTAAAGAATTAATAAGCTCTAGCTGATAAACTTTTGGAAGTTTTACAAAATAAAAACCCTTGGCCATAGCTACAGCAACGTCAAGGCCCCCTGCTCCTATAGCAAGAGATCCCATAGCTCCTGCTGTTGGAGTGTGAGAATCAGATCCTATCAAAGTTTTGCCAGGCTTTGCAAAATTTTCCAAATGAACTTGGTGGCAAATACCCCCACCTGGTTTGGAAAACTTGATACCATATTTTTCGGCACATGTCTTTATAAACAAGTGATCATCAGGATTTTCAAAACCAGTTTGAAGCATATTGTGATCTATGTAGGCAATAGAGTCTGTAACAACTTGGTCTATATCCATAGCCTCTAACTGTAAATAGGCCATAGTTCCTGTTGAATCTTGGGTCAAGGTTTGATCTATTTTTATAGCAATTTCCTCGCCAGCTTTTAATTCTCCTTCTAGAAGGTGATTTTCTAATATTTTATATGCTAATGACTTTCCCATAAGGTCTCCTTTTTAGTAGCTTAATACATTAAATTGTTATAATGTATTATTATATTACATTTGTATAAATCTCTCAAGACTATTAATAATTATTCCAAAAAGATTGTAGAACGCAAGTGATATTGTCATAGTAGAAACACAAATAAATTTGTCAGTAATTCAATTAAAAATATTGTAAAATTATCTCTTAGGAGGTAATTGAAAATGAAAAAGGTGGATTTGACTATGAATGAGTATTTTGAATA
>JAQYEZ010000079.1 GCA_028723425.1 Peptoniphilaceae bacterium | reverse complement strand
TATTCAAAATACTCATTCATAGTCAAATCCACCTTTTTCATTTTCAATTACCTCCTAAGAGATAATTTTACAATATTTTTAATTGAATTACTGACAAATTTATTTGTGTTTCTACTATGACAATATCACTTGCGTTCTACAGAATATCTTGCTATGCTTGATTGGTCTCTTGAACAAAATAAAAATCCTGTTATGATTTTAATGCCTGGAAACGAAGTTTCCGATAGAAAAACTGAAACAGACTTTTCCAATATAAATAAATTTTCTTTGGAAAAAAAAGGTGAAAAAATTGCAATTATAGGCCTTGGAGATTTCTTTGCAAAAGCAAGAGAACTTGCTTATTTTATAGAAGAAAACCTAGGTTTTAAACCAAGCTTAATTAATCCAAGATTTGCATCGGGACTAGACTACAAAATTCTAGAAGATTTAAAAAAAGACCACAATTTAATAATAACTTTAGAAAATGGCGTTTTGTCAGGAGGTTTTGGTCAAAAAATCGCAAGTTTTTATGCTAATTCCAATATTAAAGTCAAATCTTATGGTCTAGAAAAAGTTTTTTATGATAGAGTTGATCCTGAAGCTATACTTGAAAGTTTAAGGATGAAAAAAGAAATGATCCTTGAAGATATAAAAGATTTTATAAAATAAATAACTAATTTCTACTCTTCTATTTTTCTCACTTAAACTACAATTTCCTCCTTGCTTTTTTATGGTAAGGAGGATAATTTTCTGTTTTTCATGAAATTTTACCTCTACATAAGATAAAGACCCTTATTTTATAAATTTAAGCTCTAAAATTTTATTAAAAATTTTTTTTATTTTATTTGACAAATAAAGCCCATTAATCTATCATATTAAGGATATAAGTTTTAGGGAGGATTGTATGAAAAAGAAAAAAATTTATCACGTTGACGATGTTGTTCCTTTACAAATGTTGATACCTCTTGCTTTGCAACATACATTTGCCATGTTTGGTGCATCAGTTTTGGTTCCCATTTTATTTGGTATTAATCCTGGTATTGTTCTTTTGATGAATGGTATAGGAACATTATTATTTATATTTATAACTAAGAAAAAAGCTCCTGCTTATTTGGGTTCTTCTTTCGCATTTTTGGCACCTGGTTTAGCCATAATACAAAGTCAAGGATTTGAATATGCTCAAGGAGCTTTTGTTGCGATTGGACTTATCGGTTGTTTGCTTGCATATATTATTTATAAATTTGGCACTTCATGGATAGACGTAGTTCTACCACCTGCTGCTATGGGTTCGGTCGTTGCACTTATCGGCTTTGAGCTTGCCAAAAACACGGTTTCAGGCGGATCAATTGGGGCAAATCTTATGACAGACACAGTAACAATTAACGACTGGATAGTCTTTCTTGTAACTTTGTCTACTGCTATACTCGGTTCTATCATGTTTAAAGGATTTTTCTCTACTATTCCAATTTTAATAGCAATAATAGTGGGTTATATCCTTGCTTTTGCTCTTGGCCAAGTTGATATTAGGCCTGTCTTGGAAGCAAATCTTTTTACTATGCCAAAGTTTCAACTAGCAAAGTTTTCTCCTGAGGCAATACTTGCAATGTTACCGGTAATTTTGGTAATTGCATCAGAACATATCTCCCATCAAGTTGTTACATCAAATATTATTGGCAAAGATTTAATAACAGATCCCGGTCTACATAGATCAATTTTTGCAGATAATTTCTCTACGGCTCTTTCTGGTTTAGTAGGTGGAGTTCCAACAACTACCTACGGTGAAAACATTGGAGTCATGGCTATAACAGGAGTCTATTCTGTCCAAGTAATAGCAGGAGCAGCTATTGTTTCTATATTAATGGCCTTTATTGGACCCTTATCAGCTTTGATTGCAACTATTCCAGGAAATGTAATAGGTGGAGTTACTTTTCTGCTTTATGGTATGATCGGCTCATCAGGAATTAGACTTTTGGTAGATCAAAAAGTTGACTATTCCAAATCAGAAAATCTAATTTTAACATCTGTAATCTTTATAGCTGGTCTTTCTGGACTTTCAATAAGCTTTGGATCTATTACCCTATCAGGTATGGTTCTATCATCAGTAGTTGCTGTAGTCCTATCTTTTGTATTATTCCTAATAAACAAGGCTGATTTAAATAATCAAGACTAATATATATAACTTTAATAGAGTTCAACCAATTCATATTGCTTGGACTCTTTTTTTATACTAAGTAAATCTAAGTGATATGTTTTTTAATAGCAATTTAAAGTTTTATATAAGAGAAATCTAACAAGCTATTACTACTTACTTTTATTTATAGAAATATTTTCTAGCTCTAATAATTTTATCTTTCTTTCCATTCCACCAGCATAACCTGTCAAAGATCTATCTTTGCCCAATACTCTGTGGCAAGGTATTATTATTGAAATTGGGTTGTGACCAAGTGCTCCTCCCACAGGTCTTGCAAAGACTTTTTTTCTTTCCTTATTATTAGAAAGGCACTGTGCTATCTTTGTGTAAGTTGTAGTTTGTCCATAGGGAATTTTTTCTAAGATGGAATAAACTTCTTTCCTAAAATCTGTAGTATATAATTTTATCTGAGGTTTAAAATCAGGATTTTGACCCTTAAAATATATATCAAGCCATCTTTTTGTGATCACAAAAATATCTAAATTTTTTTCTTGGTAGTCTTTATCCAAACCTAGTCTATCGTATTTTTGTCCATCAAACCATAGACCCGTTAAATTTTTACCATCTGAAGCCATAGTTATTTGACCCAAAGGCGAGCTAAACTTATTTATGTATTTCATCTTTTCTCCTATAATTAATCTTTATTTATAATATACTGTGTAAACTTTTTCTTTAAAGATTTTGTTTAAATAATTAGACATATTATGTTTATTTTTTGTCAATTCTGTTACAAATGATTACAATTTACCCATTCTATTGAATTGTAGAATTTCTTGATTTATAATAGGTACTAGTTTAAGGAGAGAAAAAATGCTAGAAAATAGAAAAAGAAGAAAAAGAAATTTTAATTATATAACCATATTAAGAGGAATAGCTACACTTGGAGTAACTTTCTTCCACCTCTTTCCACAGAGAATTAAGGGTGGATTTTTAGGAGTTGTGATGTTCTTCTTGATGTCAGGTTTTTTGATGACAAGAAACTTAGATAGAAGAGATAGCATAGATAGCTTGGAAAAGTTAAAGGCTAATCTTCTTTCAAGATTTAACAAACTTTTACCAGCACTTTATACTATAATGGTAATTGGCTTAATAGCATCTTTTATTTTTGCAAAGGCTATTTTTACTGATTCTATAAAATCTGCCTTGCCGGTTGCCTTTGGCTATCAAAATATATACCAAATAGTTTCAGGTGGTTCCTATTTCCAAAGAAATGGTAATTTTTCAATTTTTACTCATCTTTGGTATATAGCTTTACAAATTCAATATATACTAATTTTTTATATATTAAATTACTTTATTGACAAAAATAACCTTAAAAAATATAGAAAGACTGTTTTTGCTGCTCTTACCATAGTTTCCTTTGCTAGTATGTATATTTTAGCCTTAAAAAAAGCTAGTATTACAAGGATTTATTATGGACCCGATACAAGGATGTCTGCCCTATTTTTAGGAGGATTTTTGTATTTAGAAAGCGAAAAATTTGAAAGTATCATAAAGAAGTTAACAGCTAAAACTAAAAAAATTACTATTGGCCTACTTCTATTGCTTTCTGTAATTCCTTTCTTCTTTATAGAAGGTGAATCTTACTTAACTTATAGGTTGTTTATGGTATTTTATACTATCCTAGTTGGATTTTTGGTACTATCGCTTTACTTGTACGAGAAAAACTTAATTATAGAAAGAAATCACAGAACAAGAATAGGACTTATTGGCAGTATATTTTATTATTTAGGTTCAAGATCCTACCATATCTACCTATGGCAATATATGATTCAAATATTCTTTGCCTATGGGCTTGCTTTTAAAACTGGTTCAAAACTTGCCTTCTTCTTATTGGAATTGCTTTTAATTTTAGTCCTAAGCGAGTTAACTTTTAATATCTTTAAAAGAAAAATCAAATCCAAAATAGTCATGGCAGTAGCTATATTTTTGATGTGCCTTATGGTTTTTGCTTCAAACTTTATCAAAGATTCCAAAGACCAAGATATTAATAATCTAGAAAAGACAATTAACAAAAATAAGGCTCAAATAGAAGCTGACAACAAAAAAGCTCTCGAGGCTACCAAAAATAAAAAGAAGGATTCCAAAAAAACAGATACTAAAAAAAGCGAACAAGCTACTTCAGAAGATAAAGAAGATAAAGGTATTGCAAAAGAAGTTAAGGGTCAAAAAGATAAATACGACTTTGATTTTACACAAAAAGAACTTGCCTATCTAAAAAATCTTTCAGTCACAGCTGTTGGAGATTCTATTATTATAAATATAAACTCATATTTGAGAGAATATATACCAAATCTTTATCTTGATGGAGAAGTTGGAAGAGATATGCCTGCTGCTCCTGATGTGCTTACTGCTATAAAAAATAACCAAGGCCTTGGCGATATTATCCTTATAGCACTTGGTTCTAATGGAAAATTGGAAGCTGACGATTTTGATCAAATAATGGAAGTTGCCGGTAATCGTGAGGTACTTTTTGTAAACACTTCTCATACCCAACCATGGCAAGACTACATCAATGATCAAATAGAAAAATTCTGCGAAAAAACTGACAATGCCTATTTGGTAGACTGGTATTCTTATCCCAAAGGCAAAAAAGAGCTCTTCGCCCAAGATTTAGTTCATCCAAATGTGGAAGGTTCACAGGCTTATGCTAATATAGTAGCAAGAGCTATCTTAAATACTAATCATGCATCAGAAAATAAGTAAAATTTTACCGACCAGAAATATTTAGCTGGTCGGTATTTTTATAATAATATTTTACTTAGCCCCAATAAAGGACTTATCTAAATCAATTTTTTTGTAATAGTAAATATTAGCTAAAGAAGCTCCACCTTCATCGTAATTTGTATTCTCATCTACCTTATCTTCTTTCATATAATTAAAGACAAGACTTCCAATATCTTTCATAAGATCAAGTTGGGCTTTCCTATTATAGACATTTGACGTTTTAGTTAAAACACTAATTACAAAGGTCCTTTCGCCAACTTTAACTATAGCTGTATCATTTTCTACTCCCCTATCAGGAAGTTCTCCTGACTTATTCATAGACCAAGCTTGGCCCTTGATACCACCCAAAAGTTTTTCATATCTACCATAACTTTCTTCCAAGGGTTTTATTATTTTTGATGAGTTGTCTATATTTACATAGTCTTTTTTATAAATTCTTTCCATAGCCAAATTTAAATCTCTGGCATTGGCCATATTTTCTGGACCATTTTGGGCAAAATATCTATTTAAAGAAGTTAAATTCTTCCCTGTTATATCTATAATCGTCCTATTTACAAGATCAAAGCCGCCAATCTTATTTATTAGTCTGTTGGCTGCTTGGTTATTTGAATATTTAAGCATAGAAAATATATCTTTTTCAATATCCTCATCATCTTTCAAAAGTCCTCTTTCTATACGGTCGTAAGTGGCAAGGGCTATAAATGTTTTTATAGATGAGGCAGCAGGAAGACTAGGTGGATTTGCTTGTGATGTAAAATATAAATCTATATTTTTGTCCCCTTCCAAGCTTTTTATGGCAACTTGCCAGTCCCCTCCAAGTGTATTTAGTTTTTGGCTAATATCACTTTGAAGTTTTTCTTCTCCACTTATAGCGTAAGATTTTTTAACTTTTAGTAAAGGACTTATTATTAATCCTATAGCACAAGCAAGACCTATGGACTTTAAGCATGTTTTTATCCTGAAATTTTTCATTATTTTCTCCTATATTGTTTTGATTTTTTAAGCTTTATTTTGATATAAAAATTCTCTTATCTACATAATAACATAAATAAGAGAATAAAATAAATTTTAGTCAAGTTCCAAAATTCCTGTGTAAAGTTGGTAATAGACGCCTTTTTTCTTCATAAGACTGTCATGGTCTCCTCTTTCAATTATTCTTCCATTATCCATTACCATGATTACATCAGAGTTTTTAATAGTTGATAGCCTATGGGCAATAACTATAGAGGTTGATCCCATCATAAGGTTATCCATAGCTTCTGTAACATGCTCTTCGGTTGTGGTATCTATAGATGATGTCGCTTCATCCAAGATTAATATTGAAGGCTCATCTACTGCTGCCCTAGCTATAGATAAGAGTTGGTTTTGACCATCTGAAAGTGATGAACCATCTCCATGGATTTTTGTACTGTAGGTTTTTGGAAGTCTTGTAATAAAGGTATCTGCGTTAGAAAGTCTAGCCGCTGCTTCAATTTCATCATCGTTAGCATCAAGCCTACCATAGCGAATATTGCCATAAATAGTATCGGTAAAAAGATTGATATCTTGCAATACCATACCAAAGGCTCTTCTCAAGGCTGATTTTTTGATATCTTTAATATCTATATCATCAACTTTTATCTGACCAGAATCTATATCATAAAATCTAGTTATTACATTGGTAATAGTTGTTTTTCCAGCACCTGTAGAACCTACAAAGGCTATCTTTTGACCAGGATTAGCATAAAAACTTATATCTTTTAAAATCTTATCTACTCCATTATAGGAAAAATCAACATTTTTAAACTCTAGTTTTCCTTGTAGAATCTTGTAAACTGCTTTTCCATCTACTACTTTTTTCCAAGCGCTAAGTCCTGTAAGTGTATCAGCTTCTTCTATTGTTCCATCTTTTTTAACTCTAGCACGAACAAGGTCTATAAAACCATCGTCAGCTTCTTCTTCTAAATCCATGATTTCAAAAATTCTATTTGCTCCTGTCATTGCTTGAACTATGGCATTTGCTTGTTGTGAAACTGTTACTATTGGGTTTTGTAAGTTTCTAAGATAGGTTAGATAAGTAGTAAGGACTCCCATACTTATACTTCCCCCAATAGCAAGTATAGCCAAAAGCATACACAAGATAGAATAAATAATATTAGAAGCATTTCTTAAAAATGGCATAAGTTTTCCCATAGCTGTATTTGCCTCTAAAAAGGAAACTCTTATTTCTTCTGTTTGTTGATCAAATTTATCAATCAATATATCTTCATGATTAAAGACCTTTACTACTTTTTGACCTGCAAAAGTTTCTTCTATAAAGCCATTAAGTTGACCAACTTGTTTTTGAGCTGTTGCAAAAAGATTTGCTCCTTTTTTGATTATTTTATTGATAATCATAAACATAATAACAAGTGAAATTATGGTCAAAAATGTAAGCTTGGCATTTAGATAAAACATCATCCCAATAGTTCCAACAAAGAGTAGTAGTGATTGGATTATATTTGGTATAGTTGATCCTAGGGCTTGAGAAATAACATCTGTATCGTTAGTAAATCTTGACATAATCTCGCCATGAGTATTTTGGTCAAAAAAGCCTATATCAAGATCTTGCACATGATTAAAAAGATCATGCCTTAAATTTCTTATTGATTTTTCTGCTATCCTAACCATAAGTCTAGAATAGATTCCAGAGGATATGGCAGAAACTAAAAATATTAGGGCCATCTTTATTAAATCAGCTTTTAAACCTACAAGGTCTCCTTTTAATATTTGATTATCTACTACAGGTCTAAGCAAAGACATACCATAGATTTGTGTAACAGATGAAAGAATAACTGTAACTATTACAACAACCATAGCCAAGGGATACTTGAAGAGATATTTTAGGAGTCTTGTTATTCCATATGATGAATTGACCATTTCTTTTTTACTTTTTAATTTGTAATTTTTCATTATTCATCTGCTCCTTTCTCTTGTATATCATAAGTTTTTCTGTAAATCTCGTTTGTTGCATAAAGTTCTTGGTGACTTCCTATGCCTTCTATCCTTCCCTCATCCATAACTATTATTCTGTCACAATCTTTAAAGGAGGACATTCTTTGAGAAATTATTATCTTTGTCATATCTGGATGATATTTTTTTAGAGAGGCTGTAATTGATGCTTCTGTTTTTGTATCAACAGCAGATGTCGAATTATCAAGTATTAGGATTTTTGGCTTAGTCAAAAGAGATCTTGCTATACAAAGTCTTTGTTTTTGTCCACCAGAAACTCCAACTCCGCCTTGACCAAGTACAGAATTATAGCCTCCATCCCTTTGATTGATAAAGTCATCTGCTGCTGCAATTTTTGCTGCTTCTATAACTTCTTCATCACTAGCTTCATTATTTCCCCAACGTAAATTTTCTGCTATAGTTCCTGAGAAGAGGGTATTTTTTTGTAAAACTATATTGACCTTTGCCCTAAGTTCTTCAAGGCTATAAGTTTTAACATCTCTACCTCCTACTTTCACTCTTCCACTACTTGCATCATATAATCTTGGTATAAGTTGAACCAAAGTAGACTTAGAAGATCCTGTAGGACCTAAAATTCCTATAGTTTCTCCTGATTTTATATGAAGGTTTACTCCTGATAGGGCAAAGTTTTCTCCACTTTTATCATATTTGAAAAATACATTGTCAAAATCTATAGATCCATCTTCTACTTCTTGACCTTCTTGTGCCAAAGACTCATCCATTTCTGGTATATGTTTTATAATTTCTGCCACACGGACAACTCCTGGTGAAGACATCATCATTTGCATCATTACCATAGATATACCAATAAAAGCTCCTAATAACATCATAGCGTATGTGACAAAGCTCATTAGTTCTCCGACACCAATTAGTCCTCCTATAATTTCTTTACCACCAAAATATATAATAGAAATAATAGATAAGAACATAAAAAGATTTGATATAGGTGTGATAAAGGACATAAAACCAGCACCCTTATCTATAATTTTAAACATTGTTTGATTTTGTCTATCAAATTTTTTTATCTCATAATCATTTCTTACAAAAGCCTTTACTACTCTGATATTGGCTAAGTTTTCTTGGACTACTTGATTTAGGTTATCAAATTCTTTCCTGAATTGTCTAAATGTTGGTATGGCTCTAGTTGTTAGAGCAAAAATACCCAAAACCAAAAGCGGTATCAAAACTAAAAATATCAAAGAAAGATTTCTAGATATCTTTACAGATAAAGTAACTGCTACTATAGCCATAACAAGGGTTTTTATAATAAATCTTGTTCCCATAAATACAGAAAATATTATTTGTTGTATATCTGAAGTTAACCTTGTTATTAATGATGGACTACCATAGTATTCTAAATCCCTAAAACCATATTCTTGAATTTTGTTAAAGCTAATCTTTCTAAGATTAGAACCAAAACCTGTTGATGTCGTTGCTGCAAGCCTTGTAGCACTTGCTCCTGCATACATACACAAAAGCGATATAAAAATCATCAAAAGGCTTAGTTTAACAGTTAATCCTAAATCTTTTTCTGCTATAGCCTTGTCAATTATAATAGCCATGATACTTGGAACTATTAGCTCCAAGATAGTTTCTATTGTTGTAAATAGCATAGATTTTTGAGCGGCTTTTTTATATTTTCCCAAAGCTGGCATTAAATATTTAAAATTTACAATAAAATCTTTTAAACTATCCATCTTACCTCCTTGTCTTTTTTTCAATTATAGTAATTATTTCATCGATATCTTTTTTCATCTGAGAAATTTTGGAAAATCCTATCTCATCATAAATAATTTGATGTAAATTCATAATAGATTTTAGAGAGTCTTCGGCAAAAACTTTGCCCTTGTCGGTTAGGGTTAGAATTTTTTGCCTTTTATCTTTTTCATCTAACTTAGTTTTTATAGATCCTTCTCTTTCCAATTTGCATATAGTATAAGATACAGTTTGCTTTGGCACTTGTAATCTATCAACTATGATGCTTTGATTAACATCCTTGTGAAACTTTACATAAATTAAAATAGATTTTTCCAAGTCATTTTGAACTTGGTCTGTGTGTATATCTCTTAATAGACCAAGAACTTTTTTCATAGAAGTAAATAAATCAAAAACTTCCATTGATTTTTTATTATTTTCCATAAGCTTCCTTTCTTAATGAACTATATTATTATAGTCCAATATTGGACTTTGTCAATTATTTAGACCAATATTATTAGTATTAAATCTTATTAAGCGTATAATATACTAGTTAAAGGAGAATTAAATGATCGAATATCTTAGTAAACAAAATGTTGACCCAAATTTAATAAAATTAGTTGAAGAATATAGAAAAGAAAATGCTATAAATGATTCTAGAATAGAAAAACCAGAATTTGCCTATTATGGTAAAGAAGTCCTAGAACAAGCAATAGCTGGTATTTTGGCTGGCAAAAATATCCTACTTACTGGGGCAAAGGCAACTGGTAAAAATGTACTAGCTTCAAATCTATCCTATATTTTTGCAAGGCCTACTTGGAATATTTCCTTCCATGTAAATACAGATTATAACTCCCTAATTGGTGCAGATACCTTTAAAAATGGCGAAGTTGTTTTTAGAAAAGGACCTATTTATGAAGCAGCTATAAATGGCGGTTTTGCAATTTTGGATGAAATAAATATGGCAAAAAACGAAGCTATTTCTGTCCTACATGCAACACTTGACCACAGAAGAATTATAGATATACCTGGTTATGAAAAAATTAAACTTGATAAAAATACCAGATTTATCGCAACTATGAACTACGGTTATATAGGTACTAGGGAATTAAATGAGGCCCTTGCTTCAAGATTTTTGATAATTAACGTTCCAAATATTACTTCCGATAATCTAGCAAAACTTCTTGATGATAAATTTCCAAAGCTTAAAGAAAAATACAAAATTGCCTTTATAGAAATGTTTGATTCCTTGCAAAAAAAATCAGAGAACTCCGAAATTTCTACAAAGTCTGTTGACCTAAGAGGGCTTATATCTGCTATTGAAACCATGCAAATAGGCCTAAATCCATATGATGCAATAAAAATGGCAATCATAAACAAATCTTTTGATGACTTTGAAAGACAAATCGTAGCAGATACTGTAAAAACTAAAATTCCTGAAAAAATAAATGAGAGTATTTTCAATGACTGAATCTTTTGAAAAAATAAGGGCCTTAAATGTAATCTGGGATTTTGCCAATGATTATAAGCTAGCACCTAATCATTATTATCCAATGGATGAAAACTACAAAAATATAATTCTTGGCTATATTTATAGGACTTTCGATTTAGCTCTTGTAGATAATTATTTCAAGCTTTTAAAAAAATCTAATCCTTTTTACAAAGAATTTAAAAATATGACAAAGCTTGTTATGGAAAATATAGCCTATATCAATTTATCCAAGACTAATCTAGTAATTTCAGACTTTAGAAAGAAATATGCCAGAGAAATAGACAAGTTTTATTCCTACAAGAAGGATACGACCAATGTTTATGAGCAGATAGAAAAAGCCTATTATGAAAAGATCTTAAATAAGCCAATAACAGAAAGTTTTCTTGTTAGAGAACTTTTCAGAGAACTTTTTGCCATAGAAACTAAAGATACTAAAGATTTACTAAAACAATTAGATCAAGTCTTTAAAAAATATTTCCTCTTTGAAGAATTTAACGATGATAATAGCCTCTTTAAAGATATTATAAAAGATAAAAAGGGTAAGGAGTCTGAAAAAAAGGATACTGATAGTCCTTCAGAATATACAGAAAAATCTTTAGAAGAATTGTTTAATGCTCAATCAGCAGAATTTACTGGCAATATATACTTTGAAGAAAAGCAAAAAGACATGAACAAAAACAAGCTTTTTTTTGCAGATGATAACAAAGACTACACTCAAAGTAATGATTATATAGAAGACTTTTATGGCAAGTCTATTATCTCTTTACAAAAACAAAAGTCTTTAGAAGAAAAACTTGCCAAAGGTATACACAAATCCAAAAAACTATATTTTACTAAGGGTGAATACTCCAACTCTCCAAATGCAATGTTTAACAAAAAAACTCGTAGAAAGCAAAGTGAAAAAAACAAGACCTATATAGAAAATAATCTTGCAATCAATAATAGGGCTATAAATGATTTAAAAAGAACTATAAAAAACTCTATAGCCAACTATGAAGATGAAGATATTAATCAAAAAAACACAGGAATTATAAATTCAACAAGAGTTTGGAGAGCTCCTATCCTAAACGATTACAATGTTTTCCAAAAAATAGAACTGGATAAAAAAGCAAAATTCAAGGTAGATCTGCTAATAGACGGATCAGCAAGCCAAATAGAAAGACAATCTGTTGTTGCAAACCAAGCTTTTATTATAGCCCAAACTATGGATGATGTAGATATACCAATAAGGGTTATGTCTTTTTCTACCCTAAGAGATCACACAGTCTTTAATATATATAGGGATTATATGGAGAAAGGTAAAAATAAAAATATATATAATTTTTTTGCTTCAGGATCAAATCGAGATGGCTTGGCCTTTAAAACTCTTCACCATATATTAGATAAAGAAAACCAAAGAGAAGAAGGCACTAGAAGAATTCTTATTGTATTATCGGATGGTAAGCCTCACGATGAGAAACAAAATATAAATACTAAAAGCATAAATCAAAAAGACCAATATATAGATAAAACCGCTGTAGATGATGCTGCAAAAGAAATTAGAAATATAAAAAAGGATGGTATAGCAGTCCTTGGAGTTTTCACTGGAGCCGATGAAGACGTAGAAAATGCCAAACTAATTTATAACAATGATTTTTGTAGGATAACAAATTTGGAAAATTTTTCAAAGATAGTTTCTATATTTATGAAAAATCAAATACTAAACAATTAAAAAAAGGCTGTTGCTTTATTGTTATTTTCCTGCAACAGCCTAAATTTTTTTAAAACGAATGATTTTTGTAATAATATTTACCAATACTATTTATACATATATTTGAGAAATTAATTATTTTTGTAAGATATCTGATAGTTCTAAAATTTTTGCCTGGTCGTAGGCTTCGAAAGTTCTTATTGCCTTTTCTTCATTATAAAAACACTTCCAATAACCTAGGCATTTAAAATTCTTAGAGTCCCTATTAAAAGCAATAATATCACACAAGGGATAGCCTAGAAAAACTCCAACTTCGAAAGGACAGCTTTTTGTGAATTTCTTTTGCAAAACTTTTAAATACTCATATAATTCTCCACAATTTTTATAACCAAGTTTTTCTAGCATAGACCTAACATTTTTATTCCTAAGTCTTTTTTCAAGTGATTTAGCCCTATAAAAGATAATAAGAATAGAATTTTCCGTTTGCCTAAGTTCAAAATATGATAAATTCAAAAATTTTACTATTCTCTCTTTTTGAGCTAACCATATATCTTTAACCAATCTATTTTTATTAATTAGGTTTATAAGACCTGAAATTTTTTTCTTATGAATTACAGGTGCCATATGAAATCTCAAAAGAGCAAGCAAATAATTGAAATCATCACAATAATTTAAATTAGTATAAAATTGTTTTAATAGGTCAATTGGCATCTTATTTACAAAGTAGATTGCCCATTTTTTGGCATTCTATTAAAGCCTTGTCATCTGGATTATCATAGGCAATAAGACCATCACTTATAAGATTTGCTCCAGTTTGTTTAACTTCTTCTACCCATTTTTCCATCCATTCACCTTCTGCCCATTCATAAGAACCAAATAGGAGAACTTTTTTACCTGATAAATACTGATTTGCTTGATCCATAAATGGTCTCATTTCATCTTCCTCAAGTTCCTCTTGGCCCATAGCTGGACAGCCAAAGGCAATATTATCTACATTTTTTACATCGTCTATACTAGCTTCTGATACAAATATTAAATTAGGCTCTCCTCCTGCTTCTTTTACACCTTCTGCTATTTTCTCTGCCATAGTCTTTGTATTACCCGTACCTGACCAGTAAATTATATTTACATTCATATTCTTCCTCCTTATTTTATTAAGAATTATTTTATAGTTATTAACTTTTTAGCTAAAATGATATTGACTATCATTTCTAATTACATTATAATATAAATAGAAATAAATATTTTAATAATATTAACGTATTATTTTTAAAGGAGTACTTATGACAAATTTTGCAAAAATTGGTAAAGCTATTTGCCAAAACGATCAAGACATCAAAAACTTATTTAATATAAATGACCTTAGTAAAGACCAATATGATGATTACCTAAGAAATCTAAACAACTTTCTATATGCATATCTTTTGATAAAGTATAATAAAGACCTAAAATATACCTACATAGACAACAATAAAAAGATACTAAGTAATAATAAAAATAATAATCTCGCCCTTGCTATAGCAAATTCCTATAAGGATGGTTTATTTACTAGAATTGATTCCAATGAAAATGAAATAATTGATCAATGTATAAAAATAATTAATGATAACTTCGCAAGCAAACTTACCTTGGCAAGTCTTGCATGTGATATTCATGTTTCAAAAAACTACCTTTGTAGACTATTCAAGAAAAAAACTGGCTTATCTTTCTGTTCTTACCTAAATATTCAGAGAGTAAATCATGCTAAAGATTTATTAGATCAAGATAAAACCTTAGATTATATTTCCTATGAATGTGGTTTTTGTTCTTTGTCTCATTTTTCCACCAATTTTAAAAGGCTAACAGGTCTATCCCCTAGTGCCTATAAAAAACAACACACAAAGCAAAAATAAAGTTACTTATGGTCTATGAAAATTAAAGGGGTCAGCAGAGAAACAAATCTCCACTGACCTTGTAAGAAAATTAATGTATTTACTATTTTCCAAACTAGAAAATTGTCATATCTTTTGTCTAATTAATTACTTATAATCATTTATTTCTTTTAAAAATAAAGATAAATGGTGCAAAAATAAATGATATAAGCATTTTTGATTGAGGCATAAGAAGTCTATCAGATGGTTTATCTGCTATAGCTTCGCTTAACTTTATTCCAGCTATTGGATACAAAAAATAGCATATTACTAAATAAATCGTTATTATTAAATAATAACCTTCAAACGGACTAATCTTAAAGTATTCTGTCATTAAGAAATAATATCCAATTAGAGGAAGTAAACCCGTTATTAAATAAAGAATTATCTCTGTCTTACTTGTCTTTTTCATAATTTCCTCCTTGTTTATTTAACTTACTACACTTTAATCAATTTTTGGTAAATTAATCTTTCTAAGATATACCAACGTTAAGAAAATAAAGTAGATTAAAATTAAAAAACCCATGTATGATGAAACTCCTTTAATGATAAACTTATCTATTATCATCAAAGAGAAAGCTTCATACCAGTTATAGAAATTGAGTTTATTGTTATAAATATTAATCAGTCCATGAATTAGGAAGAGAATAAATAATATAAGTAAAATTTTAATCATCATATCCCTCCACAGGTATTAGCATTTTAGCAATCGCCCCTTTTTCTCCATTGTACAATTCTAACTTTCCAGATATTTTTTCTAAATAATTATTTACATAGTATAAGCCTATCCCATAGCCTTTTCCAGACGTTCTTCCTACATTACTTGTTACAAAAAGTTTCTTACTATTTATTAGCATTTCTTTATCAAATCCAAGCCCATCATCTATAACATCTATTTCAAGATTGTTATTTAAATTAATTTCAACTTTTATTGTTTTTTCTCTATGTTCATAGGCATTATTTAACAATTGTATTAAGCATTCATTGATATTTACGATATTCCCATAGACATATGAATTATTGTCTTCTATTTTCTTAGAAACTTCTATATCTTCTTCTAGCATATCAGAATAAATCATAATATTTTTTTCCAAAGACTTAACTATATCTTCAAGTTTTATTTTACAAACATCATTCTCATCCAATTTACTCTTTGCGATTTTCATTATTTTATCAATATAAAGGGATAGTTTCCACTTTCACTATAGATTCTTTCCATTCTAAGCAAGTTTTTCTCAGATAAAGTTTGCTCTGACCTTTTTATTAAGGATATATTAGTATTTATTACTGTAATTGGAGTTTTCATATCATGGCTAATATAAGATATTCCTTTAACTAATTCCTCATCCTTTTTTATTATCTCCAACTTTTTTCTTTCTAAGGTTTTTCCTATTTTGTTAAATTCATAAGTATTGTAAGTTTCCTTGTAAGTGTTTTCTTTTATAGATTTTATGATTTTATCCAATTCCTCAAATATATACAGATCTATTTTCTTGTAAAATACATAAGAAAAATAGAATGAATAAATTATAGAAAAGCCTACCATAATATCTGTTTGTGATTTAAAATTTTCTCTTATGAAATTTCTACTTTGATCACAGTTTAAAAAAATCTTTAAACTTATCCAACTTATAAAAAATGCTATAGCAAATTTTAGTACATTTTCCAATAACTCATTTGCTATGACCTGTTTTAATTTTCTTTCCACTTATAGCCTACCTTCCATTTGTTTTCTATAGGATCATCTGCCCCTATTTCCAAGAACTTCTGTCTGATATTGTATATATGTGAAACAACTACTCTAGAATTAGCCTCTATATCATTATCTATATTAAGCAATATTTTCTCTTTGCTCATAAATATGCCCTTATTCTTGTACAAATATTTTAATATTTGAGCTTCTCTTGATGTTAATTGCATAGTTTCTAAATCATTCTTGACAAGAAGTCTATCAAAATCAAAATAGGTTTTCTTATATTGTATTATTTCTTCTTCTCCTCCAATCCTTGCTTTTATTCTTGCTAAAAGAATATCCATATCAAAAGGCTTAGTTATATAATCATCAGCTCCTAGACCAAATCCTTTTATTATATCTTCTTTTGTGTTTTTAGCTGTAAGTATTATTATAGGAGTATTGATCTCTTTTCTAATAACCTTTAAAAAATCTAATCCATTATATTTTCCAAGCATGACATCTAGGATGACTAGGTCATAGGAATTAAGAATTATATAATCATCTAGCTGGTCTAAACTTGTAAAATAATCTACTGAATAATTTTCACTTTCTAAAACATCCTTTAAAGTATCTGCCAAACTTATGTCATCTTCAATGATTAATATTTTCATTTACACCCCCAACCTTAATAATTTATATTCATATTATAAGCCATCTTAATCAAATTTCAGTCAATTAATTTATTTTTGTAAAAATATTCATATAGTAAATTATTTCTATGGCATCCACACAGAAACCTATATACAAAAATAACCTCCATGATAATTTGTACATGTAACAAGCACTTTTTATCAAAGAGGTTTTTGGGACTTATGGCTAAATAAACTATTTTTATTCTTTATAGTAGATAAAAGCATAAAAAAATAATCGGTCAAGCTTATATGCCAACCGATTATTTTTTCATTTATTTTTTTTCATATGTTTGTGGTAAAACTTATTTACCATAGACATTACTTCTGGTATTCTAGCTACTAAAATAAAGAAGGCATAGAAAATCACAGATACAATAACTGTTATTAAAATCGAAATGAAATTTCCAAGGCGCTCATTCATCATCCCACATAATTTGTTGGCTAAAAGTCCCATTATTATAGATAAAATAGTAATCTTTGCTAAAGATATGATAGTAGTCTTTAATCTCATTCTTCCAAAATTTTGCCTAAATCTAATAGACATAAAGATAGCTCCAATCAAACAAGATAGAGATGTTGCATATGCCAAACCTGGCAAAGCAAAGAACTTTATCAAGATAAAGTTAAGTATAATATTTACGATTTGTTGGATAACTACAACTATTACTGGAGTTTTAGAATCTCCTACAGAGTAAAATCCCTTATCAATTACATCGGAAAAAGACTGAAAAATCACATAGGGTGCATAGGCTATAACCATTGATGCTGTTACAGTGATTGCATTTTCATCAAACTTTCCCCTACCAAATACTACACTAACTATCGGTTCTGCCAGAGCCATCATGCCTATGGTTGAAGGAATAACTAGAAGCATAGTTAAAACTATGGCTGATGATATATTTGCTTTCATCATTTCAAATTTACCCTTTTGACCTAGATATGATATGGTAGGAAAGATTGATGTTGTTACAGATACTGTAATAATTCCTGTAATTAATGCTAATAGTTGTTTAGCATATCTTAGAACTCCTATAGTATTGTGACCAAAATAATAGGAAGCCATAGTATTATCCACCGTTAGAGCAATTTCTCCTGCAGCTGCTGAAACTATAACTGGTATGGATATTAGCATCAACATCTTGACATATTTATTGTGAAAATCTAGACTCCATCTGTGTTTATAGCCAAGATCTCTTGCTGTTTTCGGAAAAAGTACATATTGTAAAACATTACCTGCCAAGCAACCTATAGCCAAAATATAGGGATTTTTTCCAAGTCCACTTGCTATTATAAAAACTATTATTATGACATTCATTATAATTCCTGTTGTAGCAGGAATTATAAAGTTACCCTTCATGTTCAAATAGCCCCTATAAACTGCAGAATAAAAATAGGCAAAGATTGCAAACATTATAATACGGGTAAATGTTACAGCCATCTTTAAGTTTTTAGGATCTTCTGCTAAAGATGGTGAAAAAATCAAGGCAAAAGCCTTGGCAAAAATCATGCCTATTACTACAGCTACAATTGCTATAATTAGCAAAATGTTAAATATATTTGAAGTAAACTTTTCAGATTCCTCTTCTCCTTCTTCATTTTTAACCCTATTATACATGGGTATGAAACCAAAAATAATTCCATTTGCAACTAAATTTGCCAGTATAACTGGCAAAGTATTTGCCACTGTATAAGAAGCTGTAATTGGCCCATCTCCGTAAAAATAAGCCATTACAGCTTCTCTAGCAAAACCAAATACCTTAGAAATAATAGTTACAAACATTAGCATAAAAGCAGTTTGTCCCATAAGTACCTCACTTTTTTATTTTATCAGTATATTATATATGCAATTTTTCAAATTAACAAATTTTTTATAAATTTATAACTAGAACAAGCCCTTAGAAAAGGGCTTATAACAAAATTCCTATTTACTTATCTTATATTTAAATATTCTTCTAAAGACAAATCATTATCATAGATTTCTTTGGCATTTTCTACACCAACAAACCTAAAATACCAAGGACATGCCGAATGTTGAGTTTGTTTAGTTTTTGTTTCTGGATATCTTTCTATAAATCCATACTTGTAGGCATTCTCACTTAACCACTTATATTCTTTTGTATCTTTAAATTTATTAGAATATTGGTTATTATTTGTGTAAAAATCAAAGGCTGTTCCAGTTTGATGCTCACTAAGACCAGCAGGTGTTGCATTTGCATCTTCTGCCTTGTTCATTTTATCTTCTGTCGCATAGGATCTGTAATCAGACGCAACCTTAATAGAAAGACCTTTTCTTTCCATATCTTGTTTCATTGTCTCTAGAGCACGACTAGCTGTTTTATCAAGTCCTGGTGCAAAGTCATTTGGTAAAGGATTGTTTTGGTCTACATAAATAATTCCCTTTAATACTTTGATTGACTTGTCAGAATCTAGTTTTTCTAGACCATATCTATTTACATAATAAAAATTATTGTCTATTTTAATCTTGGAAAAAGAATTCTCACTTCCATAATAGGCTATGTAGTCTCCCTTATTTATATGAGTTTTTGTCTTTGAAAAATCATTTGGAAATTGATAGCAATATTGAGATTTAGCAGCTTTGACATAAGACTTTAAATCATTTGAATATTCATCATTTTCTATTTGTTTGCCATCTTCTATATTTACATCTTCAAAGCCTATAGAAGTTGCTATTTGAGTAGAACCTGAATAAGACCTATTTTCTTCATTTGCTGTAGAAGTATCACTTGAAGTAGCAGCTGCTGCTCTATTTTCACTTGGATTTTTTATTACAAATTCGTCATCTTTTTTATTATTAAAACTAAAAGCCAATGCCGCTATTAGAACAAAGCCTCCAGTAGCTTTTAGGATAGTTTTTCTTCTTTGTTGTTTCTTTTCTTTAGCTTTTTTTCTTTTTAATTTTCTGATACTTTGGTTGGACATAATAATCTTCCTTATCTATTTCAATTTAATTATTAATTTTTTAGTAAGACTGTGGTAATGTTTACATAAATCTATAACAAAATATATTTCAATTTCACTTATTTTTTACCAATCTTTGATAAAAATTTATGTAAACTTATTTCTAGAGATATTATATCATAATAGTAATTAAATATACACAGCAAAATGGACATTTTTTGAGAAAAAAACATAAATTTCTAGGAATTTTACTATTTTTTTCATATTTATTAAATTTTTTTCTTATCTCTATTTATTTAGTAGCAAAAAAGAAATGAAATTTTGTTTATAATTCTTAATCGAAAGAAACTATAACGTTTTCCTTTTTGCTTTTATTTTTTACTTTAACTTTAAAAAATCAGACAAACTTTTGGTCTGTCTGATTTATACTACTTTTCCTTTATTTCTACAGTAAATGTTTTTTCTTTAAAAGATAATTTGATATCATAGTTCATATCATCAAGCAAATATTTTACTATATATAGACCCATACCATTTGATTTTTGTTTTTTGCCTGAAACAAAAGGATCAAAAAGTCTTTCTAAATCATAGTCGCTTATACTTGTCGGATAATTTTCTATCTTTATTTGATTTTGGAAGTCTATGCTTATTTTTCCGTTTTTATCTGTATTTTCTATAGCATTTTTTATAAGATTATCAAAAATCACCTTAAAATAATTGTAATCTACTTTTGCTATTTTTTGGCCTTCTATTTGTGTAGCTATATTTTTATCCAAGATAAGATCCTTGTGATTATCTATAGATTCCTTCATTATTAAAGATAAATCTAAATCCTCCAATAAGATAGACTCATCTAACTTGTTCATATACAAAAGATCATCTATTAAGACTTGAATTTTGTATAGTTTTTTTCTTAGCTCAGGCAAATACTTTTCCCAATCCTTATACTTGCCAATTTTTGCAATCATTGACTCATTAAGTAGGATAGCTGCTTGTAGGGGTGTCTTTAGTTGGTGGGAGCTTGATTTAACAAAAATCTCCTTTCTCTTGCTATTTTTTTCAAGTTTTATATAATTTTGGGTTAGAGTTTCGTAAAGATTCTTTAAGTTATCTGACAATTCTTCTATTTCATCATCTGTTTTTATTTCTAAATCATACTTGGCATTTTTATCAAATTTTGAATTTCTGGTGAAATTTGACATTTTAATTATTGGTTCAGTAAGAGATTTTGAGTAAACTCTGTTTAATAAAAAAATTATTATTATAACAAAGAGGAAAATAACAGGAAAAGCCGAAAATACCGTGGATTTTATATCGCTAATATTAGAAAATATAAAGGGATAAGAGGATACGTAGGTCCCTTTTTTATTTCTTGATAAAATAATTAGATTAGTTGCCAAATAATCTTTACTTCTACTAGAAAATTTCATTATAAGATTACCATCTACACTTTTTATAGACATCTTATCATCAGATTTTCTTTTTATTAAATCAAAATGATTTAAATTAGCAAATTTGGAAAATTCTTTGCTAAACTCATCTATTATAGGTCTTAAGTGCATTTTAAAATCGTCCAAATCTATCTTTTTTAAATCATCTTCTCCAAAATATTTTAAAAAATTTATTAGTTTTTGATTTTTTACAGTAAGATAAGCATTAAGATCAGGAGATGAAAAGTAAAGCTCATTTTTTCCCTTAGGTATATAATATGAGTACATTCCATTTTTTAGTTGACTTTCCATATTTTTATATGTTTTGTTTTTGACAAAATTCTCATGAACTTCAACCAAGTCATCTTCTGTGGCTTCTAGTTTTTTTTCAAGATATACTTTTGGCATATAAAAAGCCATATAAGAGAAAATTAAAGCACAGATTAAAAAAGTAAGTATTAAATTATATAGGAAATTTTTTTCTGAAATATTTAATTTATGCTTTCTCATTGAACTTGTAACCTGCGCCTATAATTGTTTTTATATAATCTTTTGGTAATTTTTTTCTCAAATTCTTAATATGTGAATCTATAGTCCTGGATGAACCATAAAAGTCAGTATTATAAAGAGAATTTATAATATTTTCCCTAGAAAATACCTTGTTTGGATTATCCATCATCAAAGCCAAAATCTGAAATTCTGTCACTGTAAGTTTTAGATCTTTTCCGTCATAAAGAGCCCTAAAACCATCCCTATCTATGAAAAGCCCCTTTTGGGATATTCTAATACTGCCCGATCTTCTTTTCATAATCATTTCAAGCTTTTTTATAAGCAAAATTGGTTGAACTGGTTTTACTATATAATCATCACAATAAAGATCAAAAGCATCTATTTGTGTATTTATATCATCAAGAGCTGTAAGCATTATGACATTGGTGGGAAAAAGATTTTCATCTTCCCTAATAAATTTTAAAACATCAAGTCCACTTGCTCCCTTAACCATAATATCTAGAATAACTACATCAAAATTCTCTTCTTTTAGTAATTCTATTGCCTTATTGCCGTCTTCTTCTTCTACTACTTCAAAGCCTGCAAGTTTGATATATTCTGATAGAATTTCTCTTATTTCTTTTTCATCTTCCAAAAATAAAATTCTCTTCATAATAACGCTTCCTAAATATATTATATAACACTAAGAGTTTTTACGCTTATTTTTGTAGACGCTAATAGCAAATAATATAAAACTTATTAGTAAAAATACAATTAAGGATTGTAAAAATGAATAGTTCAAAGATCCACCCTTTGCTATTTCATCTAGATATTCTGTGGATGAAAAATGACTTGTAGGTAAAAGTTTTGCAAAAGTCTTTATCTTAGCCGGCAAATCTTCAACCATTATTCCCATCATCCCACTTAGTATCAATATTCCAAAATACATAAGCATTGTAGCAGCAAATGAAATACTAAATTTCTTTGTAAAAAGACATATAGCGTATGATAGTAAAAACAGTGCAAGGCTAAGTAAGCTTACAAAAGCAAAATGTTTTACTAAACTTATAAAGGAAAGATTTAGATCAAACATATTTAAGATAAAGGCAAAGTAAATAGCATTACATATAAACCAAAAAATATAGTTAACAAAAAACTTGTATCTTGCCATGGTCAAATGATTTATAGAAAATAACTCTAGTCTATCATAGACCCCTTCTTCCAAATCTTTGGCAAAAACTGACGATAAGCCTATAAAAAATATAGAAAGAGGACTTATTATGCTAAGATTTAACATTATGCTTTGTTCAACTTGATCTAGCATTTCTTTAGGCACTTGTTTTTTAACTGAAATTATAATAAGGCTACATAGAAGCATTGGAAATAGTGTACCAAAAAATATAGTAGCATAGTTTTTTAATAAAGAAGCAGTCTCAAACTTTAGTATATATTTATTCATTTACAAATCTCCTCTTTTTTAATAGCATTAAGTACTGTAAGTTCTATTGATTCATTCATTCTTTGGAAATTTTGATTATTATCAATCAAATCATGGATAACTTTCTTCTCCTCTTTGATATCGAAAAAGCCTAAGGCAATTTTATTTTCCATTGCTTCAATTCTATTTGCTTTTGAAAGAATTTTATCTGTAATATCATTTTTATCCACTAGAATAACAGAATCGGCACAATACTTTTTAAAAAGTTTTTTCTTGTCTCCAAAAAACAAAACTTTACCATCAGATAAGTATAAGAGCTTATCACATATATTTTCCAGCTCTTCATAGTAATGACTAACCAATAATATTGTAGTATCCTTATCTTTGTAGTAGTCAACGATTTTTTCCATCAAAGATTTACGTGTTACAAAATCAAGACCTGTTGTTACCTCATCAAAAATTGTAAGAGGAGAATTTTGCCATAAAACTAAAATCAGAGTAAGCTTTTGTTTTTCTCCACCAGATAACTCTTTAAAGTTTTTCTTGAGTAATTTTTCAAAGTCAAAATACTTTACTAAATCATAAAGATTTGGATCAGCCTCTATTTTTTTATTGCATATCATTTGCATAATATCTCTAGTTTTTATATTATCTGAATAATTATTAAATTGCATATGAACGGCAATTTTATCAGAATCCACATCATTATATATAAAGCCTTGGTAATCGACAAGACCCAAAATCGCCTTAACTAAAGTAGATTTGCCAGCACCATTTGAACCAATTATGCCTATTTTTTGCTTATCTTCAAAAACTATATCTTTATCTATATCTAGCGCTCGCTTATCTTTATATTCAACTTTTAAATTATTTATCCTAATCATAAGCTCCTCCCTTGTTTTATATATAATAAAATATCTGTATGGATTTAAAGTGCATTTTTTGTAAATTAGTCTTCACACAAGTTAATTAGCTAATTTATCTAATTTTTTGCAAAAAAATACCCCTGATTTTTATTTCAGAGGTAAAATTTTAACTTCTTTATCTATTTTTTCTTTGCAAATATGCTTATTAACTTAGCTAAGAAACCAACTTTCTTTTCTTCTGCTTCTTTTATCATTTTATTTTCATCTTTTAATTTTTCTTCTTGATAAGTTTGGCTTATAGCATGCGATTTTTTCTTTTCTTCCTTATCCTTTGCACGGGCTATGGCATTTTTGATTAGGATTTCTTGTGCATTGGAATTGCTTAAGTTTGGTACTTTTGTATAGGTTCCATCTGCTTGCAATTTTCTGATTTTTACATCATCAGAAAACATTATATCCATAAAACACATAATCTTTTTTCTAATTTCATCATTGTAGATAGGAACTGCTACTTCCATTCTATTTCTTATATTTCTGGTCATAAAATCTGCTGATGAAATATAAATTTTAGCTTCTTTTTCCTTACCAAATTGGTAAACCCTATGATGTTCCAAAAATCTTCCAACAATTTGATAGATATCTATATTTTCTGTTTTGCCTGCTATACCTGGTAAAATACAGGTAATTCCCCTTACCATCATGTCAATTTTTACACCCTTGTTGGATGCTTCAGAAAGTTTATCTATAAGCAACCTATCTGATATGGAATTCATCTTTAATCTAATATAGCCATCACCATATTGTTTTTGCCTTAAAATTTGCTCATCTATCAATTTATCAAGACCTTCTTGCATAGACTTTGGGCTTACTAAAAGATGATTATATTCTCCATCCAAATTTCCTATCATTATATTATCAAAGAGGTCCTTGGCATCCATTCCTATTTCAATATTTGAAGTCAAGTATGAAAAGTCTGTATAAAGTTTTGCTGTATCTTCGTTATAATTTCCAGTTGCAACTTGAGTGATGTAGGAAATTTTTTCATTCTCAATCCTAGTTATCAACAAGACTTTGGAGTGACACTTATAATTATCAAAGCCATAAACAATCTTGCAACCTGCATCTTCAAGTCTAGATGACCAAACTATGTTATTATCTTCATCAAATCTTGCCCTAAGTTCCATTAGAACAAAAACTTCTTTACCATTTTCTGCTGCCTTAATTAAGGCCTTGGCAATTTCTGAGTCCTTGGCAATCCTATAAAGGGTAATTTTTATTGAAACAACAGAATCATCAACTGCCGCTTCATTTAATAAATTAATTATAGGATCCATAGATTCATAGGGATATGAAAGGAAAATATCTCTTTTTTCTATTTGCCCAATCATTTTTTTGTTAGGATTAACCATAGAAGAAACTTGAGGTTCAAATGGAGGATCCATAAGTTTAGCCTTTAAATCATCTCCCATTTCATCAATTAATTTGAAAAAGAAACCAGCCCTTAAAGGAGATGTAGTTATAAAGATATTTTCTTCTTTTAGCATAAGCTTTTCCATAAGTAGGGCTTTTAGTTTAGGATCAGGCTCTCCATCAATTTCTAGTCTTACAGGGTGAAGTCTTTTTCTCTTTCTTAACATATCCTTCATGTATGATCTAAAGTCCATATCAACTTCATAATCATCATCATTGTATGATATATCAGCATTTCTGGTAAGAGATATAATATATCTATTATCACACTGATACTTTTCAAATACCTTATCCCCAAATTCTTTGATAATATCTTCAATCAAGACTATAGTTTTATTAGAAATCTTTATATATCTATTTATCTTGTCTGGGACAAAGATAAGACCCAGATAAGGTTTCATAATTTTTTCCTTCTTGCCAGTTTTTTTGTTCAGTTTCTTTTCTTCATGTTTTAAAGAAAAAATAACATTTAAAGATAAATTTTGCAATCTAGGAAATGGTCTTACCCATTCAACAACTTGGAAGTTTAAAATCGGGTCGATTTTTGTGTCAAAATAGTATTCTACAAAATTTCTGTCTTTTGGATCAAGTTCAGAAACTTTTTTTATGTGAACATCTTCAAGTTTTAAATCATCAACTAATTTTTCATAAACTAAGTCTTTCTTCTTGTAAAGGTCAACACATCTTTTCATGATAGCAGAAAGTTGTTCTTCTGGTGTCATATTAGATTTGTTGTCAACTGCCTTTTTCTTTAAATTACTAAGATCTGTTAAAGAACCTACCCTAACCATGAAAAACTCTTCTAAATTAGAGCCAAAAATAGAATAAAACTTTAATCTTTCAAATAATTTTACATTTTCATCGTTTGCTTCTTCTAAAACTCTTTCGTTAAAATCTAACCGAGATAATTCTCTGTTCTGTGTGAATGAAGTATCCACTTTTTTACTCCTTTCCTAAAATTTTATCATAAATATATCCCTCTCTAACTCCAGTTTGGCTAACGTTAATTTGACCAATAGAAAAATATTTTGCTATCTTAACTAAGATTATCATTCCAGGAATAAGTGTGTGAATCCTATCTGCTTTAACAGCAAGAATAAGATCTAATTTTTTTCTTTCATCCATGTTTATGATATCTTTAACGAGTTGATTTAGCTTATCGACTTCCATAGAAGTATTTGTTGTATCGATATTAAAATATTCGTTATATAACATCAAACTTGCTCTGGCAGAACCACCTACAGCGCACAAAAGATCATGTGGCTCCTTGTACATCTTTCTTTTTTCAAATTGTTTTTTGACTTCATCTTCAATAAGCTTTCTTTCTTCTTTTGTTACAAAAAGTTTATCTACAAAATCATCAAAGGCAGACAAAGAACCAATCTTTAGACTTGTAGCTTTTAATACTTTTTCTTGATCAATTATTACTATCTCTGATGAACCACCACCAATATCAGTTAAAACTCCTCTTGAAACATCTGTTGATGAAGAGGCTCCAACAAAAGCAAGTCTTGCCTCTTCTTCTGCCGAAAGAATTTCTATATCAAATCCAACTTCTTCTTTAACCCTAGCTAAAATTTCCATTCTATTAGCTGCATCTCTAATTGTTGCAGTTGCAAAGGGGAAAACTTGGTCTATATCATCAAAATTATTTATCAAAGACTTAAACTTTTTTAATACTCTAATTAGTCTTTCGATTCCTTTTTCATTGACCTTTCCCTCTTCTACAAAGGACCTTAGAGAGGCCTGATCTTTTTCATTAAATAAATTATTTACACTTTCTCCAACAACTTTAAAGACTGATAATCTAATAGTGTTGGAACCAATATCAATTACTCCATAAATCATAATAATACTATTATCCTTTTTATTTTTTAATTCTAAGTAAAGTTTTTGTTACATTTTATAAAATCACCTTATTTATAGTTACATCCATGCCCAAAATTTTTGATACCATATTTTTAGTTATAGGCTTTGTATCTGTCATAAAAATTTCTAAATCAGTCTTGTCATTTTCTAAAAAAGATATCTTTTGTGATAGATAATCAGCCGGATCTATAATATTTGCTTTATAAGTAAGATTTTTTTCTATCTGATCTTTTATCATAGGATAGTGGGTACAGCCAAGAACAATATTTTCGATTTTTTTATCATTAGCTTCTTTTATATATTCTTTGATTGCAAAATCAAGTTCATCTCCTGAATCTATCCCTTCTTCTATAAAATCAACAAACTTAAGAGCAGCAACTTCTGTGACTTTTTTATTTGATCTACTTTCGATTTCTTTTTTGTAATAGTGTGTAGCTACAGTTGCTTTTGTAGCAAGAACAAAAACATCTCCCTCATTTTCAAGACAAGCTTTTACACCCATTTCTGTAACTGGAATAAATTTTTTATCAAAATTTTTCTTCAAATCATTCAAGGCATTAGCTGCTATAGTATTACAAGCAACCACATAAAAATCTATCTTATATTTTTCTAAAAAATTAACAATTTGATTTGAATATTCAATTATTTGGTCCTTACTTTTTGATCCATAAGGAATTCTCTTATTATCTCCCAGATAAAAATAAGTTGCCTTATGTCTATCCATAAGTTTTTTTAGAACATTAACTCCACCAATCCCCGAATCAAAAACGCCAATTCTAGTCATTAACCAAATTCACCTTCTTTACAAATTTATACTTATCTTTAATCTTATCATATGCCTTTTTTAACAAATCCTCATCCTCGAAGACACCAAAAATAGTTGCCCCAGACCCGCTCATTAAACTTGCAAGCGCTCCAGAATCTTTAATTTCCTTTTTTATATCTTTTAAATGAGGGTAAGTTTCAAAAGCTACATCCTCCATAACATTTGAAAAATAAGAATAAGCATTCTTATCGCCCTTTTCTAATAGGCTAATTATCTTTTCATTATCTATATATCCATAATCAGCAAGTTTTGAATAAATAAAAGCCGAAGATATCTCGGTTCCATCATTAACTAGAAGAAAATAAAGATCATTTTTTATATCAAAAGAAGTCAATATTTCTCCAATTCCCCTTGCCCTAGCTGGTTTTCTCATAAAAAAGAAAGGAACATCAGCCCCAAGCATCAAAGCCTTATCCATAAGTTCCTTTTGGCTAAAACCCAAATCCCAAAGCTCATTTAAAGCCTTTAATGTCTCGGCCGCATCAGTTGAGCCACCAGCAAGACCTGCAGCAAAGGGTATATTCTTTTCTAATATAATATCTACCCCATTATCCTCTATATTATCTTTTAGAATATTCCAAGCCTTATAAACAAGATTATCCTCAATTGACAAAAGCTTTTTAGACTCAGTAAAAATTCTTATCTTTTTATAAGGATTCTTCTTAATTTCAATTTTATCTGCCAAAGAAATCCTAACCATAAGAGAATCAATCTCATGATAGCCATCCTCTCTCTTAAAAAGACTATCAAGACTCAAATTTAATTTTGCATAGCATTTTCTAATCATAAATACCTCTTTTTTATTATATCATAGGCAAAGAAGATGAGCATAAAACTTGGCAAAGAAAAACAAGGATCTTTAATACAAAACTTTGCAAAAAATCCTTGTTTATTATACTATTATTTGTTACTTTAGACTAAACAAATCTATATTTTCATGAATAATTACAAATATCTATCTTAATTCTACAATCCAATTGTATCATTTTAATTTTAGAATTTACATGCAATCGAGTAGGGCTAATTAAATAGCTCTCTCACACCACCGTACGTGCCGTTCGGCATACAGCGGTTCAATTTAATTCTCACATGTCCTGCTTATATAGTAATCATAAGGATCGACTAATCCTGTATTTGTTAGTCTTTCTTTTGTTATTGCTCTTACTAGGCAGGTTTTTGTTGCTACAAAGTAGTACCTATCTCCACAGTAGGCTGTCAATCTT
>JAQYEZ010000078.1 GCA_028723425.1 Peptoniphilaceae bacterium | reverse complement strand
ACCAAGAGTTTGCCTAGGGCTTCCTTCAGATTCCACCTCACGATGGACACCCTTGCCTTTAGCTATGTGTTTCCCACTACCGGGTACACTTAGGACTTTCACCTTTTAGAATATGCTCATGCCGAGCGCACTAAAAAAAGAGCCTGCACTTTGTATGCAAGCTCGATTATCAACTATTAGTTTAGTCTATTGGCAGTAGCTACTAGATCTATGTCTGTTCCTGCTATATTTTCTTTTACTACATCTCCTACTTTTACAGGAGCTGTTACTTGTATTTGGTTTATTTCTTTCATGCATTCAAAAATTTTATTTTTTGGAATTGCATCTCTTGTTTTTACTGGAACTGAATAATGCTCTGAACCTATTAGTCTAACGGTAGATGTTACCATTCTTCTAGGGTCTTTTATTTCATTTCTTACGTATTTTTCTCCCAAAGGACAAGTATTTCCTGTAATATCTAATATTTCGCCCTTATCATTTAAGGTTACATCTACAGAGCAACCCAAAGGGCAGTTTATACATGTAAAATTCTTTTTCATATTTCCTCCAACTTTATCTCAAGTTCTTTTACATCAGGCTTTAATTCGCCTTTTTGGACGATGAAGTTTTCCATTTCACCTGGTGCAAATACTCTTTTTCTTCTAATTTTTATTTCTTCTCCATCGGCAAATAGTTTTACAGCTCTTCCTTGGTAAACTCCATTTACTCTAAATCTAATGGTTAAGTTTCCTGGCATTGTATCATAATGTATATATTGTGGTACTGTGTATGATATGCCTTGACCTGTTTTTATATCAACTTTTGGAGTTTTGCTTTCTTGTAAGTCTCCCTTGATGTATTCTGCTGCATTGACTGCTGCTAGTTCTGCTTCTTCTGAAACATAGTCAACAAGGTCATGAACGTGAAGTACATTACCACAAGCAAAGATTCCATCAACAGATGTCATAAGCCTATCTGATACCACTGAGCCTTTTGTTTTTCTATCAAGTTTTACTCCTGCAGACTTTGAAAGTTCGTTTTCTGGTATCAAACCTACTGAAAGTAACAAGGTATCGCATTCGTAATATACTTCTGTTCCAGGAATTACTCTCATCTTATCATCAACTTTTGATAGATAAACTCCTTCTACCCTATCTTTTCCAACTATTTCTGAAACAGTTGTGTTAAAGTAAAGTGGAATGTTGTAATCATCTAGACATTGAACTATATTTCTTTTTAGGCCACCAGAGTATGGCATAATTTCGGCAACACATTGAACTTCAGCTTCTTCTAGGGTCATTCTTCTTGCCATGATAAGACCTATATCTCCTGAGCCTAGGATAACAACTTTTTTGCCAGGCATATAGCCTTCAAGATTTACCATTCTTTGAGCTGTACCTGCACTGTAAACTCCTGCTGGACGGCTTCCTGGAATATTTAAAGCTCCTCTTGGTCTTTCTCTACAGCCCATAGCCAAAATTATTGCTTTTGGTTTAAGGGTAAACATTCCATTTTTCTCATTCATCAAGGTTACTTCTTTATCTTCTGTTATATTCATAACTATAGTATCAAGAAGTACATCTATATCCCTCTTATTGACTTCATCTATAAATCTTTGGGCATATTCAGGTCCTGTTAATTCTTCACCAAATCTGTGAAGACCAAAACCATTATGAATACATTGGTTTAAGATTCCTCCTAAAACCACATCTCTTTCTACTATTAAAATATTTTTTATTCCTTGGTCATAAGCTTTTACTGCTGCTCCAAGTCCTGCAGGGCCTGCCCCCACTATTACTAAATCATAATTTTTCATACTTAGCTCCTATTTTACCCTGTTTTCCAAATATTTTGCGTCTTTGGATCCTTTGGTAATTTCATCAAAGTCTACCCCTAGTTCTCTTGAAAGAATTTCCATTACTCTAGGTAGACAGAAACCTCCTTGACATCTACCAGCAGTTGCCCTAACTCTTCTTTTTACACCATCAACTGTTGTTGCACCTATAGGTCTATTGATAGCATCCATTATTTCTCCTTCTGTTACGGATTCGCATCTGCAAATAATTCTTCCGTATTTAGGATTTTTCTTGATTAACTCTTCATGTTCTTCTAAAGTCATTTCAGAAGTTTTTGGTAGGGGAAGTCTTTCATTTGTAAATTCTTTATTCTCTTCCAAGTTAAGTTTATCTTTAACAAGTCCTGCCATGTATTCTCCTATAGCTGGACTAGATGTAAGACCAGGAGATTCTATACCAACACAGTCAAAGAATCCATCTAGGCTTTCTTTTAATACAAAGTCTTCTCCAATTTCGTGGGCTCTGTTTCCTGAAAATGATGTGATTACCATATTAACTGGTACATTTTCTACTGTATCATTGGCACCCTTTATTACTTCTTCAAGGTGCTCTCTGGTTGACTTGGTATCTGACTTATCATCTATAAAGTCTGATGTTGGTCCTACCAAGGTATTGTTATCTATGGTTGGAGAAACAAGAATTCCCTTACCTTTTTCTGTAGGTAGGTTAAACATTACGTGAGTTACAAAGCCTCTTGTTTCTTTATCAAGAAGCAAATATTCTCCTCTTCTAGCTCTTATTTCAAGCTTTTCGTCTGAAACCATATTATGTAATTCATCTGAATATAGACCTGCGCAGTTTACTATAGTTTTTGTTTGATATTTTTCACCATCTTGTGTTTCAACTACCCAGTGTTCTTTTTCTTTATATATTTTTGTAACTTCTTTATTAAATTTGAAGTCTACACCATTCATATTTGCAAGTTCTGCCATAGATATGTTCATTAGAAATGGATCCAAAATTCCAGCTTCTGAACAGTAAAGAGCCGCATAAACATTTTTTTCGACATTTGGCTCCATTTCTAGAATTTCATCTCTATACATAATCTTCATACCTTTTACGCCATTTGCTATGCCTTGATCATAAAGCTCTTGTAAAGCACCAAAATTATCTTTGTTATGGCAAAGTACAAAGGTGCCTATTTTTTTGTAAGGAAAACCAATAGTTTTTGACATTTCTTCCATCATTTGGTTACCCTTAACATTCATTTTTGCTTTCATTGTTCCAGGCACTGCATCATAACCACCGTGACAAATTCCAGAATTTGCCTTAGATGTTTCACAGCAAACATCCTCATGTTTTTCTAGTAAAAGAAACTTTCCTTTATTTTTTGCTAGAAAGTATGCTACTGAAGCACCAGTAACTCCTCCGCCAATAATAATTGTATCGTACATAAATCCTCCTTGAATATTAGAAAAGAGAGCCTAGGCTCTCTTTCTCTCTTTTTGGGCAGAGTGAGCCTAGTATTATCTTTTGGCTCTGTCTCTCTTATTTGTATATTATTTTATTCTTCGTATTTGTTAGCCCAACCAACAGCTCTTTCAACTGCTCTTTGCCAGTTTCTATCTTTCTTATCTCTTTCTTCCTTAGAGATTTCAGGTGTAAATTCTCTATCTATTAGACGGTTTGCCTTAATTTCTTCAAGATCTTTCCAATAACCTGTGTTTAAGCCTGCAAGATATGCTGCACCTAAAGCTGTTGTTTCAAGTGTTTCTGGTCTTTCTACTTTTGTTTGAATCATATCAGCTTGGAATTGCATTAGGAAGTTGTTAGCACTTGCTCCACCATCAACCTTTAACTCTCCAAGTTCTTTACCACTATCAATTACCATAGCTTGAAGTACATCATTTGTTAGATAAGCTAGTGATTCAAGGGTTGCTCTAATGATATGATACTTAGAAGTTCCTCTTGTAATTCCTACTATTGTTCCTCTAGCATATGGGTCCCAGTAAGGTGCACCAAGTCCAGTAAAGGCTGGAACTACAAAACATCCGTCTGTATCTTTAACTCTTGTTGCCATATATTCAGAATCTGGAGAAGTATCAACAACTCTTAGCTCATCTCTTAACCATTGAATTGCAGATCCAGCTACAAAGATTGATCCTTCAAGTGCATAAGATACTTTTCCTTCTTCAAGGCCCCAAGCTATAGTTGTTACCAAACCATTTTCAGATTTAACAGCCTTATCACCTGTATTCATAAGTAAGAAAGCGCCAGTGCCATATGTGTTTTTAGCATCTCCAGGATTGAAGCATGTTTGTCCAAATAAGGCTGCTTGTTGGTCACCAGCTATTCCTGTGATTGGAATTTCTCCACCAAAATATCCAGCAAAGGTATCTCCATAATGATATGATGAAGGCTTTACCTCTGGAAGCATGCATTTTGGAATATTTAAGATTCCAAGAATGTCATCATCCCATTTGAGCTCTTTGATATTATAAAGCATAGTTCTTGAAGCGTTGGTGTAGTCAGTTACATGAACTTTTCCACGTGTCAAATTGTAAATTAGCCAAGTATCAACTGTACCAAATAACAATTCGCCATTTTCTGCTCTTTCTTGTCCATTTTCAATATGATCTAGAATCCATCTAATCTTTGTTGCTGAGAAGTAAGCATCTACTACAAGACCAGTTTTATCTTGAATCATTTCACGATAGCCATCTGCTACCAATTTGTCAGCCATATCTGCTGTTCTTCTACATTGCCAAACTATTGCATTATATACAGGTTTACCTGTTTCTTTTTCCCAAACTATAGTTGTTTCTCTTTGGTTTGTAATTCCTATAGCTTCAATATCACTTGCATCAATGCCTAATTTTGCTATAGCTTCAGAACAAACACCATATTGGGTTGACCAAATTTCTGTTGGATCATGTTCTACCCAGCCTGGTTTTGGGAAATGTTGAGTAAATTCCTTTTGTGCAACTGAAAGTATTTCACCTTTTTTGTTAAAAATTATTGCTCTGTTACTAGTTGTTCCTGCATCAAGCGCCATTACATATTTGCCCATAATCTTCTCCTTTTTTTACATTTTCCACACATCATAATCTGATGATGATATAGCTATAGCTCCAGCATTTAGATTGTCAATAACATCTTCCTTATCTTTAATTAAACCACCTACAACAATTGGTATTGATGTTCTTTTTGCAACTTTCTTAGTAATTTTTGGCATTATACCAGGTAATATTTCAATGCAATCACAATTTACTTTTTTTAGCACTTCTTTCATAGATATATAAGAAAGGCTATCAAGTAAAAAGAATCTTAAAACACTAAATAATCCAAGTTTCATAGCATAACTAGCATTTTGTGGCCTGGTTGTAATTATTCCATCAGCCTCGGTGTATCTTTTTATGAAATGGTTTGCCATATAAGATGAAGAGAGACCTTCTATCAAATCTTCGTGCACAATAGCTATTTTGTTTTTGTCTTTAATCTTCTTTACGATTTGTGGAATTGTTTCAATATTTCCGTAAAGTATAAAGACGATTCGGTTTTCGGTCTCTAAAGCCTTTTCTAAATCCTTGTTATCCTTTACCGCCATGATTACAGGATTTTCGTAAAGTTCATTAAAAATTTCATCCCTAATCATCTTTCCTCCTTAACAAAGACAAAGCGAGCCTATAAATAAAACTAAGCTCGCTCTTCTCTCTAATATTTACTTACCTACATTGTAACACCATTCTTTTTCTTTTGCAAATGTTTTCTAAAAATTTTTTCAAAAAATATACTTTATTTTGATGAAAAAAACAATAATCTTATTTGTTTTTTGCATAAGTTATATGATAATATTAAAATGGGAATTTGACAGTTGAAAACATAAAAATCTTCTCTAGGCATTGATTTGCCTATATTTTTTTGTCAATTTTTTAGGTTTTATATTGCGTTATGTTCCGTTATGTAGTATAATACTAATATATGCTACGGAGGTTGGAATGAGAATTTCTTGGTCAAAGTCTACTAATACTACTAATTATTAT
>JAQYEZ010000077.1 GCA_028723425.1 Peptoniphilaceae bacterium | reverse complement strand
GTTGCTCTTCTCTTCTCTTCTCTTCTCTTCTCTTCTCTTCTCTTCTCTTCTCTTCTCTTCTCTTCTCTTCTCTTCTCTTCTCTTCTCTTCTCTTCTCTAGATTGTATCATTTTCCACTTTTTCCTTCCACTGTTTATACTTTTATTTTACAGTTCTAGCTAATTATGGTCAAGTATTTTTCTATTTAATTTATACTATATAATTTTGGTAAAAGACATAATACTTACTCATTTTTTCTTATAGGTTTGCAAGCTTTACTTTTTAGTTTTTATTCCTAATTTTACCTATAAGAGCTGCCACAACAAGTCCTATTAAAGTAGGCACAAGCCAGCCAAGACCAAATTGTGAAAAAGGCATATTTTTCAAAAATTCTCCTAGATTTTGGATCATTTTTTTTCCATATAGGACATAAAGAAGTCCAAAAATGAATGAAATTGCTGCTGGGATTTGAAATACTATATTATCTTTTATTTTTTCTGAAAATAGGCCTATAATTACAATTGTCATAGCACATGGATATAGGGTCTCTAAAATAGGAGCTGAAATTGATATTATTTTTGAAACTCCAAGTATAGATATCAAGGCTGAAACAAGAGAAGCTATTATTGCAAAAACAGGATAAGAGTTTTCCTTTCCAGTTAATTCTTCAAAGAAATTTCCAGTTGCAGATATAAGCCCTATTGCAGTTGTAAGACAAGCAAGGGCGGTAATAATTGCAAGTATATAGACTCCAACTCCTCCCATTAGCCTATTTGTAATGTCTACAAATAATTCTGTATTATCAACTTTTAAATCATATATACCAAGAGAAGATGTTTGTGCTCCTATATATACTAGACCACCATAAACCACAGCCAAACAAAGAGTTGCTATTATTCCAGAAAAGACTGTTGCCTTTATTTCGGTTTTTTTTGATGAATAGTTCATTTGTTTAACTGCATTTATTACAACAAGAGAAAACATACAACCTGCTATGCCATCCATAGTTTGATAGCCATCTTTGATTCCACGTTCCAGTACATTATCTATCATAGTAGTCTTGGAAACTTCTCCAATTGGATTGATGATTCCATTTACTATAAGTATCAAAATGCAAATAAGTAGGGCTGGAGTCAAAATTTTGCCAACTATATCTACTACTTTTGACGGTTTTATGCTAAGAACAGTTACAAGTACAAAAAATAGGATAGAAAATAGGTATCTATTTATACTTTCCCCAAAAATAGGCATGATAGCCATTTCGTAAGTAGTTGCTGCAGTTCTTGGTGTTGCCAAGAAGGGTCCAATACAAAGAATGATTGCTGTAGAAATAATAACTGCAAAAATTTTATTAACACGTGATGCCAAAATATTTAAGCTGCCATCATACTTTGAAAGAGCGACAATTGACAAAAGTCCTAGACCTGCGTCTGCTAGAGTAAAGCCAACAAAACCAACTATCCATTTACCTGAAGAAATAAGTCCAAGAAATGGCGGAAAAATTAGATTTCCAGCTCCAAAAAACATAGCAAACAGAGCAAAGCCTATGACAAATAAATCTTTTTTCTTGATTTCTTTTTCCATATTAACCTCCTAAATTTAATATTTTTAATATTTTACCATAATATTGTATAAACTTGCAAAATTTTTTGTAAAAACTTTTTCTTTGCCCTTAGTAAAATAAAATTATATGTTTTTTTCAAGCCACAAGATAAATAGCTTTAATATCAAAGGACATAAAAAGACATGCCTGTCTTTATTTAAAAATCTAAAGAAAAGCATGTCTTTTATTTTTATGAGAAATCATTATATAAAGAAGTAATTTTTAAGTCTACATATCAATCTTTATAAAATCTTTTGCATTATTAAATGATATGTCTTTTACCATTTTTCCTAAGAATTCTTCATCCCATGGATATTCTCCATTTTCAACTATCTCTCCTATAAAGTTACACATTATTCTTCTGAAATACTCATGACGCGGGTAGGATAGGAAGGATCTTGAGTCTGTTAGCATGCCTACAAATTTTGAAAATACACTTGTTTGGGCTAACATTTCCATTTGCTCTACCATGCCATTTTTATGGTCTAAAAACCACCAAGCTGTTCCTATTTGGATATTCATTAGGCCTTCTTCGTTTTGCCTGTTGAAACAGCCTCCTATGGTTGATAAGGGATAGAAGTCTTTTGGATTTAGAGTAAAGAGAAGAATTCTTGGTAAAGATCCACCCTCTTCAAAATCTGCCAAGAGGCTTGAGAGATTTTCTGATGTCTCTTTGTCATTTACCCCATCATTTCCTACATCAGGTCCTTGTTGGGTGTATATTTTTTTGGAATTATCTCTAATACTTCCTATATGAAGCTCCATG
>JAQYEZ010000076.1 GCA_028723425.1 Peptoniphilaceae bacterium | reverse complement strand
TCACCAAACCTTTTTCTCCATATTTTCTGTGCATTGGAATATCCACTATCCATACAAAACTCTTTGATTCCTTTACATTGTAATTCTTGAATCATAGCATTCAATAGTAAATTACCTATACCACAACAAGGGTCTAAAACTCTCTCTATTTGGATACAATTTAATACGTGAATTTTATAACCATTATTTTAGAGTTTTGCACACTCTCTTGTTATAACCATTAAAAGGTATAAAAAAAGACGATATTGCAATCGCATATCGTCTCATACCTGTTATTACTACTTCATTTCATTTTCTTCTAAGTCTTTTAAACTTATACCGTTTTCAGTTTTCCAATGTGTTTTCCCATTTGCGTTAGTTCCTAAAACAAAGGCAGCTGCATAGGATGGACTATTGAATAAATAGTTCTTGCTTATTCTACCATCAATAATCTCATTTTTATTTATGCATTCCTTTCTCAGTTCTTTAATTGATTTTGGAATGGCAGTAGAATCTATAGTTTCTATCATACTATCTTTTAGCACTACAAAACCTTCATCTGTTCTTTTGCATTTTGCCTCAATCAATCTATTTGACTTGCCACTTTTTCTGGAAAGATATAGCAATAGTTCTTTATCACCATTATTATTTTCACTAGATTCTTTTGGTGTTCTATCAACTATAGGAACAAATAGTTTATATCCTAGTACACCAAGAACCATTTTTGAATACTCTATAAAATCTTCTAATTCTGATTCTTTTTCTTCCGTTACATTTCCAGGGTTTGGGTCGTTTCCATTTCTTACTTTGTATCTATCTACATCGATAGCCATGTTAGTGAATTTGTTCTCTAAATAAGAAATTTCTGTAGGCCCAAATGAGTTGTTTTGTGTGGTTAACATTACTGCATCTGAAAAATAAATTTCATCTTTTAAGTGTTCTGATACCCTAAATAAAACTCCCTCACCATTTTTTCTTATTCCGGCTTGACCTATATATACTTCATCATTTCCGTCATCGTTCTTTCCAAATAAAAAATAAACTCCACTTTGCTTTAAATCTTGTCTATCTTTACATTTTTCAAGATATGGTCTTGGGACTTTATAGGCTAAGCCTGTCCAATTTGATAAGGTACACTTTATTCTACCAGTAACTTCTCCGTCCATTAAAAAAAGATTGAAATTTTTGCTATTTTTCATTGTTCCACCCCAAATATTAAATAGTTAACTCTATTATACCAGATTGAAATATTTTATTTGAATGTTTCACAATGAAAAAAACCTGATAAACTTCTAATTAGAAATCTATCAGGCTTTAATTGATATATTAAATTAATTCGTTTACTCTCTTCTGAACTGCGTAGTAATCATATCCAGCGTTAGTTAACCTTCTTTTTCTTTCTTCTCCATTCCCCCAATTCCCTCGTATAACTTCTCTAGCTAATTGGTCGATTGTCTTTCCAACTGGATAAACCATCTTGCCATTAGCATCGAATACTTGTAAACCAAATCTATCGGCACATCTTTTGGCATTTTCTAAATTCTTAAATGCCCCTTTCTGGCTTTTTACATTAGACCAAGATTTTCTAACTCTATATAGTCCACCTGTTGGTTTGCTAACAGTCTTATTTCCTCTTAGTCTTTTATTTACTTCGTTTGCTATATATGGAAACTTACTGCCAAGATATGGTCCTGGACAATTTGTATTGGAATACCACTCGTGTTTTTGAAGAACGCCATCCTTGCCTCCAGTATAGGTACAAGGATAGATTCCATTTCTCCTACAGATGTCTGCTACTAAATCAATTAGTCTATTTAAAACGTAATCAGAAACCAACCACTGAGGTCCTCTAGTAGAGTTTCCTACTTCAATTGTTACTGCTCTATTGTCACACCAGGAAGATGAGGTTGTCCATGCTCTGTTAGATTCATCAACCCCTAAAACAATAACTCCGTCAGATCCTAAATTATAGTTAGCTGACGCTTGCCTTGATTTAGGAACAAAAATTCTTGCCAGATTCCTGCCACTTATAACTCCAGCTGCGTGGTGTATTGCTATTTTAGTAATCTTTTGATTTCTTCTACCACTATGGTTTGGCGATAGAATTGTTGCTTGTACTAATGGACTATTACTCATTTATTTTTCCTCCTTGAATTGTTTTAATATATCTTTTAATTTTTCTGGTACTGGCAAACCTAAAGCTATAGAATTTTCTAAGATTGAAAGCCCTTCATTTGCTATATAAAAAAAGATGATGGCCGTTCTTATCATGGTTCCATCACCTTTAATTAAATTTACATCACATAGGTTTGCTATTCCTACAACTATAAAAATCATTATCTTTTTAGCTATTCCTTTAAATCCTATGGATGAGGATAGCTTTCTTTCGACCCCTGCCCTTAAAACTCCTGTCAAATAGTCTGCTATTACAAAAGCAAGTAGTGTGTAAATAAAAGCATCTATTTCACCTAAATAAAATCCCATATATCCACCAATTGCTACAAATACCACCTTTATTGTTTCTAATATTTTGTTCATATTATTCCTCCTCTGTTAAGGTATATGTTATTTTCATTGTTTTATCTGCCGTTTTTAGTATTGGACTAGATAAGTTATTAATTGTTCCAAGGTACGGGGTATGAAGAAATAATAGTTTATAAAATCTTTCCTCATAACCTCCAAACCCTATTGCAAATGGTCCAATTGTCTGTGCCTCCATCATTAAGTTATCTATTCCACTGCCATTAAAATCTTTAACATTATTTACTATCACTTGGTCATTTTTATCAATAACAAACTCATAACCTAGTATATAATCTCCCCATTTGTATAAATAGTTGTATTCACCACTATACCTACTTGTATTGACTTTTTTACCTAATTCAATAACAGATATATCCACAGGATTATTAATATTAATTTTATAGATTTTATCTCTATTAAATATATTAATTGAATATAGGTATCCATTTTTTATACAGCTATATTTATATCTATGGCAATAACTTCTATCTTTTTCATAGTAATTTCCTAAGTCATCAAGTCTTATTCCATTTAATGACCATTCATCTGTCTTCGTTGTATAATCACTTTTATTAATTTTTAATCGTATTAGCTTATCTCTATTAGTCCCAAATCCATACCAATATCCATCCTCTCCATCATAAAAACAACATTCATTCCAGGTGTCTATCTTGCTGAAAAACTCTGATACATCAATAGTAATTCTTTCCTCAGCTTTGTAGCCTTTAGTATAAATAGGATCATTTAATCCTATGCTTGTTAATGGCTCTTTTAGCTTTACCAATTCAATCGATTTATTATTTAGTGGCCATATTGACACTATTGTGTTCGACTTAAAATCTATCTCAACACATCCATTATAACAATCTGAAACCTCACGCTTTTTATATAAGGATGTACTATTTAATAATAAAAAATGGTCTTTTCCATGTGTATCTCCATAAAAGTATTTACCACCTCTGTAGTGCGTAAGTGCTATTGATGATATTCTTCCATTAGCTTGAGAGGTTGAAAAGTCCCATACAAATTTATATCCA
>JAQYEZ010000075.1 GCA_028723425.1 Peptoniphilaceae bacterium | reverse complement strand
GAAGAAAGACAGCAGAAATTCCTATTGAACAGGCAAGTCAAGAAAAAATAATGGAATATGCTACTATGAGAGAAGGAGAAAATTAATGGAGAAAAGCACTAAATCTAATGATAAGCTTAAAAAGCTTTTAAAATCGCAAAGAGCGGTTGCTTTTATAGCTTTAATTATCATCTATGGATTTTTTTACATAATGAGCCCAGCTTTCAGATCGAAAGAAACTCTTACATCCATATTTGATTCATCATATTATGCGGGATTTTTAGCAATAGGAGTTACATTTACAATTGCAACTGGCGGTTTTGACCTTTCAATGGGTACTGCAATGATTGCATCCGCATTAATTGGAGGATATGTATCACAAAAATTCAATATTCCAATTGGAATAACAATTATAATAATCATCCTAACTGGCCTTCTTTTTGGCTGCTTTAATGGATTTCTTATTACAAAAATGGGAATCAATCCATTTATAGCTACACTTGGAACACAGATGATTGCAAATGGGTTAGGATCAATTGTAACAAATGTACAAACTGTAAATTTCCCACTTAGAGATAGTCCTCAAGGCTGGTACAAATCAATTTTTAGGATAGGATCTTTCCCAACAGGAATAATACTTCTTCTTGTGGTTGCAATAATAATGGGAATAATTCTTCATAAAATGAGACTTGGTAGATACATACTTGCTTTAGGATCAAACAAAGAAGCTACAAGATTATCAGGAATTAATGTAAATAAATATGAATTTTTAGCTTATGCATTAAATGGATTATTTGTAGGCTTTGCCGCAGTTGCCTATGCTGCAACCTATACAACTGTAATGCCTGGAGAAGGTTCAGGATTTGAACTTGATGCAATAGCAGCTGCAGTTCTTGGTGGAACATCACTTCAAGGTGGAGTTGCAAGTATTACTGGAACAGTTTTAGGTCTTTTCATAATGACAATACTTAAAGTTGGTCTTCCGTTTATAGACTTACAAGCCCATTATCAAACATTTATTACAGGCTTTGTAATACTTCTTGCAGTATATTTGGACGTTGTAAGAAATAGAAATAAAAATTAAAAAAAATAAAAAAATAAAGAGGAGAAAACCATGAAAAAAACTATTTTAATGTCATCTTTACTAGCTTTGACACTTGCCTTTACAGCATGTCAAGGTTCTGAAAAAACAGAAAAAACATCTGATGAAAAATCAAGTGTTGAGAGCAGTCAAGTTGAAAGTACATCTTCTGGTAAAGAAGAATTTGTAGTTGAGGTTGTAGCTAAGGGATTCCAACATCAATTTTGGAAAACTGTAAATGATGGGGCTAATAAGGCAGCTAGTGATTTGGGAGCTAAAATAACTTTCCAAGGACCAAAGAGCGAAACAGATATTCAAGAACAAGTTCAAATGTTAAATAATGCAATTAACAAAAAACCAAATGCCATAGCTCTTGCAGCACTTGATACAAAGGCAGAAATTGATTCTTTAAATTCTGCAAAAAGCAATGGAATTCCAATTATAGGTTTTGACTCAGGAGTACCTGATGCGCCAGAAGGAACAGTACTTGCAACAGCAGCAACAGATAATGTTAAAGCAGCAGAACTTGCAGCTGAAAAACATTTTGACGCTTTAAAAGATAAACTAGAAAAAGCTACAGCTGAAAAGCCTGTAAGACTTGGAGTTGTATCTCAAGAAGTAAATTCTTCTTCAATAACAGATAGAACAAAGGGATATATAGACAAAATGAAGGAACTTTTATCATCTTTAGATAATGTAAAAGATAAAGTTGCAGTTACCGGCCATGACAAATTTAAAGAAGGAGTAAGTGAAGGCGAAGCAGTTGTAATTATAGAGCTTAGAGTTCCAGCTCAAGTAACTGATGCAGATGGTCAAACACAAGCTCAAACACTTCTAAATAAAGAAGATTTGATAGGAATTTATGGCTCAAATGAATTTGGTGCTAAGGCAATAATAAATGCTGATAATGCAGTTGGTGGAAAAATTGGAAAAGATGTTGTTGCTGTAGGATTTGACTCTGGAGAACTTCAAATTAACGCAGTTAAATCAAAACAATTTTTAGGATCAGTAACTCAAGACCCATTCCAAATAGGCTATAAAGCAGTAGAATTATCTGTAAAGGCTGCAAAAGGAGAAAAAGTGGAAGATGTCGACACAGGTGCAAAATGGTATGACGCATCTAACATAGATAGTGATGAAATCGCTCCATTACTTTACAAATAGATAAAGGAAATTTAGTATGTTAATGAATGAAGAAAGAAAATTACTCGTTGAATATGGAAATAGATTATTTGAATCAAAGCTTACAAAGGGAACTGGTGGAAATTTATCTATTTACGATAGAAAAACGGGATATATGGCTATAACTCCATCTGGAATTGAGTTTCATAAAACCCATGATGAAGATATAGTTATTCTAACACTTGATGGCAAAGTAATAGAAGGTGACAAAAAACCATCAAGTGAATGGCAAATGCACGCAAATGTATATAAAAACAGAGAAGATATAAATTCGGTAATCCATGCTCATACACTTTTTGCTTCAATATTTGCCTGCCTTAGAGAAAGCATTTTACCCTCCCACTATATGCTTGAAGTAGCAGGTGGAGAAGTAAGATGTGCAGAATACGCTACATTTGGTTCAAAAGAACTTGCAGAAAATGCTATAAAAAGCATGGAAGGTAGAAAGGCAGTTTTGCTTGCAAATCACGGAATTTTAGCAGGTGAAAAAGATATTGCAAATGCATTTAATGTTATAGATCAAGTGGAATATTGTGCAAATGTCTACTATAGAGCAAGATCTATAGGCAAGCCATATATTATTGATGATGAAGAACTTAAAGTTTTAGAGAAAAAATTTGAAAATTACGGTCAAATAAAATAATTAATAGCTTTTAGGAGGAAAAAATGGTAAATAGAATTGTACTTAATGAAGTTTCATATCATGGCAAGGGAGCAGTAAAAGAACTTGTTACCATAGTTAAGAAATTAAATGTAAAAAAAGCCCTTGTAGTTACAGATTCTGATTTATTAAAATTTAAAGTAGCAAATAAAGTTACAGATTTACTTGATGAAAATAAGCTTGAATATGAAATCTTCAGTGATATTCAACCAAACCCTACAATTACAAATGTAAAAAATGGAGTAAAAGCCTTTAAAGATTCTAAGGCAGATTATATAATTACAATTGGCGGCGGAAGTTCAATGGATACTGCAAAAGCAATTGGAATTATAATTAATAACCCAGATTTTGATGATGTAAGAAGTCTTGAAGGCGAAGCAGAAACAAAAAATCCTGCAGTTACAACAATAGCAATTCCTACAACAGCTGGAACTGCAGCTGAAGTTACTATAAATTATGTAATTACAGACGAGGAAAGAAAACGTAAATTTGTCTGTGTGGATACACATGATATACCAAATATTGCACTTGTAGATCCTGATATGATGAGCTCCATGCCAAAAGGCCTTACAGCATCAACAGGAATGGATGCCTTAACCCATGCAATTGAAGGCTATATAACAGTAGGAGCATGGGAACTTACTGATATGTTCCACTTAAAAGCCATAGAACTTGTAAATGCTTATCTAAGAGATGCGGTTGAAAATAAAGCTGAGGCAAGAGAAAAAATGGCTTTAGCACAATATGTTGCAGGAATGGGCTTTTCAAATGTAGGTCTTGGAATCGCTCACTCAATGGCCCACTCACTAGGCGCTTTATATGGACTTGCCCACGGAGTATGCTGTGCAATGCTTCTTCCAATAGTAATGGAATATAACAAAGATTTTACAGGAGAAAAATATAAATATATAGCAAAAGCTATGAAAGTAGAAAATGTAGATTCAATGACAAGTGAAGAATATAGAAGAGCTGCAATTGATGCTGTAAAAAAACTTTCTTCTGATGTTGGAATTCCCAAAGATTTAAAAGGAACACTTAAAGAAGAAGATATCAATTTCTTAGCGACATCAGCCTTTAACGATGCATGTACCCCAGGTAATCCAAGAACTCCTACAGTTGAAGAAATAGAAGAACTCTATAGAATTCTTTTGTAAGTAGTATAAAAAGTAAAGTTTTTAAATTATTCTTTTGCTTTTTCTCAAAACGTCTTTGTAAACAAGAATTAATAAGGTGTTTTAATAGAGGTGGAATTCCACCTCTATTAAAATATATAATATTTGACACTTTGTAGACAAAAAATCGCTGGGACATATTGAAAACAGTGCAATTTTGAGATTTTAATTTTTTAAAAAATGTAGTATTGTTTATCGCTTTTCATCATTTTTTTATCTATATTTTGGTAAAGATGTTTTACAAATGGCATTAAGGCAAATAGTAATACTGATATCATATTAATTAAGTACTCAAATTACCTAAAAAATGGTATAATATAATTATGGATAAAGTAATAATTAATAATAATATAGAAGATCAAATAAAAGAACTAGAAAAAGCAAGAAAAAACACAAATAATAAAAGAGAAGATTTAAGATTTAAAGCAATAATTTTAAAACTAAAGGGAGTTAAAGTAAAAGA
>JAQYEZ010000074.1 GCA_028723425.1 Peptoniphilaceae bacterium | reverse complement strand
TCGTCAGACCAAGAGTTTGCCTAGGGCTTCCTTCAGATTCCACCTCACGATGGACACCCTTGCCTTTAGCTATGTGTTTCCCACTACCGGGTATACTTAGGACTTTCACCTTTTAGAATATGCTCATGCCGAGCGCACTAAAAATGCTCCAGAACAATTTCTATCCTGGAACATCTATCTTATTTTAATAAGGGCTTTAGGTATTTGCCCGTATAGGATTTTTTGTTGGCTGCTATTTCTTCTGGGCTTCCAACACCTACTATATTTCCTCCTCCAAGTCCTCCTTCTGGGCCTAGGTCTATGATGTAATCTGACACTTTAATCATATCCAAGTTATGTTCTATAACTATTACTGTGTTATTTTGATCAACCAACCTATTTAAGACTTCAATTAGCTTGTGAACATCAGCCATATGAAGACCTGTGGTCGGCTCATCCAAGAGATATATAGTATTTCCTGTTGATCTTTTGGAAAGTTCTGAGGCAAGTTTTACCCTTTGAGCTTCTCCTCCTGATAATTCTGTAGAAGGTTGACCAATCTTTATATAGCCAAGACCTACATCGTAGAGAGTTTGAAGTTTTCTTACAATTTGTGGGTGGTTTTCAAAGAATTCTATTCCTTCTTCAACCGTCATATTTAAAACATCAGAAATGTCTTTACCCTTGTATTTTACTTCCAAGGTTTCTCTGTTATATCTTTTGCCGTGACAAACTTGGCAAGGAACATAAACATCTGGCAAAAACATCATATCAACTTTGATAGTTCCATCTCCAGAACAGGCCTCACACCTGCCTCCTTTTATATTAAAAGAGAATCTTCCTTTACCAAAGCCTCTCATCTTTGCCTCGTTGGTCATGGCAAAAACATCACGGATATCATCAAAAACCTTGGTATAGGTAGCAGGATTTGATCTTGGCGTCCTACCTATAGGAGATTGGTCTATAGAAATAATCTTATCGATTTGATCTGTTCCTATAATTTCATCATGTTTGCCAACCTTTATCTTGGTCTTGTTTATTTTTCTAGAAAGTCCCTTATAGAGTATTTCATTTACCAAGGAAGATTTTCCTGATCCCGAAACTCCCGTAACTGTAGTAAATACTCCAAGAGGAAATTTTACATCTATATTTTTGAGGTTATTTTCTCTAGCTCCCTTAACTTCTATAAATCTATCTGAAGTTCTCCTTTTTTTAGGAACGGGTATTTTACGTCTTCCTGATAGATAGTCTCCAGTTATGGATTCTTTGCAAGCCATGATATCTTCAAGACTTCCTTTGGCGACAACCTCTCCACCATGGACACCAGCCAAAGGCCCTATATCTACTATATAATCGGCTTCTCTTATGGTGTCTTCATCATGTTCTACAATTATTAAGGTATTGCCCACATTAGTTAGATTTCTCAAAGACTTGATAAGCTTATCATTATCTCTCTGATGTAGACCTATGGATGGTTCATCTAGGACATAGCAAACTCCAACTAAGCCTGACCCGATTTGAGTTGCAAGTCTAATTCTTTGGCTTTCTCCACCAGATAAAGTTGAAGCTGATCTTGATAGGGTAAGATAACCTAGACCTACATCTTGTAAAAATTTTAATCTTCCCCTAATTTCTTTTACTATAAGCTCTGCTATTTGTGCCTGCATTGGCTCAAGTTTTAAGTCTTTGAAAAATTCTATGGAAGCATCAACGCTCATTCTTGTTAATTCTGAGATATTCACATTGTTAACTTTTATAGAAAGAACTTCTGGCTTTAGCCTATCTCCATGACAAGTTGTACATTCTTCTTCTGCCATGTAATCCCTAAATTTCTTTTTTACCGAATCAGAATTTGATCTGTTATATCTATCTTCTATATTTTTGATAGCTCCTTCAAAATGACCCACGTATTTTTTAACTCCAGAAAAATGAGAATCAAAAACAAAAGACAAATCTTCCTTGGTTCCATAGAGTATTTCATCAATCATTTGCTTAGGAGCATCTTTTATGGGCTTATCTGTAGGAAAATCATAATTTTTTGCTATAGCTCTAATAATTTGATAATAATAAGTTCCTTTGGCTGCTGTAGCATATGGCTCAATTGCCCCTTGATCTATACTAAGACTTTTATCTGGAATTACTAAGTCAGGGTCTACTTGGATGTGAAAACCAAGTCCATTGCAGTCAGGACACATGCCTATAGGGGCATTGAAAGAAAACATGTTTGGACTAATCTCTGGTAAAGATATGTGACCATCTGGGCAGGCAAGTTTTGAAGACATTAAAAAACTATCTTTTCCGATTATGTCTATCTCAACCAACCCATCTGATAAATTAAGGGCAGTTTCCAGAGATTCTGTTACCCTTGCATTAATATTTTCTTTTATTACAAGTCTATCTACTATTACGGAAATATCATGTTTTTTATTCTTTTCAAGGTCTATTTCATCTTCCAAATCATATCTTTCTCCATCAATCATGACTCTAACATAGCCTTGTTTTTGGATATTTTCCAAAGCCTTTTTGTGCTTACCCTTTTTCCCTCTAATCACTGGAGCAAGTATTTGAATTCTTGTTTTTTCTTCCAAGGCCAATACTTTATCTACCATTTGGTCTATAGTTTGGGCTTCAATTTTTTTGCCACAAACTGGGCAATAAGCCTCTCCAATTCTTGCAAAGAGCAAACGGTAGTAGTCATAAATTTCTGTAACTGTAGCAACTGTTGATCTGGGATTGCGATTGGTTGTCTTTTGGTCAATTGAAATTGATGGCGAAAGCCCCTCAATCGAGTCTACATCAGGCTTATCTAGATTTCCCAAAAACTGTCTAGCATAAGAAGAAAGACTTTCTACATATCTTCTTTGACCTTCTGCATAAATAGTATCAAAGGCAAGAGTTGATTTGCCAGAACCTGAAAGTCCTGTAAAAACAATCATCTTATCTCTGGGCAAAGTCAAATCAATATTTTTAAGATTGTTGGTCCTTGCTCCTTTTATTATTATTTTATTTTCTGTCATTTAAGCTCCTACAAATGTGCTTTTCATCTTGGCTATTTGATCACGAAGAGCCGCCGCTCTTTCAAAGTCTAACTCTTCTGCAGCCTTGTACATTTCTGCTTGCATATTTATTATAATATTTTTTACATCTTCTTTAGAAAATTCCTCTACTTCTTGATCTTCTGCAACTTTGGTAACTTGGATAATTTCAGAAATATCCTTTTTAATAGTTGTTGGAATTATATTATGGGCTTCGTTATATTTTTCTTGGATTTTCCTTCTTCTGTTAGTCTCATCTATTGCTTTTTTCATAGATTTGGTTATCTTATCCCCATACATTATTACGTGACCTCCGCTATTTCTAGCGGCACGACCAATAGTTTGGATAAGAGATGTTTCAGATCTTAAAAAGCCTTCCTTGTCAGCATCCAGGATAGTAATAAGGGAAACCTCTGGTATATCAAGTCCTTCTCTTAAAAGGTTAATTCCTACCAAAACATCAAATTTTCCTAATCTTAAATCCCTAATTATTTCTGATCTTTCTATGGTTTTTATATCAGAATGAAGATATCTAACCTTAATTGAGTTTTCTTCCAAATAAGTTGTTAAATCCTCAGCCATTCTCTTGGTAAGGGTAGTAACAAGAATTCTCTCACCCTTAGCTATAGTCTTGTGAACTTCTTCTATTAAATCATCAATTTGATTTTCAGTTGGTCTAACCTCAACTAAAGGATCTAAAAGTCCTGTTGGCCTTATAATTTGTTCTACAACCTTACCTTTTGTTTTTTCCAATTCATAAGGTCCTGGAGTTGCAGATACATAAAGGGCTTGGTTTATCAAGCTCTCAAACTCAAAAAACTTCAAAGGTCTATTGTCCAAGGCTGATGGTAACCTAAAACCGTAGTCAACCAAGTTTTGCTTTCTTGACCTATCTCCCTCATACATACCTCCAACTTGGGGAATAGAAACATGAGATTCATCCACAAAAAGCAAGAAATTTTTTGGAAAATAGTCTATAAGGGTGTAGGGTCTAGAACCTGCTGGCCTTTGGGACAAGTGCCTAGAATAATTTTCTATGCCTGAACAAAAGCCAATTTCTTGGAGCATTTCTATATCATAATTTGTCCTTTGCTCAAGTCTTTGAGCCTCAACAAGTTTATTTTGATCTTCAAGTTCCTTAACTCTTTCTTTTAATTCTTCTCTAATAGTTTCAACGGCCTTTTCTGCCTTATCCTTTGTAGTTGCATAATGGGAGGCTGGGTAAATATACGCATGGCTTAATTTGGCTGTTACCTTGCCAGTCAAAGCATCAAATTCCTTTATCTGGTCTATTTCATCGCCAAAAAATTCTATCCTAATTGCCTTTTCATCATTGGATGCTGGAAAGATATCTAGAACATCTCCCCTTTTTCTGAAAGTTCCACGTTGGAAATCCAAATCGTTTCTTACAAATTGAACTTCTATCAAATGTTTCATAACATCTTCTGGCGAAATTTCTTGACCAGGTCTTAGGGAAACGACAAGTTTTTTATACTCAATAGGGTCTCCCAAACCATAGATACAGGAAACAGAAGCAACTATAATAACATCATCTCTTTCAAACAAAGACATAGTTGCAGAATGCCTTAACTTATCTATTTCATCGTTTATTGATGAGTCTTTGGCTATATAGGTATCTGTAGCAGCTACATAGGCTTCTGGTTGGTAGTAGTCATAGTAGGAAACAAAGTATTCTACAGCATTTTCAGGGAAAAATTCCTTAAATTCCGTAAAAAGTTGGTAGGCCAAGGTCTTGTTGTGAGCAAGCACCAAAGTTGGTCTTTGAACTTCTTGTATAATATTTGCCATGGTAAAAGTCTTACCAGAGCCTGTAACACCTTTTAAAATTTGGTGTTTTTCTCCTTTATTTATACCATGGACAAGTTTTTTTATGGCTTCAGGCTGATCGCCTGTAGGTTTATAAGTTGAATGTAGTTTAAACTTTTCTCGCATAATTCACTTCCTTTTTTAAAAAAACTTATGCTAAAGCCTGCCTGTATAATATACACTTTTTTCCCATGATTTCAATGCTTACAAATAAGCTAAGTAAGACTTAAATTTGAGAATTTATGCCTTGATTTTAGGCATATATATGATATAATATTCATATGAGTAGATGTTCATATGAAAATGAAAGGGTTTCTATGGAGAAGAGTTTAAAAAATATATCTGAAAATGATCTTTTTGATTTAGCAGATTTATTCAAGGTTTTTGGTGATTCTACCAGAATCAGGATTATGTATGACTTATTTTTCCAAGAAAAATCAGTCACAGATATAGCAATAGACCTTGATATGAGCCAATCAGCTATAAGCCACCAGCTTAAGTACTTGAAAGATAACAAACTTGTAAAGTCAAGAAGATCTGGCAAAAGTGTCTACTATTCACTTGATGATGAGCACATTAAAATAATAGTAAGAGCTGCCCTTGAACATATTTGGGAATAAGGAGATTTTTATGAAAAAGAAATATAAGATTAAAGGATTGGGCTGTGCAAATTGTGCTGCACAAATGGAAGAAAAGATTAAAAAAATAAAGGGAGTTAAAAATGCTAACGTTTCTTTTATGACAGAAAATTTGAAGCTTGAAGTAGAAGATGAAGACAAACTTGATGAAATTTTAGATATGGCTCAAAAAATTATCACAAGTATTGAACCAGATACAGAGCTAATAAGAGGATAGTAAAAAGGGACTCTTTTGTGATATTTAATCATAAAGAGCCTCTTTTTTATCTTAATTTTAAATTTCTAATTTTTCATAAGGAAGATTTAAGGCTTCTGCAACACCTTCATATCTTATTTTTCCATCTTGAACATTGATACCTAAATAAAGTTCAGGATATTTTTTAGCAGCTTCTTTCCAACCAAGATTGGCGATGGCAAGGGCGTATTTGGTAGTTGCGTTTGATAGGGCTTGACTTGAAGTTCTAGGAACTGCTCCTGGGATATTGCCTACGGCATAGTGGATAACATCATGGGCAACAAAAACTGGGTCTGTATGGCTAGTTGCATGACCTACAGTTAAATCAGTTGAACCACCTTGATCTATAGCAACATCAACAATAACTGAGCCCTTATCCATTTTTTTAACCATTTCTTCTGAGATAAGTTGTGGAGTTTTGTGACCTGGTATTAGAACTGTTGATATAACCAAATCTGCAGATTCTACAGCATCAGCAATATTGTGATTGTTAGAATATCTAGTTTCTATTGTATTTGAGAAAATTCCCAAAAGCTCTCCCAATCTTTCTATATTTACATCCAAAACTGTAACCCTGGCTCCCATTCCGACTGCCACTCTAGCAGCTGCAGTTCCAACAGTACCTGCTCCAAGGATTACTACATGGGCTGGGGCCACTCCTGGCACGCCTTCAATCAAGATTCCCTTACCTCCTTCTGTAGAAGTTAAATATCTTGCTCCTTCTTGGACAGCCATCCTACCTGCTATTTCTGACATAGGTCTTAATAAAGGCAAAGTATGACCAAGTTGAACTGTTTCAAAGGCTATGCCAACAGTTTTGCTTTCCATTAATTTCTCTGTTAAGTCTTTTGCTGATGCCAAATGTAAGTAGGTAAATAAAATTAAACCTTCTCTAAAATATTTATATTCTGATTCTAAAGGCTCTTTTACCTTGTATATTAATTCAGACTTTGTCCAAACTTCTTCTGCTGTATCTGTTAAAATAGCACCTGCTTTTTGATATTCTTCATCCGAAAAACCTGATTGTATGCCTGCTGTCTTTTCAACATAAACTTTATGTCCTGATTTTACAAAGGCTTCTACTGCAGCTGGTGTAGCAGAAACACGACCTTCGTGGTCCTTTATCTCTTTTGGTACTCCAATTATCATTTTTCTACTCCCCTTTTTACAAATTTCCTTAAAACTATATTTGTTAATATATTTTTATAAATTATACCTCTTGAATGCGATAATTAAAAGAAATATTTTACTTTTTAAAAACATATGATATAATATTCATGTGAACAAGTATTCATATGTATAAGGAGTTAATATGGTTAAAAATATGAATGTAGAAGAAAAAGATGAGTTAAAAAACCTAGTTCTCATGGGACTAATTACTTTCTTACTTACAATAGCAGAACACACCTGGTCTTTAAATTTTCTAATAAAATTTATCTATATATTATTATACCTTGTAGCTGGCAAAAATGTATTAAGACTTGCCTTTTTGGGCATAAAGAATGGAAAACCAATGGATGAAAATTTTCTGATGACTGTAGCAACCATAGCAGCTATGTTTATAGGAAAATATCACGAAGCTGTTTTTGTTATGCTATTTTATAGATTCGGTGAATTTTTTGAAGATTTGGCAACCAATTCATCTAGAGATTCAATAAAATCCTTAATGGATATAGTACCTGATGTAGCAATTAGGATTAATAAAGAAGGCCTTAGAGAAGAAGTTGATATTGATGAGATTGAAGTCGGAGATATACTTGAAATTACAGATGGCGGGAAAATCCCCGTTGACGGACTTATTATTAGTGGAAATGCAAGTATCGATACTTCATCTTTAACTGGAGAATCCCTACCCCTAGAAGTAGCTAAGAATGATAAAGTCCTATCTTCATCTATAGTTATAGGAGGGATAATAAGAATTAAGGCTAGTAAAGTATTTGATGATTCTATAGCAGCAAAAATAATTAGCCTTATAGAAGAAAGCGTAGAAAATAAATCTACTAGTGAAAAATTCATTACAAGATTTGCTAAAATTTATACCCCTCTTGTGGTTGGTCTTGCCCTCTTTCTAGCTCTTATACCTCCACTTATGGGATATGACTTGAATGATTACCTCCTAAGATCTGCAACTTTTTTGGTTCTATCTTGTCCATGTGCCCTTGTGCTTTCAGTGCCTCTTTCCTTTATTTCTACTTTGGGACTTGCATCCAAAAATGGAATATTGATTAAAGGGTCACAATACTTGGAATTACTTGATAAGGCGGATGTATTACTAACAGACAAAACTGGAACTTTAACTACAGGAAAATTTATAGTAAAAAATATAGAATATTACACAGATTGTAATAAAGAAAAAATTCTAGACTATATCTATAATATGGAAAAAACATCTTCCCATCCTATAGCAAAATCTATAGTAGAAAGTCTTGATAGAAAAGAAAAGCACGATCTTTTTAAAGAAGTAAAAAACGTCAAAGGTCTAGGAGTTTATGCTATAAGTAAGGATGATAAAGAAATTCTTTTAGGTTCTAGCAAATTTGTAAATCAAAAAGCTAATGGAGATAAAGCTGTCTACCTCTCTATTGACTCTAAGCTCTACGCCAAAATCTCTATAGAAGATAAAATCAAAGACCAAGCCTTTGAAACAATAGAATATCTAAAAAATTACTACCAAAATATAGCCATAGTATCAGGAGATAATAAAGAAAGTGTAAAAGAAACAGCAGACAAACTAGGCCTTAGTCAATACTATGCCAACCTAATGCCTGACCAAAAGATAGAAATCTTAAACTCCTACAAAGACAAAGGAAAAACAACTGTCTTTGTTGGAGATGGCTTAAATGATGCCCCAGTATTAAAACAAGCCGATGTTGGCATATCTATGGGAAAAACCGCTTCAGATCTTGCCATAGAATCATCTGATATTCTAATAACAAATGGCGAATTTGCTCAAACCAAAAAACTAATGCAAATTGCTCATCTCTCTGTAAAAACAGTCAGAGAAAACGTAACTTTTATCATAGCAGTAAAAATAATCATCCTAATCATAGGCCTTTTTGGAAAGGCAACCATGCGGATGGCAATCTTTGGCGATGTTGGAGTATCAATTATCACCATACTTTGGGCTATGAGAATATTAAATAAGAAAATATAAGCATTAATTAAACAATAAAGCCTTGGAGTATCTTATGCAAATTCTCCAAGGCTCTATTTTTTAACTATTAATATAAAGATATTATAAGGCAAATCAAGACTTTAAAAAAGCTAGCAAAAAGCCTATAGCTACGATAATTTCTAAAGACAAATATAAAGCCTTAGCCTTTAATGGGTCTCTATTATCACAAAGACTACCAATTACTACCCCCAAGGCTCCTATAAAACAAACCAACATTTGACTTGATCGAGTTCTAATGAAGAAAAAGCTTAAGGCCATTACAAAGTAGCCAATTGCTTTAAGATAGGCTATTGAATTAGTTTTTTTCACAACATTCCTCCATAAAAATAAATATTAGACAAGCTTATTTATGCACATGTTTATAATATTAGATATAAAATGAAATTTCTAATGCACGAATATTTTAGCTGATTGTGTGATATAAAAAATATCCATTAGTATCTGCTTATTGTAGCTATTTCTTTCCAGCTATTGATGTACTTACCATTAGATGTATATCTCTTGACAGTTCGAACGCCAACAACTATGCCATGTTTTGAGCTAGGATTGTTAATTGATATCAGTCCCATTAAACCACTAAGTATAGATGAAGCAGCTTGAACACCTCTTGATATGGCACTTGGATCTTGCAGACCAATGATTGCAACAATACTAGCAGCTATTGTTGCAATACCTCCACCTATTTGCGCAAGTCTTGCAAATGATAAATAATAGTATTTAAAAGAACTTCTATTATAAGATGATGTGCTAATTAAGTTGTTATGCCTTCTAATTATATCATTTTCATTAGAGATTGTGATTGTTTTTCCAGTTAACGATGAATATAATCTATTATCATTTTTATAGTAAATTATACTATTTTCTACTCCAGTACTTAGATCTATAATTTTTGCTGTTCTAGTATTTTCATCTTCACTAATTAAAATCTTTTTATACTAATCACTTATTAAACATTCTAATATAGCCAATCCCTATGAGTAATACTTTTAACCATTTCTTTTGTTAAATTATTTATTGTTTTACACAACCTATCTACTACATCAGATAATGTATTAAATAATTCGTTCTT
>JAQYEZ010000073.1 GCA_028723425.1 Peptoniphilaceae bacterium | reverse complement strand
TATATAGTCACCAAGACCGTATTTTTCGTGTAATGCTTGTGTTATTGCTGCTGTTGTTGTTGTTTTACCGTGGTCAACGTGTCCGATTGTACCAATATTAATATGTGGTTTAGTTCTTTCAAATTCTTGTTTAGCCATTATTACCTCCTAAAAGCTACATTTAAAAATATTTTACCATAAAAATAACTTAATTTCCACGTTTTAGCTATTTATTCTTATTATTTGCTAGTAAATTTGACAATAATAGTTAATTGGCGTATACTAAATTAGCAAGCCATTTTAGCTCAGTAGGTAGAGCGCATCCATGGTAAGGATGAGGTCCTCAGTTCGATTCTGGGAAGTGGCTCCATTTTTTTGCCCTTTTATTGAATTTTCAACATTTAATATGAATTAAATTCTACAAAAATGTGTAAATTTTGATACGGTTGGTAACACGTTGGTAACTCAAAGCCAAAATAATTGGTAACACGTTGGTAACACGTTGGTAACTCAAATATAACTTAACAAACGGTACAATATAAATGTTTATAGGAAGTTTTTAATCTCCCTATATTTTTTTATTATTTTTTCGTTATTCATATACTCTTGTGTTTTAAAAAGTAAATTGTTACTAATAATCTGAAAATTCTATTTTTTATTATTTCAACCTTATAAACCTTTAAATTTCAACAATTCTTTTTATTTTAAGTTTTAAGAGCCTTAAATTTGTTAGTATACCAATTGTATTCTAATAAAAATAAATAACTTATTATTTTTTTAAAATAAGCACAAAAAAAGACACCCCAGGAACATAGATTTTTAATCCAGTCTGATTACCTCCCAAGTGTCTTTTTTGTTGCCTTGAAATTTTAACCATGATTATAAGCTTTATAATTAAAATCAAATCCTATAACTTGAAAAACATTTTTTTCTTTAATTCCTATCATTCTGTATTTTTCTCTATTAAATCTTACTACAAGAACCTTCTGGTCATTACTTACTTGTTTAAGAGAATTAGGTCTAAATTTAACTTGAGAAATATTAATACTTTCAATTCCTTTATTTTTATCTGCATTGAATAATTCTTTCCATGATGTTCTTTCCATAAGATCTATTTTGTGAAACATTGAGGAATAAGCTTTACATTTATCCCTAACTCTCTTTTTAAAATAATTTATATTATGATCTTTGTTAGTAGTTATATATTGGAAAGCAAATATAGGATGTTCATCATTATTTTTATAATCAATATTCTTACTTAATCTATTGTTATCATGAATATCTCTTATATAATTATTTGACATAATGCTCTTTAAAATATTTTTTTATTTTTTCATTACTTATTACATGATTAATGTCAGTTTCTTTCCAAGGATCTTCTTGGTGAGTCATCTCTCTTAGTCCCCAAGCTGAGTATTTCCCAAATATTTTGTATACTTCTTTTAGTAAGGATTCAGTTTCTTTATCTATATCTGATTTATCAAACTCATCTATACCTGTTGATCCAAATTTTTTATATTTTTGATAGACACTATATACATCTGATAGTCTTTCATGGATAGAATTAGATAATAGATATTTTTATGGGATTTTAGAAGGTACTGGACCATGTCTCCAAGCTTCTATAGGATCTTCGAATAAAGGCTTATCATATATAGATAAGAAAGAACCTTGAGCATAATATAATAATTTTTGAAGTTTTAAATTGCTTATATAGTCTGTATCTTCATCCTCTATTTCACGTAAATAGTCATTATATGATAAAAACCAATTCGCTATTTCTGTTGCCTTGTACATTGTTTCCTCCTAATTGTTTTCCTCCTAGTTTAATAATACTTTACTTCGTAATAAAATTTAATCTAGGTTTAAAAAATCTACAAAAAAAGACCACCAGCAAAAAAATGCCAGTGGCCAATGTAGAAATTTTTGATAAACACAATACATAGTCTACCTATCATTAATATTATACTTTAACTAAAACCTAATCCAAGGTGTTGTATCTCCAGAAAGTCTCCTACAAGCAACATATCTTCTTTGCCCAGAACTTGCCCCAATGTATGAAATCCAACGATAACCATCACCTTCATATACGCTATCATAATGTATTGGTTCATTTTTTCCATAACAAGCTACAACAGGTGAGCTTAGTGATGGGCCTGTTCTTACGTTACATTCTGCCAAGGTTATTCCTGTCCATTTTTCATATTTAATAAATTTAGCACCATTAGAGTTTGTCTTTTTAGCACTTTTAACTTTTGGATATACTTGATTCCCATTTCTATTATAAACTTTATAATTATGTTTCTTGGCCAATTTCTTTGCACTTTCTAAATTTTTAAAAGCACCCTTTTGACTTTTAGAATCTTTCCAAGATTTTCTAACCCTGTATAGATTATTAGATCTTGTAGATTTTTCACCTCTTAATCTTTTGTTTACTTCGCTCGCAATATAGGAAAACTTGCTGCCTAAGTATGGACCAGGACATGTAGTTTGTGCATACCATTCATGCTTTTGTAATACTCCATCCGTCCCACCAGTGTAGGTACATGGATAAATATTATTTCTCCTGCAAATATCTGTTACCAAATCTATCAATCTACTTAATACAAAATCTGATACTGGCCAATTGCCACCGTATTGACAGTTAGATACTTCTATCGTAACAGCTCTGTTATCACACCAAGCAGAAGATGTAGTCCATGCTCTATTACATTCATCTACCACTAGCACTACTCTATTATCATTCCCGATTCCATAATTGCAAGACGCTTGCCTACTTGTAGATTTAAATACACTACCAATACCTGCAGCTGTTAATACTCCAGCCGTATGGTGGATAGCTATCTTGGTTATAGGATTTTGCCTCCTGCCACTATGGTTCGGACTGTAATCTCTAAAATCTACTAAACTTGAATTACTCATCTTTCCCTCCTTTTTGATTAGTTACTTCGTCTTCTATCGTTTGATTTATATAAGAGTTAAGATCTCCATATGCCTTATCTAAAATTTCTCTAGATTCTTCATCTAATATTTTATTAATCTTACCTTTAGTCCTATTCCAAGCGTCTTCTTGTTGGTCTCTATCAAATTTTCCTTGCTCTTTCAAATCTCCAACAAATTCTTGATTGGTCGCTGACACGCATTTTGTAATAATATCTAATAGCTTGTCGCTTGCTTCTCTTACTTTTATATTTTCTATTTTGGCTATTTTCTCTTTGCTCAAATTGCTTAAATATACAAATACATTTGTTAAAACTAATATTCCTACACTTACTAAAATTTTTATTAAAATATCATTCATTTTTTGCTCCTTATACTTAAAAAGGACTAGATTTCTCTAGTCCTAAGCACTTTTATCAATGTCATCTGCTATATCATCAATTTTTTCATTTAAAATTGTAACGTCTTTTTGTATCTGATTTACCCCTTGCTTAATCTCAGCAAGGGAAGCCCCGGAAGAAGAATTGTGTACCTCTAATTTTTCTCCCAAGCATCTTACTTCGCCCTTATTGGTTTCTATAGATTGGGTTACTTTTTCTGTAAGGTTTAAAATCTTATCATTATTTTCTTTTTGTAATTTTCTGTCTTCTGCTCTTTCGCTTCTTTTTATGCTAGTATCTTCCATATACACCTTCAAAAAAATAGCAGCTATTACTACCAGAGGACCATTTTTAATTAATGCACTTGCTATTATAGTCCATTCCATATCATCACCTACTTCTAAACAACTTTTATAAATTCTAATTTTGAAACTCTATATACATTAAAACCTTCATATCCAAAAATAATAACTCCTCCATAAATATCATTATATTTATGAATTAAGCAAACACCTTTACTTCCATTAACAAGTAATCTAATCGTTAATTGATCATTTATAAAAGAATCCCAATTCTGCCTAACTACACCAATATGATCTCCATTTTTAACAGTATCATCTTTTTTGTATATATATTTAATATCTTTCAAATCACCCACGCCATTGCTGTTGATAAAATCCTCTAACATTTTCCAATTTTGATTTTCTTCTACAATTTGATCAGACATTTTTTTATTAAATTGTTTCTTGTTTAGATTTAAACTCATGTCTCTCCTCCTAATCAGAAACTTCACTAATAACATTATGATTTTCTAGTACATTAAATTTAAAATTCAGCTTCATTAAATTTGATATTTGATTTTGCAAATTAGAAAACTGATTTGCACTCTCTTTACTTTCAAACTTGGTAGCATTTTCAATATTATCAGTCCAATAGATATTTCCATTATATCTATCAAATTGTGCTAACATCTCTGATTCATCCTGTTTTCTCACTACAATATAATTAGTAATATCTTTTATAAATTTACTTTCCATCTTTGCCTCCTTCACTTTCCTCGTTTTCTTGACTAATTATTGGATTTAAAAAAGCGACATTCCTGATTGATATTTCAAATTCATCTAAGTCTGCCACTTCAATTTTTTCTATATTTACTTCTGTTTTTTCATTTAATAATTCAGTAACTTCATCATCATTTGAGTCTTTTATTATTTTGTTACATATAATTATTACATCTTCTAGTGAACGTAGTATCTTGCTTAATTTAAAAGCTGTCTTTACTGATACTTTCTGATCTATAATTTCACTTATAGCACTATGAATACCATATATTTGATTATTTGTTAGCTCCATCTTACCTCCTTATCCTACATAATTGTTCCATGCATTTATCATATCATTTAAGTTATCTCGCAAAACATCTAAATCTTCCTGCCTTGCAAGTTTATAGGCAGTATTGTCTCTGACATGATATATTCCATCCCATGCTACTCCTAAACCATCTCCATCTGAATCATATATTCCAACACCATTATGAGAATCGATATTAGTTGATTCAATCCTTAAACCATGATCAAAACGTATCCTATTATATATATAAATATCAGCTGAAAAAAAAGTTTTAAAATTCATTTGTATTGGGTAATCTGAGTAGTGCAATGTTTTACTAGAGTTGTATTTATCCATGACAATATAACCATAGTAATTTCCATCCCAACCTTTATAATCTAATGACAAGCTCCTTCCTGTATCGTGATATAATGAGAATCCACTTTTATTGTTATCCCATCGAGCTTTTCGAATTCCTCCTAGATCATTACCGCTTGTATCATAAAAAAATAAACCTCTTTCATCAAACTTTGCTGTTTTAATATGATCACTATACGTATAGAAAGCTCCATCTTCTATCTTAATATTTGAATATGTAGAACCATTTGAAAATATTCCTAAATCAAGGTCCCAATATCCATTATGTCCAGAAATAGTTCCAGATTTTATTGCATTAGCATTCAGATTTTTTACATTTATATATCTAGCATCAAGTGTTCCACCTTTAATCATACTTGCAGATAAAGTGCCAGTTACAATTTTATTGGCATCTAAATTAACCACATTTATTTTTTTAGCATCTAAAGTCTTTCCTATAGCCCAATCAAAAGTTACATTTTTTAAAAGAGCATTTGTAATTGCAGCAGTTGATATATGAGCTGTCTTAATTAAACCATTTTCAATATAAGTTCCTTTAGATGTTATATTTAATATTGACTTATTGGTGCCATTACTAGCCTTTATTAGGACATTTCCTGCTTGAGTATTAATTTCACCTAACAAATCTCCTTTTTTAACACTTATATCTACTTGATTTCTCAATATATTTAATTGACTAGTAAAATTAGCCCTTATATCTGATACTTCAAGATTTATAGCATCTGATAATAATTTTATTTTTGTTCCTATTTCTTTACTGTAATCTATAACGCTCAATTGAACCGTATTTATATCTTGATATATTTGAGAAATTAAACCTTCATTATCTGATGAAACTCTTTTCCAATCAGACCAAGAAAATTTTTCACCTTTTTTCCTAGCTTTTATACATATCCATGTACCTGAATCAGATAATTCACCTAGACTTACCTTATCTTCCCTAGATATTACATCATAATCTTCATTTTCTAAATTATAAACATCTTTAAACCATACACAACCTATTTTATAAGGTGGAACTGGTGTTTCATTTTTTATATTTGCAAACTCTGTAATATTTTCAGGTAAATTTCTAAGAGTTGTAGAATGCTCATTTATCATATTTCTTATTGTTGAAATAGAAGTATTTCCAGTCTTTCCTTGTAAATCTGCTATAACTCTATTATTTCCATCTACTGTCTCTGTTAATACATTTAGCTTTACATCTTGGCCGTTTATTTTTTTATTCAAAGAAGATATGTTGTTATTTACTGTTGATATGCTAGAATTAACATATTCAGTAGTACTATATCCTCTATCATTTAAATCGTTAGTTTTTACATATTCAGATAATTGTCTAGAAACTTTCCCAGCTTCTTTTTCTGCAACAGTTATAGCATATTTTTGAATTTCATTTGTCTTAGAATAATCCAAAAGTATATCTGATATTTTTTTATCTGTTTTTATTTGCTCTGTATACATTAATTTTTCAACATCACTATTTTTTGCATAATCAACAAGACCATTCTTTAATTCTAACAATCCTTTTTCTGCTAAATCAGCTTGCTGTTCAATTAAGCTTGTATTATCTGTTGCAATTCTCTTCCAATCGTTCCATGAAAATTTTTCACCTTTTTTCCTAGCTTTTATACATATGAAAAGTCCAGGATTTGCAAATTCATCTAAAGTTAGATTATCATCATTTGACAATAAATCATATCCTTGGTCTATTTCTTTGGAAGGAGTGTAGTGTATCTTATACCATTTTTGTTTCAGATCATATGGTGGTGTTGGTGCTTTATCATAAAAATCAGCAGATATTTGTCCCATAATAGAACTTATATCATTTTCCAAATTACCTATACTTTCTTGAGCTTCATTTAATTTCGATAAAGATTGTGATAAATCTCCAAGACTTTCTATATCAGCCCTAATATCCACAAGTGATTTTTCAGCTTGGTTAGCCTTTTCTTCTGCCTTTTTTATAAGGTTTGAATTTTCATTCATTTTTTCTCTGAATTCTTTAAAAAGTCTTTCAGAAATTCTCTCAGTCCATTCCCCATCTTTATAAAAAAGCATATCTACAGAACCATCTGTATTTTCTCTATACCACATATCACCATTACTTGGATTATTAGGTTTACTAGCTCCTGTATAAATTGTAGTCTTACCATCAGCCGATTCCATCTGATAGTTTAATTGTTCATATACATTATTAAATTCTTTTTTCGTATTTTTGATTTCTTTTTGAAAAGAATCAGTGAATTTTTTAGTAACACTACCAAAGGTAAGCTTAATATCCTTACCTTCTCTAACAATCTTTTTTATTCTAGAATATGACCTATATCCTATTTCATCATCTATAGTTGGTACTTCATATCCTATTTTAGCTTCTATATCTAAATCTATGGCATCAACCACATACTCTGCTCTTGGTTGAGAAACTATATCTAACTCTTCTTGAGCTAATTTCTTAAGCTCGTGTGGATCAGTTATATCTTCTAAAGTCAAAAACCCAAATAAGGGTAATTTATTTTTCTTATCACCTATTCCATATATTTTTGTAGCAACCTTATTTTCAATATAAGGTATACCATCATTTATATCTTCTATCCCTATCCTTCTTCCAAAAGCACCACTTTCTTTTTCTTCACCTTTTCCAAAAGGAATTATAGCAGTTATTATGGGTTCAGATAAAATTTTCCTTTTAAATTTTATTATATTTTTACCAAATTCAAGTCTACCCTTACTCCTACCATCTCTTTGATAAATAAGGATTTTTCTTTCAGTAATTTTAGATCCTGAAAACCTATATTCAGTTATCCACTCACACCTATAAGTCTCCACAATTTCTGAAAAAGCTTCTAATGCAGATATATGATAAAAACTATTTTTAGAATATTGATTAGAGTTGTACCCATTTATAAGTTCAAACTTCCACCTAGTATCTTTTAATATAGAGCTTAAAGCCTTATCTATACCTCCCTGAGGTCTTAAATCCATTATCGGTATAGCTTGTAATTCAATCAAAGAATCTTGGCAAAAATAAGAATTTTCAATAATATTACCCCTTGAATATTCGGTATCAATTATTACAAATTCATAAGCTATATTATCAATTAATGCTACTACCCTATATCCCTTTTCATACTTTTTTTCACTTTCAAACTCTAATGTTCTTAATTTACCAATTTCTTCTGTAAATTTAGGTTCAATATCTAGACTATCAATCTGTATTTCATCTCTATTATAAATATAAATCATAAAGATAACACCTCTCTGTAGTCTATACTTCCACTTGCATTTTCTGTAACAATAATATTATTCCCTAATTCTAAATTAAAAAAATCACTATCAATATTTATAGCTAAGTGATCTCCTAATTGTTTTACAGTTTTATCTGATAAATTTATTGATATATTTCTTTGTACCAAAGCATTTTCTATGCTAATACTCTTATCCTTATAGTGTATCTTTGGATTTGTTGTAGTTGGTATTAAATTAATAATAGCTACATCTGTTTCTTCAACGCCTTTTAGATAAAACGATTCTCCTAATTTTTTTGTAATCTTTTTACTAAACCATTTACCATATATATTGTTTAAGGTTATGGTGGCACTTCCTTGATACATCTTACTAATCTCTACACCTTCTAAAATCCCATAAAAATATCTATTATCTAATTCTATCCATGAAAGACTATCAGATTTAATTTCAGTTAAAATTTTATTTTCCAAATCTTCTTGTAAATTAAGATAATCTTGACATTGATTCTTCAAAACTAAACTTATTTTTATTAGTTTATTAGTTCTTGAAGTTCCATAAAATGATGGATAATTATCAGCTCTTTCTTTATATAAGTTCACAATACTAAAAGGGCTGTATTCTACTTGAGATACTATCGCCCAATCATCAATGCGTTTATTATTTATAATAAGTTCATGCACCTAAAATACCTCCCTTTGTTTTCTTTTATACAATTCATTATCAAAATAAGGGGCTAGCTCTTTAGAAATTTTTGTTCCATCTATATAGAAATTAGGATCTTTATTTACTATAATCATAAGTATTTCTATTATCTTATTTAATAATTCTGTATCTTTTCCCGTATTCCAATCAATCATTTCTTGTAATTTAGAAATAGGAGTTACAGCTTCAGGACCTCTTTCACCAACTCCTTTTAAGCCATCTACTGTATTAAAAATTGTAGGCTTATCAAATATCCCACCTTTTGCATACCAATCTACTCCAATAGTTGGCACTCCCTGTTCAAGCCATTTTAATGGATTCATGCTTCCATCTATATAAAAATGTGGCATTGGTAAATGTGGCCAATTAAAACTAAAATTAAACATACTTTTTATTCTATCTATGGCGTTTTTTACAGTATCTGCAGCTGAATTTATTGGAGTCATTATTGCAGTTTTAATTCCATTCCATATATTTGATACTATCGACTTTACAAGATTGAATCCACCTTGAATAATATTCTTTATTGTATTGATTCTACCATCTACAATTGCCTTAATTGCATTCCATACACCACTTATTATATTTTTAATTCCATTCCAGACACTTGACCAGTCACCCTTTATAGCACCAGTTACAACTTGTAATATGCCTCTAACAACCTGCATTACACTTTTTATAATCTCTGACATAGTATTAAAGGCTATTTTTACAATATTCATAATGTTTTGACCAAAACTATTCCATAGGAAAGAAATTGTATTTACAAATTGATTAAATATTGCTTTGACTAATTCAAATACCGAACTTATTATCTCCGAAATATAGGGCCAATTTTCTTTAACCCAATCTACAACATAATTAAACGCTGGTAAAAGAATTTCTTTAAATACATTTGATATAACATCTATAACTATTTTTACAGCTTCAAATACATTTTCTATAACCTGACTAATTTGTGGCCAATGTTCTACAACGAAATCTACTATGCTTTTAAAAACGGGCAATAAATAATCTTTAAAAACATTAATAAATATAGTCACAGCTTCATTTATAACATTAAACACAACAGTCATAACAGACTGTATTAATGGCATATTAGAAAGTACCCAATCCAGAAACGACTGAAATAAAGGCATTACAGATACACCTATTTTAGCAACAATAGCTCCCAAACTTCTCTTGGCATTATCCAGAGTATCAGTAAATTTAACAGATGCATCTACAGCATCATCAGATAAAACAAGTCCCATATCTTCAGCTTGTTTTTTCAATTCCTCTACTGACTCAGCAGAACCATTTAATAAAGGCATTAGTTCAGAACCGGACCTACCAAGAAGTTCATTCGCCAAAGCTGCCTTTTCAGCACCATCAGGCATACCTTGTAAAGCCTTAACAGTCATTTCAAAAGCCTCTTCAGGACTAGCATTCTTTAAATCATCAACAGATAATCCAATTCTTGAAAAAGCCTCAACAGCAGTTTGACTACCTTGTTTGGCATCATCAAGATTTTTATTCATTTTCTTCATACCACCTTGAAGAGATTCAATAGACATACCATTTTGTGAAAGAATATAGTCCCATTGTTGAAATCCCTTACGGCTCATTCCTATTTTTTGAGAAAGTTTATCTATCCTATCGCCTGTATCGGCAGCATTTTTAGTAACCCCAAATAAGGCTGTCCCACCTGCAGCAGCACCGGCGGTAATAGCAGCTCCCCATTTGGCAGCTGTCTTTATTCCCTTACCTAGGCCTTGACCTAACTTTCCAGCAAGGGAGCCAGTTTTACTAATAGATTCGTTCGCTTTTTTATTGTCTACCATAATAGAACCAAATAATTTAAACAGTTCCATAATATCCCCCTTGCACCTTGTTTAAGATTTCTTTAACATCAACCATTATTTCATCTACACTTTTAATAGATCCTACACTTGGATTATCAGCGATTATTTTTGCTTTAAATTCCTCAAAACTTATGGATGATTGATATGGTATCCATCTTCTAAAAATCTTGTCATCTATGATTCTTTCTACCATAATCTTAAGAATTTTTTCTGATTCTAAATAATCCAAATTAAAAAAATACTCAATATTTGAGTATTCGTGTAAAATTAAATCTATTATTTTGTAGTAGTCTTCACTATATTTGATAGAGCTGATAAAAAATTTGAAAACCCATCATCTTCTTTTAGCTTTTCAAGATAAGTATACACATTATTCAAATCTAAATTTAGGAAATCTTCTTTAGATATATTTTCATCTTCTAATAAATTCGACATAAAATCAGCTAGATCATCTTGGACCATATTATAATTTTCTACTAACTTTAAAAATAAGGAAGCACCTACTGAATCAATATCATTTATGTTAGTTTCTTTATCTACTCTAAGATTTAATTTCTTAACTATTTTAGAAGCTTTTCCTAGGTCTTTAAATTTTAAATTTCTCATTAAATAACCTCCTCTAATTTTGGATAATATATAGCAAATGGAACTTCTTTATTTTTCATATCAAAATGGCCAACAAATTCCATTTCTATAACAAGCTCTCCCTTATCTTCAAAGGATAATTCCAATCCCTTTGTATTTAAAGCATTGTAAACTTGAATTATAACAGGTTCATCACTACCAGAAATAGTACCAACCCAAGTTATATTATCTAAATAGTCCTTATCGCTTATACACATTTTTCCTGTAACTTTCTTATAATTTTGTGGATTAGCTTCTAAGCTTTCAATAGCTGAGGAAACTCCCAAAGATAGGGCTAAATTACTAGGAGTTACTTCTGCCACATTTGCACCTATAGTAACTTCCCATGATTCTAGAATTTTAGTACCCTTCAAAGCTCCCCTCATTCCATCAAGTTCTATCTCTCTAAAAGTTGGTATAGCCTTGAAACTTCCTCCTCCTTTTGTAGCTCCAATTAATTTATTTGCTTCTATAGCACTATCAAAAGTATCTGATTTTATATCATAATTTTTAAAAAAAGCACCAGCGTCAAATACTAAGTGCTTAGTTGTATTTGAATTTAATCCATTAATAACTTTACAACTTCCCATTATTTCCCCTTTCTAGCTTGCAATTCAAAAGTGCAAGTCTTTCTTCTAAGCTTTTTATTAGTATCTTGTATATACGCTGTACTCAATAGATACATTACAAAATTAAGCTCATTATCTGTATATTTAAATTTATCTAACTTATCAATTAATCTTTCTGAAATATCATCTATATTTTTACTTGTCAAATTAAAATCCCATACATCAAAATCAATTTGCATAGTGTGAAGACCTTCTCTATAAATATCCATGCTTATTGTCGACACAATATGTGGGAATACTTTATTTTCAGGTATAACATCAAAAGCAAGCTCAGATATATCATCTACTTGCTCTTTAATCACTTCCTTTATCTTTCTTATCATTCTCCATCACCTTCATCCTCACCACTTGGTACACTTGGACTTTCTTTATTTAACTCAGTTATATATTGACCTTGAATATCGTTTATAGTTTTAATGTTTTTAGCTACAGTATTTCTTAAAAGTCCCAACCTAGGATAATTATATTCACCAAGTTCTTGTTGAGTCATCCAGTTATGATTCTTAAATCCAACTTGTAGATCTAATTCTCTTTTTCTAGCCCAATACTGAACAGATTTATTTGCATAAGTTTTCTTAAATTTATTCTTTCTATCTAGACTCATACGGCCTTTAACATAATAAGGTCTATAGGCATCAGCAATTGCATTAGCTGTTTCTTTTGTAATAAATTTACCAACATCCCTATTAGCAGCATGAATTAATTCTTCGATAGTAAATTTAACATGGTCTACATTGGATTCAAAAGTTACACCATTCTTTTTTGTAACTTTCATTTTTGCATTAGGCCTTACCATGTTCTAAGCCTCCTACACAATTTAATTCTATTTCATTTCCTATCCTTTGAGTATTAACAATCTTCCATTTTTTACCTTCATACAAGAGTTCTTCCTCATTGTTATAATCATAATAATCCGATAATCTAAATCTTAATTGTTTTTCAAATCCTTCTGACATAGCTTGTAAAGTTTCATTTAAATATATCCTATCCATTCTAGCAAAGACTTCTCTTTGTTCCTGATGTTGAATAGTATCTCCATATTTATCAATAACTTCTTTTTTATTACCTAGTAAAATAATTATCTCACTATACATTTTTGCTATTCCTATAATCTTCACACAAACTTAAAGCATTTCTTAAACTCTCATAAGCATTTCTATACCTATCAGCTTGATTTTCAAAATTATATTGCCAGCGAAGGAATAACTTTATAGATTTTTCCAATAATACATCAGATTTATTAACATCAATACCTACTCTTTTAAGATCTAGCTTACAAGCCTCTATATTATCTTGTATATCTTCATCTAATTTTGAATGAGAAATTCTCAAATCTTTTTTTATTTTTTCAAGGCTTAATTCTTCTTGCATAAATCCTCCTATTTTTTGGAAGGACCACTCTTTTTATTTGTACTTTTACTTTGTTTTATTTCTTCAAAGAATTTTCTCCCAATTTCTTTTTCTCTTTCTTTCATTTCTTCATATCTTTCAGGAGAAACATTTAATATCTCTCCTTCATCAACATTTCTATCAAAATCTTTATCAAAATATTTTTCTAGAACTTTAACTTCTACCATAAAATTCTCCTTATATTGTAGGTTCAGCTGTTCCACTTATTTTTATCAAGGCACCAGCATATATATTTTCCATAGCTCCACCAGCTAATAAATGACCAGCTATGGTATAATCCCCAGTTTTTGCATCTCTTTCTCTTAATATTTCAAGAGGTGAGATTGTATTCCATAAAAATTGAGATGGATCTAAAATAAGAATTTCATTTTTGGCCAAAGCATCTTCTTGTTTAATTCCATTTCCTAATAGATTTCCCTTTATTCCTTCTTGTAGATTAGTAATAAAGTTTACAGTTTGATTAGTATTTTCAAGTTTTGCAATAGAACCATAAATATCTGACCTATTGGCATATACATAGGTTGTACCAACTTCTTTCATGGAAGCTAGGGCATCTAATATCTTAGCTACTGTCAAGCCCTTATCAGCTTTTATAATATTTGTTGAAGCTAATCCCTTACCCTTTCCATTAGTATTGTCAGTAGTATCTTTAATAGTACTAATTATTTTATCAGCCATAGCTTTTTCAATTCTTTTTCCTATTTCATTTACAATATAAGACTCAAAAGCATCAATAGCCATATTCATTAATTCGTAGGATACTTTTATATGCTTAGATATTTTTCCTCCAGAAATTAATACCTCTACAAATTCATTTTGCTCATCTTCATTTTGCTTACCTTCTGCTATTTCTTTAGCATCTCCAGCCTTTATTTCAATATGTCTAATCATTCTAAAAATTCCACCAGAATTTAATTTTTTAACATCACCTACAATTGGATGAGTTTCTCCAATCAAAGAATAGATTTTATTAGCAGTTTCTGTTGGTATTAAAACTTTTGAATTTTCTGTTGTATGTTGATATTCTCTTTTTTCAGCTGATGTCAATTCTTTTCCTTGTAAAGTTTTTAGCCAAGCTGATCTATAAAGTTTTTCATTCATATTTCTATCCTCTTCCCCTTTATCAATTTTATTTTCATTAATGACAATTCCTTTTCTACCTTCAGCAATATCCTCTAGAAGTTTATTTCTTTTCGCATTTCTATCTTCTATATTCTTTTTCTTTTCTAATAAAGTTCTTTTTTCTTCAATTAATGAATTTGATTTTTCTTCAATCTCGTCAACATCTACATCATCTTTACTCAAATCTTCTTGTAAACTTGTTAATTCTGCTTTGATTTCATCTAATCTTTTTAATATTTCTTCTAAATTCATTTAAAACTCCCTTTCCAATTTAATCTTTAATTCTAATTTCCTTCTTTTTTCTTGCTCTTTAGATCTCTCCGTCTCAATTTCATCAATCACTCCGTCAACGAAATTTCTAGCATTTATTTCAGTATCGTTATTAGCTGGTATTCCAACAGCCGATACATCATAAACCTTACTAATATTTTCATGAACTATAGTTCTTGTCTTTTTATCAAAATAGTAGTCACCAGTTTTAAAAGACCAACTCATTTTAGTAATTAGACCACTTTTTATATCTTCATATAAACTTCTAGCTTGATCATTACTAGACAAATCAGCCTCTATAAACATACCTACATCATCAAAAGAAATTTTAAGGGTATTATTAGATGTTCTTGCAAATACCCTACCCTGATGGTCATAGAGCATAATTACATCAGATAAATCTGAGTCTTTAAAACATCCTTTCCTAAATTCCTCCAAAATTTCTCCATCTTGGTCTTCATAAAGTACATAAGGCTTATACTTCATTGCATATCCACGCACTAAAAAATCAGAGTTTGAATTTTCATTAACTCTGACTTCTAATGGGTTCATTATTCTAAATTGCCTATTATTTAATTTATCTTTTGGTATATTCTTACTCAAATTATCATCTCCATTCTTACAAATATATCATCTATTTAATCATCAGGCTCATCTAACTCATTATGTTCTATTTTATCCTCATCAAGTTTTTGAGTTTCTGAATATTCTTTTCTTATATAGTATTTATCACCTCCATCAACTGGAGCCATATTATATATTTCCCTACCTTGATTGTGAGTTAAAAAACCTCTATCAAATAATTGAGTTACAGTTTGCAATTTCTCTGTTGGTGATAAATATTGCAATCTATTAGCCGTTAAAATTATTTCATTTCCATTTGCTAACTCTCTTTCAGTAAAAGTCATATTAGTATGCACTTGACTAGCTTGAATGGCAAAAGGTTCAATCCTACCTTCATAATAAGCTGCCCATTCTTGTGAATTAAAATTATTTTGCAATATTTTATCATTTGTACCAAAGTGAGTATAAACACTATCTTTTATCTGTTGCATTTGCTTATCATCAATTGTAAAAGGTCTTGAAACAACTTGTTTAATCTCTCTATATTTATTATCAAAGATCATCATACCAGTATCATTTCTTTCAAGATTCATTCTGGCAAATCTTTGCTTTTCCTTTTCCAAATCATCATCTCTAATAGTATTAGCTAATTGACCCATAAATCTAATAGAAGCACTATTTTTTATAGCCTCTCTTAAACCTTGTTCTTGGGTATGCATTAAGTCCAAGGTAGATTTTAATGTTTTATTACTATCTCCAAAAATCTCATCTTTAAATTGAAACTGGTTCATTACTCCCATTTCTGAAAGAGGTAAGGCTCTTTTCTTACCTAGAAAATAAAATACAATATAAAATTCCCCATTATATTCTGCTATCTTCCCATCATCAGCTAATATAGGATAGTATCCACTTATTTTTTGTGTAAGTTCATCTCTAATAGGAACAATCAAAACATTATTTGTCACCATAAATATTGTGGCCAATCTATATAAATACTTACCAGTTTGTAAAATCTCATTAGCATTAGTTTTTAATTTTCTTTTTAAAACAGGATTAGCACTTCCCTTAACTTCCATATTCAATTTACTAACATGAGTAGCGAAAGAATGGATTACACTTCTAGTTAAGTCCATTTCATATATACTTCCTTCAAAAGAGGTAAAACTTGGAGTATAACCATTTATTAAGCTAAAATATTCATCCACTAACTTCTCAGTATTAACTTTTTTAGGTTTTAATAACTTGTCAAAAAATCCCAATTTACACCTCCTTATATGATATTTAAATAATCATCTATGTGTCTTTTATATGTTATATATGCATCCAATAAACTAGCAGTACCATCAATTCTTCTTAACTTAGAATATCCTTTCTTAGGTTGAATATTCCCTTTATTATCTTGTTGTATAACCGTATTGGCCAGACACCATTTAAGAATAGGATTATTATTATAATTTATCCTTTTAGCTTTTAAATCTGCCTCTAATTCTTTCATAGGATTTGATAATACCTTGAAAACTTGTCTTACTTCTTCAACAGAATTATCGCCATATTCTTCCTTAGTTCTTTTCATCAAGATATCAGCACCCCAAATATCAAAGCCAGTCCATAGGGGGATAAAATCATTATTATCCTTAGCAAAATCCCTAGCCCAATAAAATAAAAATTCTTGATCTATCTTATTACCAGGTACATAAGTTACAAGTCCTCTTTTTCTCCACTTATCATAAGGAACTTTATCATCTATTATTTTTTTCTCAGCAACTTCTTCTGGTATAAAATATTGTTGATAAATATATATTTGCTCATCTCCATATATCCTAAATAAAAAAGTCAAGCAAGTTAAATCGGTAGTACTAGATACATCCCAACCACCAATAGCATATCTAGGCTTTAACTTCTTTAAATCAAATGTTTTTTCATTATTTATATCATCTAAGCTTAACCATGATTGTGAATCAGTTTCTCTTATATTACAATTTTTAGTTAAGAAAGATTTCAAATACATACTCTTATTAGCTTTAGTTCTTTCCCACTCATCTCTTAACGATTTTTCATTTCTTATGGTACCTAAACCAGGATTTGCTTTTATAAGCTTACTAAAATCTTTCCATTCTTCCTTTTTATCTAATTCATAAATAAAAAATATACTTATGTCATCTTTAAATCCTTCTTGAGTTAATACATTACTTCCTTCCTCATAAATCTGGTCATATAAATCTTCTCTTATAGTTCCAGCAGTTGATGTTATTAATGATAAAGGTTGATCACGATTATCCATACCACGATACATAATGTCATATAATTGGTAACCATTTTTCCATTGGTGAATCTCATCCATTACAACAAAGTGAACATTCAATCCATCTAAAGTATCACTGTCAGAGGCAACAGCTTTAAAACTACCATCATTAAATCTTGTGACCATATCATTAACCAAGGTCTTAACATATTTTCTCAACCAAACATCTTTTCTGACCATTTTTTTAGCCGTATCCCAAACTATTTTTGCTTGATCCTTTTTAGTAGCTACAGCATAACATTCAGGTCCACCTTCATTGTCAGCAATCAACATATAAAGTCCTATAGCACTAGCTAATAATGATTTTCCATTTTTCTTAGCTATTATTAATACAGCTCTTTTACATCTTCTAAGGTTAGTTTTTTTATATACAATACCAAAAATAGCTGCTATAAAAGCTTTCTCCCATAAATCCAAAACTACTAATTTACCAGCAGTTTTCCCTTTTATGTTCCTACAAAAGTTTTCTACAAATTCTATAGCATGATTACTTTTTTTAGAATTAAAATAGACATCACTTGTAATATCAGTAATGTCCCTAGCTAACCTATTTAGTTGTATATGAATCTTTTTATTTATCTTCTCTGGGTTTTTATTTGCCCATTCCCAATATTCTATCAATGGGTTATAGTTGTCATCATAACTTATCATCTTTTTTGTAAAAATTGACTTAGAGTATCTAGTTCATCAGTTTGAGGACTTATTTTATTTATATAATCATCAAGTTGTTTAAGTGTAGAATTGTATCTTTGTATCATTGTGTTATATGATTTCAAGGCAGGATTTTCTCTAGTAATTGAATACTCCCCTTGTGGCATTTCTGTTACTACACCATTAGCATTAACCTCTTTTTTCAAATCTTCAAGAGTAATTTTCATAAAGGCAAGCTCATTAACCATATTCATTGCCATTCTCTTTTCTTCTGTATCTAAGTCTTTTATAAATTTTCTAAATTTACTTATCTCTTTTTTTATCCTTTTATCTTGTTCTAAGTTTATCAAATTTAATCTCCTTTCTTAAAAAATTAGGGTGGGGGTTATGGCAAATCTCCTGTGCATTAAATGAATGTTGGGCCGTCGCTCGATTTGATTGATTTATTTGTTTCTAGACAGGGGGAGGTTCTAAGTTTAGTTTTTATTTTTAGCATTCACTTATAATTGGGTTTCCATTGTCATCAAAAATTATTATTCGTCTATCATTTGTGAAAGTTTTTTTATTGTGACATTCTATGCATAGTAACTGTATATTGTCATGGCTTAAACTTATATTAGGATCATTAACATTGACTTCATCTAATTCAATTATATGGTCGCATATTACACCTGGACTATCTTTGCATATCTCGCATAGTCCGCCGTCTTCTAATATTCGTTTACTTATGTAGTACTCTCTACATGTCTTCCATGCCTTACTGTCATAGAACTTCTTATTTTGATCTTTATACTTTTTCAAATGTTATCACCACTTCATTTAATAATTTATATTTAGATAATCGAGTAGGAGGTAAATGATTAATTCATCTACCGACCTCTCACACCACCGTACGTACGGTTCCGTATACGGCGGTTCTACAGTTTAATTTGAACTTTATTGTAATAGCTGACTAGGGATATGTAGCCCCTTTCAGCTA
>JAQYEZ010000072.1 GCA_028723425.1 Peptoniphilaceae bacterium | reverse complement strand
GTTAAGCCTCCCTATTTATATTAAGCTTTCTTTCAGTTTGGATTGTTTTTACTCTTGCTATATCTCTTCTAACATTTCCAATAGCTGATGGATTTTCTAGTTGACCTGTAGCCATTTGGAAACGAAGATTAAATAACTCAGCTTGTAAATCAAATAACTTTTTGTTTAAATCATTGTCGCTTAATTTTCTAATTTCTGTTGCTTTCATTAAGCTTCCTCCACTTCTGTAACTTCAAGCCTCTTTACAAACTTTGTTTTGATTGGTAGTTTACGAGCTGCAAGTCTTAAAGCTTCTCTTGCAACATCTTCTGGTACCCCACTCATTTCAAACAAAATTCTACCTGGTTTTACAACTGCTACCCAATATTCTGGTGCACCTTTACCAGAACCCATTCTTACTTCGGCAGGTTTCTTTGAAACTGGTTTGTCTGGAAATACTTTTATCCAAATATTTCCACCTCTTTTTATATATCTTGTCATAGCACGTCTAGCAGCCTCTATTTGGTTAGCTGTCATCCAAGTGCTTTCGAGTGCTTGTAAGCCGTATTCTCCATAGCTTAGGGCGTTGCCTCTTTGGGCAGCTCCTTTCATTCTACCTCTATGTTGTCTACGATATTTTACTCTTTTAGGCATTAACATATCTGATTCCTCCTTAGACGAGCTTAATTTGCTTGTCTGTCGTTATTTCTTTTGTTAGGACGTCTGTTTCTGTTATTTCTTCTCTTGTTTGGCTTTTGGCCTTTTATTTTAGGTTGTCTTAGAGCTTTTTCTCCTGGTAAAACTTCTCCCCTATTAACCCAAACTTTACATCCTATCTTTCCGTATTGTGTATCAGCTTCTGCAAAACCATAGTCAACGTCTGCTCTTAGTGTTTGTAGAGGAACTTTTCCCTCGCTGTAGCCTTCTGTTCTAGCCATATCAGCTCCACCAAGTCTTCCTGATACTTGTGTTTTTATACCTAGTGCTCCTGCTCTCATTGTTCTTTGAACAGCTTGTTTCATGGCACGTCTAAAGGTAATTCTGTTTTCAAGTTGTTGGGCAATATTTTCTGCTACAAGTTGAGCGTCGATATCAGTATTTCTGATTTCTTCTACATTGATAATTACTCTTTTGCCAACTGCAACTTTTTCGATTTTTTTCTTTAACTCTTCGACACCTGCACCACCTTTACCGATTACCATGCCTGGTTTTCCTGTATAGATTGTGACTTTGATGTTATTTACTGCTCTTTCTATTTCTAAGTCAGAAATTCCTGCTTCGTAGCATTCTTTTTTGATTAGTTTTCTAATGTTGTGATCTTCAACAAGTAAGTCTGAAAAATCTTTTTTGTCAGCAAACCATTTTGAGTCCCACTCTTTTATTACTCCAACTCTATAACCCTTTGGATTTACTTTTTGACCCATTCTATTCCTCCTCTGCGTTAATCTCTGTTAGAACAACACCTATGTGAGATGATCTTTTAAGTATTGGATAAGCAGCACCCTTAGCTTTAGGTCTCCATCTTTTCATGGTTGGTGCATCATTAGCAAATGCTTTTTTTACAAAAAGATTTTCTCTGTCGTATCCGTTGTTATTCTCTGCATTAGCGATTGCGCTTTTTAGAACGTCTGCAAGTAATCTAGCACCTTTTTTATTGGTAAATCTCAAGATATTTAGCGCTTCGTCTACTTGTTTGCCCCTAATTTCTTTTGCTATATAATTTACTTTAAGAGGAGATATCCTTACATATTTTGCTGTTGCTTTTATTTCCATAATTCTTCTCCTAGTTTAGTTTTCCTTTTTGCTCTGCTTGTTTTTTAGCGTGAGTTCTAAATGTTCTTGTTGGAACGAACTCTCCAAGTTTATGTCCTACCATATCTTCTGTAATATATATTGGTACGTGTTTTCTTCCGTCATGAACTGCTCTTGTATGTTCTACGAATTCTGGGAATATTGTAGAACGTCTTGACCAAGTCTTTATTACCTTTTTTTCGCCTTTTTCATTTAATGCTTCAATTTTTTTCATTAAATGATCATCTACGAAAGGTCCTTTTTTTAGTGATCTAGCCATTAAATCCCCCTATTTTTCATTTCTTCTTCTAACTATATATTTAGAAGATGCATTTTTCTTCTTTCTGGTCTTAACACCATGTGTCTTTTTACCCCAAGGTGTTGATGGTGCAGGTCTTCCTATTGGAGCTCTACCTTCTCCACCACCATGTGGGTGGTCTACTGGGTTCATTGCTGATCCTCTTACATGAGGTCTTTTGCCCATGTATCTTGATTTGCCAGCTTTTCCTATAGTTAATAGTTCGTGTTCTGAATTTCCAACTGTTCCTATTGTTGCCTTGCAGTTAAGATGAACTAGTCTAACTTCTCCTGATGGAAGTTTTATTGTTGCAAATCCATTTTCTTTAGCCATAAGTTGTGCTGCAACTCCTGCAGATCTAACAAGGATTCCACCTTTTCCAGCTTTAAGCTCAATATTATGAATCATTGTACCTACTGGGATATTTATTAGTTGTAGGGTATTGCCTGGTTTGATATCAGCTTTTTCTCCAGATTCTACTACATCACCAACTTTAAGTCCTTTTGGTGCTAGTATATATCTTTTTTCTCCATCAGCATAAACTAGTAAGGCAATGTTTGCTGTTCTATTTGGATCATATTCTATAGCACTTACTTTTGCTGGAATATCATCTTTATTTCTTCTAAAATCGATGATTCTATATTTTCTTTTAACTCCGCCACCTCTATGACGAACGGTAATTCTACCTGTGTTATTTCTACCGCCTGATTTTTTTAAATTAGTTGTCAAAGATTTTTCTGGAGTAGTTTTTGTTATTTCTTCAAATGTTGAAACGGACATGTTTCTATGACCGTTTGATGTTGGTTTTAAAACTCTAATAGCCATTTAAATCCTCCTTACATTCCATCGAAGTATTCAATAGCTTGTGAATCTTCAGTTAATGTAACAATTGCTTTCTTCCAGTCAGATTTTTTACCATAACCAAATTTAGTTCTTACTTTTTTGCCTGGGAAATTCATTGTTCTAACTTTTTTAACCTTAACCCCATCAAAGATAGCTTCTAAAGCTTTCTTGATTTCTGGCTTGTTGGCATTTTTGTCTACTTCGAAGGTGTATTTGTTTTCTTCGATTAATTCCATAGATTTTTCTGTAATTATTGGTCTTTTGATTATATCGTAAGGTGATTTCATTAGATAAATACCTCCTCAAGTTTTGCGATTGCATCTTTTGTAATCACAAGCTTTTCATGTCTTAAAAGATCATAAACATTTATTAAATTTGCTGTTTGTACATCAGCACCTTCAATATTTCTAAATGATCTATAAACTTTATCATCATTTTCAGCTATAACTACATAAGCTTTTTTACTTGCATCAAGATTTGCTAGGATTTCTACTGCATTTTTTGTCTTATAATCTTCTAATTTTAATTGATCTACTACTACTAATTCACCATCTCTAAACTTTGATGTAAGAACTGAGTATAGGGCAAGTCTTCTTATTTTCTTTGGAAGGCTGTATCTGTAGTTTCTTGGCTTTGGTGCAAATACAATTCCACCGCCTGTAAAGTGTGGAGCTCTTATAGATCCTTGTCTTGCTCTACCTGTACCTTTTTGTCTAAATGGCTTTCTTCCACCACCTCTTACTTCTGCACGGGTTTTGGCGGATTGTGTGCCTTGTCTTTTATTAGCTAGTTGGTTTTTTACAACTTCGTAAACTGCATGTTCTGATACATTTGCATCAAATAGAGTTTGGTTAAGTTCTAATTCGCCAACATTTTCTCCCTTAATGTTTAAAACTTCTATTCTAGGCATTTCATTCCTCCTTATTATAGGCTTTTAACTGCTTGTTTTACTTCAACAAGTCCACCCTTAGGTCCTGGAACTGCACCTTTAACTAAAATGTAGCTATCTTCAGTATTTACTCTTACTACTTTTAGATTTTGGATAGTAACACGTTCGTGACCCATCTTTCCCGAGCCTTTTCTTCCCTTGAATACTCTGGATGGATCTGAAGCTGCAGCTCTTGCACCTGCTACTCTGTGTGATTTAGAACCGTGAGCTTGAGGGCCTCTACCATAGTTCCATCTTTTGATAGCACCTTGAGTTCCCTTACCTTTTGATATAGCAACAACATCTACGATGTCTCCTTCTTGGAATAAATCGACTGTTACTTTATCTCCAGCTTTAAGGTCTGCTGCCTCTTTAAGTCTTACTTCTTTTAAATATCTTTTGTAAGAAGCGCCTGCCTTGTCAAAGTGTCCTTTGGTAGGTTTATTAATGTTTTTTTCCTTTTTGTCTAGATAACCAATTTGTACAGCATCGTAACCGTCATTATCTTCTGTTTTAACTTGTACGACTACATTTTCTTCAGCTTTAAGTACTGTTACTGGTGTAATATCACCATCGGCATCTATTATTTGAGTCATGCCTATTTTTGTTGTAAATATACTCTTCATTCTGAGTACCTCCTTAATTACAGCGGATTGAACCACATATGTGGCCTTTAACAATCATTCTAATTACAGTTTTATTTCTATGTCGACACCAGCAGGCAAGTTTAATTTCTTTAGTGCATCTAATGTTTTTGCATTAGGGTTAATGATGTCTATTAATCTTTTGTGTGTTCTTTGTTCAAACTGTTCTCTGGAGTCCTTATCTTTGTGAACCGCTCTAAGAATTGTAATAATTTCTTTTTCGGTTGGAAGTGGGATTGGTCCACTAACTTGTGCTCCTGATCTTTTTACCGCTTCTACGATTTTCTCTGCTGAGCTATCAATCACTTCATGATCATATGCTCTTAACCTAATTCTGATTTTTTGATTAGCCATTTTTCCTCCTTGTAATGTTCCGCCCTACCGGGCGTTTAATTATTTTTTGGGAATCGTTCGATATCCTTATCGAACTTGCTCTGCGAAAATTTCCTTTCGTGCTGGCTGGTCACAAAAGCAACCTCCCGCTTCACAGCACCATGTAATAATATCAAAAATTTAAAGATAAATCAAGTATTTTTTATCTTTTTACATAAATTTTGTTTTGTTATTACAGAACACGTTTATTATACACTCTTTAGCTTGATTTTTCAACAAAATCTATAGAATATCAAAAAAGCTAGCAAAAAAATATTAAGCTAGCTTTAAATATTCCTATAAAAAATTATTTACTTTAATTTTGGGTCAAACTCCAAGACCCCAAAGCCCTTACCAATAAGAGGAGCTTGTTTGATTGCCTCTGTAACATAGTTTTTAGCATCTTTTATGGCTTCTTTCATTTCTAAACCTTTGGCTAAATTTGATGCTATTATCATAGCAAGGACATCTCCACTTCCCCATGTATTTTTTGAGTCGATTTTTTCTGACCTAAATTCTGTAAATTCTTTGCCATCATAAAATATGTCCAAAGCTCCTATGTCACTTCCACCTTTTAGCAAGACATTTTTTACTCCCATCTCATAAATAATTTTGCAAGCTTCTTTCATTTGGTCGACATTTTCAATTTTTATACCTGTAATTGTCTTTGCTTCAGGTATATTTGGACATATCAAGTCAACTAATTCGAAAATTTTATCCTTTAAAACATCTATAGAATCATCTTTTACAAATTCATCATCTGATTTATTTACCATACAAGGATCAAAGACCACATTTTTTACTTGATATTTTGACAAGGAATTTGAAACTGCTTCTATTATTTCCTTTGAAGGAAGCATACCAAGTTTTACAGCATCAGCCCCCATGTCTTCAAATACAGCAGCTATTTGATTTTCGACCAATTCTTTTGGCATGTTGACCATATCTTTAAGCCCCATAGTATTTTCTGCCACTACTGAAACTATTACAGATGAAACATAATCATGTCTTGATGAAGCTGCTTTGATATCTGCTTGAATTCCTGCTCCCCCGCATGAATCTGAACCTGAAATTGTTAATATCTTATTCATAAAACCTTCCTCTCTTTGCCTAAATTTTTAAATCTTTTAACAAAATTTTCATTTTCATATTTTCTATACATAGATCAATTTAAATTATATATCCTTATATTTTTTTCGTCAAAAAACGTTTTTTTTTACTTTTATATAAGGAAAATAGCCTTAAAGGGGTATATATTTAAAATAAAGATTAGTTTTTATAGAAGTTTATTTTAAAAATAGACCTAGTACTTATTTGAATATAAAAGAGGTGATTATATGAAATTTACACCAATCCATGTTTGTATCAGAGTTTTTGATTTGGAAAAATCTATAAATTTTTATAGAGAAGCTTTTGATTTTGTAGTTACAAGAAAAAAAGATTATCCAGATGATAAGTTTACTTTAGTTTATATGGCAAGTGAGGCTGGTGATTTTGAACTTGAATTGACCTACAACTATAACCACGAGCCTTACACTCTAGGAGATGGCTATTCTCATATAGCTTTTGAGGTTTCTGATTTGGAGAAGTCCTACCAAGACCACAAGGAAAAAGGATTTAAGGTAAGTGACCTATCTGGTCTTTCCGATGATAAAATTCCTAATTATTATTTCATAACAGATCCAGATGGATATGATATTGAGATACTTAGAAAGTAAATTGTATTTTATTAAAAAGTGGAGGATTTTTATTATGAACGATGACAATAAGAAAAAAAACTATATTGGCCTATTTATCATAGGAATAGTAGTAGGTCTTATTTTAAGTGAATTGATAAGAAAATTTTTATTATAGGCTTAAAGCTAATAAAAAGCTTGTAAACAAGAAATATTAACCTTGCTAAGTCCCCTTTTTATGGGGATTTTTAGTAGGTTAAATCATAAATGGTATCCTTGTCTAAGATTTTTATAATTTTTCCTTTTACATCAATTATTCCTTCACTTTTCATCTTTGAAAGTTCCCTTGAAAGTGAGGGTCTTGTCGTTGCCAAGAAATCTGCCAGCTCTTCCCTAGTCATTTCTAAATTGACCACATTTTTTTCTTCATTATATATAAGGTAGTTTGCTATTTTTTGTCTGAGGGTAAATTGGGTGTTGATTTGATTTTTGCGGCTTAGGAGTAGACATTTTTTTGCTATTAGGTCTATAAATGAAAGCAAAAAACTTCTGTCCAAGTCTATGCTAAATATTTTTTTAAAATCTTTTATAGCAAGAACTTTTGAGTCTTCATTGGCCATAGCGGAAAAATCATAAGTTTCATTTAAGTAAGCATAGATTTCTCCAAATAAAACTTTATCTTTAAAATTTTGGACAATAGACCTTTTGCCATTAAAATCAACTTTTGAAACTATAATATCTCCCTCTAACAAATAGTATAAGTTTTTAGCCTTATCATTTTGCATAAAAATATAGGAGTTCTTTTTATAAATTTTTTCTTCTATTTGCAAAGTTTTCTCTAGTATTCTTATATCTTTATCTGTAAGATTTTTAAAAATAGGTATTGATTTGATATCCATAAGTCCCCTTTTTATTTTCATGTAGTTTTTACTTTTCTATTAATATATGCTTTTTTAGCTTACTTACCACTAAGGCTAAAGATATATATTTTTACTTTCAAACCTTTGCAAGGGGTATATATAATAAACCAAAAAAAGAGGATATATCTAATCCTATAAATCTATTAGAAGAAATTTCACAAGATTAGTATTAATCCTCTTTATTAGTTTTCTTTTATTTTGTAAAGTATGCCATATCTTCTTCTACTGTTGTATTTGGTGCTATAGCAAATTTTTCTACCAAGAAATCTACTACAGTAGGTGATAAAAAGGCTGGAAGACTTGGTCCAAGATGGATGTTTTTAACTCCTAGGCTTAAAAGCGCAAGTAAAACAATTACTGCTTTTTGTTCATACCAAGCTATATTAAATTCCAAAGGTAAATCATTGATATCAGAAAGACCAAAAGCTTCTTGTAAAAGCATAGCAGTTTTTACTAGAGAATATGAGTCATTACATTGACCTGAATCCAAAACTCTAGGAATACCATTTATATGACCAAGATCAAGCTTATTGTATCTATATTTTGCACAGCCTGCTGTTAGAATTACATAGTCTTTTGGAAGTGCTTTTGCAAAGTCTGTATAATAGCTTCTATCTTTAAACCTACCATCACAGCCTGCCATAACTATAAATTTCTTTATATTGCCTTTCTTTATCTCTTCAACAACCTTCCCTGCAAGCTTTTCAACTTGCTTGTGAGCAAAACCACCGATTACCTTGGTATCTTCTAAGTTTGTTGGGGCTTTGCAAGATTTTGCTAATTCTATAATTTGAGAGAAATCTTTGTTACCTTTTTCATCAGCTTCTATATGTTTGGCACCAGGATAGCCTGCCATACCTGTTGTAAAGAACCTATCTAGGTAAGTATTGTTTTTCTTTAGTGGAACTATACAGTTGGTTGTCATAAGGATTGGCCCATTAAACTTTTCAAATTCATCATTTTGAGTCCACCAAGAATTACCGTAATTACCGTGGAAATGAGGATATTTTTTAAATTCTGGATAATAGTTAGCTGCAAGCATCTCTGAGTGAGTATAAACTTCGACACCTGTATCCTTAGTTTGTTCAAGTAACATCTTTATATCTCTAAGATCGTGACCTGAAATCAAAATACCAGGCTTATCTCCTGCCTTATAAGATACTTCTGTCATTTCTGGATTACCAAATGACTCTGTATTTGCCTTATCAAGGAGGGCCATAGCCTTAACTCCTGTTTGACCAGTTTTAATAACTAGATCAATTAATTCATTTATCTCATCTTCGCTAGCATCTTTACCAGGATTTACTTTTGTAGTTTCTTCCAAAGCATAAGCTATAAATTCATCAACTTCCTTATCAAAATATCCAAGAACGTTGGCATGATGATTATAGGCTCCAAGTCCTTTTAGACCATAAATAACAAGTTCTGTTAAAGATCTCTTATCCTCATTTAAAATATTAAGCACACCAACCTCTATAGCCTTAATCTTTAATTTTTCTATATGGCTTTGATCATATAGGGCAAAATCAGAAAGTCCTTCTTTATTAGAAAGGTCTGATAAAAGAGCGTTTTTAGCCTCTATAGTAGCCTTTGCCTTTTCAAGTATGTAATCTTCTTTAAAATTAGCATTGGTTATAGTTACAAACAAGTTGTCAGATAATAGAGAATAATATTTCCTATCCACATCCTTATTTCTATTAATAACTTCTGCAAGTCCTTTGCTAACATAAATTAACAAATCTTGTGCATTTGCAGTATTTTCGTCTTTACCGCAAACGCCCTTTACTGTACAACCTTTATTTTGAGCTGTTTCTTGACATTGAAAACAAAACATATCTTATCTCCTTTTAAAATTCATTTCTTAACTGTCCTTATTATAGGTCAAAGAAAAACAAAATTCTGTAACCTAAGTTACCAGAAAAAAATTTTTAGAAAAAAATATAAAATTAAAGCCTTTAAACTTTAATTAGACATTCTCCCAATATCTACTATAGTAATAAATAGAAAAGAATAAGGAGACAATATGAACAAAATTATTGCAGTTGACATAGACGGAACACTTTTAAATTCAAATCATCAATTAACTGATGTGACCAAAAACAGTCTTATTAAAGCCCAAGAAAATGGAAATATTGTTGTAATAGCATCAGGCAGAGATCCTAAGGGAGTTGAAAGTTATGCCAAAGCTTTAAAATTAGATGAGTTTGGTGGTCTAATCTCTAACTACAATGGTTGTAGGATTACAAATTTTAAGACTAAAGAAATAATCATAAACCATAGCTTGGATGATACACTTTTAAAAGAATATATAAATTTTACAAAGAACTTCGATGCTCCTTTCTTGATTTATCTTGATGGAAAAATTTTCACCAATAAGAAAAATTCGAAAATAGCAGAATTTTCTGCCTGGATAAACAAAATGGACCTAGTCGTTAAAGAAGATATTTTAGATAATATTGATTACAAGCTAAACAATATCATTCTTTCCCATGAAAGCAAAGAAATTTTGGATAAGTTTGAGACTCCTATAAGAGAAAAATTTGCCAATAGCCTAGAAATTGTAAGATCTACTGACAACTACCTAGAAGCTATGCCCAAGGGCTTTGACAAGGGAACTAGCCTTATTGAGATAGCAAAATATTACGATTACGACATCAAAGACATCATAGCTTTTGGTGATGAAAGAAATGACATAGGAATGATAAAAGATGCAGGAGTTGGAGTTGCCATGGGCAATGCTCATCCTATAATAAAAAAACTTGCTGATTATATAACTCTTACAAATGATGAAGACGGTATAGCTTATTATCTGGAAAAATTTAAGCTAATTTAAGTTATAAAGAGGCAAAAAATAATAACTTCCACATTTGTTGGTTAAACTATAGGAAATTATTATTTTTGTCGTTTTTTTCTTTCTAATTTTCACTTATATTTTTTGCCATCAAATATCCACCATAAAGACCAGCTTCATTTCCTAAGTCTGGTAAAACTATATAATAATCTGTATCAGGTAGGTCTAGGTAGTTATTTATTTGGAATTCTTTGATGCGATCAAATTCGGTTTTTACTAAATCAAGCATCCCCTCCTTATTTAAGACGCCTCCACCCATTATTATAACTTCTGGTCTTAGGATGTAGGAATATGTTGCAAGTCCTTGAGCTAGATAGGTTGCAACATATGAAAAAGCTTGATCTGAAATGTCTAGACTTTCGCCTGAGCAAAGAGTTCTATTGTAAATTGAAGGTCCGCTAGCAAGTCCTTCTAAACAGTCATCGTGGTATTGGCAAACAGATTTTACCTTATCGCCTTTTATTCTATCAACTTTTATGTGACCCATTTCTGGTGCCCCAAAACCATCCAAAATATTTCCGTCTTGTATATAGCTAGCTCCTATGCCTGTTCCAACTGTAATATAAAGTGCCGACCTATATTTTTTACCTGCTCCCAGGTAATATTCTCCAATTAAACTTGCTGCCACATCGGAAGTGAAATCTAGGTCAACTTTTACGGCTTTTTTTAATTCTCCTCTTATATCAAAATTTGTCCAATATTTTTTTGGGGTGTTTTTGACAAAACCATAAGTTTGGGAATTTTTGTTGGTATCCAAAGGACCAAAAGCTCCAACTCCCAATGATTTTATTTCTTTTGTCTTAAAAAATTTTCCTATTTCTTTTACATTATCATAGGGTTTGTCAGTTTCTATCCTTGTTTCTTCTTCTATTTTTCCGTCTTCTGAAAAAACTGCGCACCTAATTTTTGTTCCACCTAATTCTATAGACCCATACATAATTATTTCCTCTCTCTCTCTATGTCTTTTTCAATATTATCTTATTACATAAAAATTTTTATGACAACGTTTAAAGTGCAAAAGGCTTGATAAAAATATCTATCTTAGCTTGCATTATAAACGTCTTTACAATTGGGTATTAATAATAAAAATTGGATACATTATGATTGTTATGGAGGAAAGAATGGATTTTAAAAAAACTGCTTTAATATTAATCGACTTGCAAAAAGGTGTTACTAGTGTAGAAGTTAAACCTCATAGTTCAGGAGAAATTATAGCCAATGCTAATAAGCTAATCAAAAAATTTAGGGATAAGGGAGGTTTTATTGCTTTTGTAAAGTCTTCTTTTCTTGACCAAAAAGACTCTTTGGAAGCAGACCTTAAATTAAGAGCCATATCTGATGTAAAAGATGGATTTGACGACTTTGATGATCGACTTGATATAAAAGAAGATGATTATGTTGTAATAAAGAGAGGCTTTAGTGGATTTTTTGGCACTGATTTAGATTTGGAATTAAGACGTCATGGTATAGAAAATATTGTTTTTGTTGGCATATCAAGCCATATAGGAATTGATACATCTGCTAGAGATGCCTATCAATTAAATTATAAGATTTATATAATAGAAGATGCTATAGCTGCCCCAAAGCAAAACCAACATGATTTTGTAGTAGATGAAATTTTCCCGGTTTATGGACAAATATTAAAGACCAAGGATTTTCTTAATCTTTAGTAAAAATACAAAAGGAGCTGATATTAACATTTATTCTAGCTCCTTTTGTATTTATCCTTAATTATTTTCAATAAATTTTTTGGCGTATTTTAGATATTCTTCCATAACCTTGATTCTGGCGTATTTTTTGTCGTTACCCTCTACAATTATCCATGGTGCATAATCGAGGTTAGTTCTATCAAGCATTTCATTCATCGCCTCGATGTATGAGTCCCACTTTTTTCTATTTCTCCAGTCTTCATCGGTTATCTTGTATTGTTTATCTGGGATACTTTCACGATCTTTAAATCTTTGAAGTTGGACATCCTTATCGATTACCACAAAGAATTTTAGGACCATGATTTTATTTTTAACCAAGAGTTTTTCAAAGTCCTTAATCTCGTCATAAGCCCTGTCCCATTCGCCAATTTTTGCTAATTTTTCTATTCTTTCTACCATAACCCTACCATACCAAGACCTTGAAAATATGGAAGTGTAGCCCCTTTGGGGAAGTCTTTGGTAAAATCTCCGCAAATAATGTTTTGAAAGTTCCTCTTGGGAAGGTGCAGATATAGAATGGACTCTGTAAAGTATAGGATCAACTTCTTTGATTAATCTTTTTATTGCTCCGTCCTTGCCTGCTGCATCGACTCCCTCAAAAACAAGGGCAGAAGATATGCCTTTATTATAAAGTTCATACATGGTATCGGCGACTTCTTTTTGGAGTTTATTCTTTTTTTCCTTATATTCTTCTTTCGAAAGTTTTTTGGCTAGGTCTAGATTTTCAAGTATGTGGACCTTTTTATCATAAGATCTTGTTGTTCTATCCTTATCTTTTTCTTGATTGCCAACTCTTTCTATGCCAATAGTCATTTGGTCTATAACAAGACCTAGGGCTTCTTTGGCAGCTTTTTTCATATGGTTTGCTTCTATAACATTCCAGCTCGCAAAATCATAGTCACTCATAGATAAGATCTTTTTGAAATTTTCTTGGTAAAGCTTATAATTTTCGCTTTGAATTTTGTCAATAGAACTTATGTAAAAAGGCTTTTTGACAGAGTCTTTTAGATCTTTAATTCTTTGTTTTTGCACATCTTCGTCTATAGATAAGAAAATCTTAATTATGATAGTGTTATTAGTGGTAAGCATCTTCTCCATATTTCTAATTTCAGAAATTCTTTCCTCTACTTGATTATCAGTGTAAGAAGGGTTCTCAAATAGATCAGAGTAATATGAGTGAGTAAAAATCTTTATGTGACTTTGGACTGGCAGGTCTTTCCAAGCATTTATAATAAAAGAATAGTCCCCATCTTTTTTATCTTTATTGCTAACATCGACATCAAAATATTTAGGATTTAATTCTTTGGTCAATTGGCTAACAACATAGCCCCTACCAGAAGATTCCCAACCATCAACGCAGATTAAGACAGGAATTTTAAAATTTTCACAAATTCTAGCTAGCCTTGCAAGCTTTACCTTTAGGTCTGATTTTGAAAAATCTTTATAGGAAAAGTCTTTTTCTTTTTTTATATTAATAGTCATAAGAGCCTCCATTGTTGTTAATCTTATACCCAAACTAAGGCTATAGAAAAAATATTTACAAAAAACACCTAGCCATATAGGTTTCTAGGTGCTAATTTAAAGTTATTAATAGGCTTTTTTTGTAAAATCATCAAGTCCAATAAAAGAAATCATGCCCTTATCAAACTTTTCTTCTACTTGACCTTGAATTAGAGGTAGGCCATAGGCTATTATTTTATCTTCTAGAACTCTATAAGATTCTAGCCAAGCTTTAGGTATATATTTTTCCTTATTAGCTATAAGTAAAGGATCTACAAAGTCTATATAATATTCATAGGTCTCCTTTTCTTTTCTTTTTATAACTGGTACAAGGTTGGTTTGGCTTATAGATTTTTCTAAGCCCTTATAGCCCAGTTCAAAGGCCTCTTTGGAATCTTGTTTTGATATTAAAAAGCTTGTTCTTTGCAAAATATTTAATTCTACTGACCTAGATTTTACGCCAAGTTCTTTTGCAACAAAATTTGAAAGTTTTTCTCCTATGCCTGAAATTACAGGATGACCAAAAGCTTGATCATAGCTTTTTTTATCTTCTTTTGCAAAAAAGCCATCTTTATCCATAAAACCTTCTGATAAAGCAATTACCAGGTTATTTTCATATTTAAAAGCCTCTTTTATATCTGATAAAATATCCTCTTTTGTTTTTTCTACTTCTTTTAAATAAAGCAGATTTACTGTTTTTCTTTTTTTCTTGTAATTTGAAAGAAGAGCTGATGCTGCTAGCCAGCCGGCATTTCTTCCCATGATTTCAACAAAAGTTACGGATTTTACATTATAAATATTTACATCAGTTCTAACTAAGTTTAAGGCTGTGGCCACATATTTGGCAGCAGAGCCAAAACCTGGTGAATGATCCATTTCTCTAAGGTCATTATCTATAGTCTTTGGTATGCCTATGACATGAAGCCAAGCTATCCTATTTTTTTCTATGTATTTATTTAGTTTTACAACTGTATCCATAGAGTCATTTCCACCTATATAGATTAGGCTAGAAATTTGAAATTTTTCTAAAGTTTGGAAAATTTTCTCATAAACAAAATCCGATAAATCTTCAGGCAATTTATACCTACAAGAACCCAAAATTGCGGCAGGCTCTGATTTTAATTTATCCTCTATATTTTTTTCTGTATAGATTTTTTTGTCTATTTGGCAAATTCTTCCTTCTATCAGACCAGCTATACCATTTTCCATTCCATATATGTGATCAAAACCATGCTCAATAGCAGAACTTATTACCCCAGCAAGACTAGAATTTATTACACTGGTAGGGCCACCAGATTGTCCAATTAATACGTTAATAGCGCTTCCTCCAATCATTTTTTACTTTCACCATTTAATATTATGTCATACTTTATAAAAAAGGCAAAGTATAAAAATCGAGTAGGAGGTAAATGATTAATTCATCTACCGACCTCTCACACCACCGTACGTACGGTTCCGTATACGGCGGTTCTACAGTTTAATTTGAACTTTATTGTAATAGCTGACTAGGGATATGTAGCCCCTTTCAG
>JAQYEZ010000071.1 GCA_028723425.1 Peptoniphilaceae bacterium | reverse complement strand
GTGCAAAAAACTGAATTCAGAAAAAATGGCAATAAAAAAAGACCCGATTTTCAGGTCAAATGATTGAGCTACTTAACAGAAAGGCTTGAAACAGCCGTATTTTCAACTGTTAAAATGTATCCTATCGTTGGACTACATTTCAATGTAGATACATTTAATCTTTCCAGAATAAGATCCTAAAAGATGTTTTAGAGCGTCTATATTATCTCCTATGATATATAAATTTTCGCTGTTTTTGTTTTCTTCTTTTTGATTTTCTTCTACATGGGGTGCGATAAAGGTTTCCGTCTTTGTGGAAGAAAGGTATCTTGCGTAGGACTTTCCCAAAAATTTAAGTTCATAGCCTTCTTTGGTAAGAGTAATATCACTTTGCTTTAGCATTTCTTTAAATCTATCTAATAAAAAGTCTCCATCCTTATCAAAAAATTGTGGAAAATCTTTTTTCAAATTTTCTATTTCCCTGCTATTTGCTTTCTTTTCTACATTCTCTTTGATATTTTCACCTATCATAATCTTCCTCCACTTTATACTCCAAAATTTCCGATATATCACATTTAAAATACTTACAAATTCTTCCAAGTATTTCCATACTCACATTCTCATCTTTTCCCATTTTAGCAATAGTCCTAGGACTTGTTTCAATAGCTTTTTGTAAATCTAATTTATTCATCTTTTCATCTATTAATTTTTTCCATAATTTATCATAAGAAAATCCCATATTCCACCTCAAAGTATATTTCACTTTGTATAGTTTTTCTATAATATTATACCACATCTTTAAACTTAATATTTACAAAATAATAGGCCTGCCCATATATCAAGTAGAATTGTAACTGTTTTTTAGCCATTATTTTAATCCTCATTATTCAGGATAAATTTACACAATATTTTGGACTTGACTTATATTAGCAGAAAGATTTTTTATTTTTTGTCACATATATATTACTAGCTAACAAATTAGCTATTATTCTAATAAAGAAAGGCCAATCTTTATTTATGCAAGTTATTAGGAAAAATTGACATTTAAAAATCGGCACAAAGCTAATACTTCATGTCGATTAAATTTTAGGCAAAAAATTCCTAAAAAAAAAAAAAAGCACTGAAAAGTGCTATTTTTTGCTTATTGAAATTTTTCTTATTAATTAATTTATCTTATTTATCTTCGTAAGGCAATAAAGCAACTTGTCTTGCTCTTTTTATTGCTCTAGTAATTTCTCTTTGATGCTTTGCATTAAGACCTGTTACTCTTCTTGGTAAAATTTTACCTCTTTCTGTTATAAATCTTTTAAGTGTTTCAACATCTTTATAATCTATAACTTTAGAAGGGTCTTTTACAAATGGATCAACCTTTTTTCTTGGTCTGAATCTTCTATTTTGCATATATACTCCTAATAACTAAAATGGAATTCTTCCATCATCTTCAATTTCTGTAAAATCATCGTCAAAGAAGTCATCAGAGCCATCATTTTGGTATGAGTTGTTAGAATTATTGTTGTAGGAATTGTTATATCCTTGATCTTGGTTAATGTTATCAAAATTAGAATTTGCTTGACTTGAAGATCTTGATTCTATAAACTCAACTCTATCAGCAACTACATCTGTAGTATAGATCATTTTACCAGTTTGTGAATCTTGATAAGATCCAGTTTGGATTCTACCTTCTATAGCGCATTGACTTCCTTTATGAAGATATCTTGAAGCATTTTCAGCTTGAACTCCCCAAACAGTAATCCTTGGAAAATCTGCTGTTGGACGGTTGTTGGCCTCGGCTTCTTGTCTTCTTTGTTTACTAAGTCCCTTGTCTACCGCCAAATTAAAAGTGCACACAGCTTGCCTAGCTTGTGTATATCTAAGCTCTGGTTCTCTTGTTAATCTGCCAATTAGTATTACTCTATTCATTAACTTAGTCCTCTTTTCTGATAACCATATATCTCATAATAGAATCTGAAATTCTCATTCTTCTTTCAAATTCTTTGATATGATTAGCTTCAGCTTTAAAATCAACTATATAATAATATCCATCTTTATAGTCATTGATTTCGTAAGCTAATTTTTTCTTTCCCCAGTCATCTACAGAAGTAACTTCTCCAGCTTGTGCGATAATTTCTTTAAAAGTATCTAATTGTTGGTTACGTATTTCATCTGTTAAGTCTGGATTGAAAATCAATACAGCTTCGTAATTATTCATCCTTTTCACCCCCTTTGGTCTTTGACCCCGATCTTATTGTCGGAGTAGAGAATTCTTAACTATAATACTATAAAAGATAGGGTTAGTCAAATAAATCTTTGTCATAAAAGCATGTAAAATTAGCCATATTTATAGGCCTATGCGTTTTTTCTAGAATAAAATATTAAAAAATATCTATATCAAATCCCCTTCAATAGACCTTGAATAATAAATTGCATTGGCTATCGCCCTTGACATAGCCATTGCACCAAAAGAGCCTACAGCGTTTATATCAGCTTCTATCTTGTTGGTTGCAAGTGAGAATATTGTATCACCATCATACATAGTGTGGACTGGATTTATAGATCTTGCATAGCCATTATGGGTCATAGAAGCTACTTTTTTTAGCTCTTTTTTATCAAGAATGGCATTTGTAGCTATTATACCTATAGTTGTGTTTAGTTGACCTGGCCTTGCTAAATAATTTTTAAAGACTTCAAGACTTGGTACAAATTTTCCATCTTTTTTTATGCCTGCTATTTGTTTGGCTTTTTCATAGTCAAATATATCACCCATTGCATTTAGGGCAACTATAGCAGAGATTTTTAGCTCTCCTATCTCAATTGTTGCAGATCCTAGACCTGATTTCATGGCATAGTCCATACCCAAAGCCTTGCCAACAGTTGCTCCTGTTCCTGCCCCAATTATCCCTTGTCTTCTTTCGCTTTTGCTTGCATTTTTATAAGCCCTATAGCCCATATCCCTATCTGGTCTTATCTTGTATGATTTGTAGTCTAAATCATATAGTATAGCTTGAGATACTATTGGTACGATTCCACTATTTACTTTAAACCCTAGACCATCTTCTTCTAGTCCATCTACAACGCCAATAGAAGCTGCTAAGCCATAGGCTGATCCACCAGATAGGACTAAGGCATTGACTCCTTGGACAGAATTTTCTGGCGATAATAAGTCTGTTTCACGAGTTCCAGGTCCTCCTCCTCTTACATCTACAGCACAGGTATTTCCTTGTGGTGGCACTAGAACTGTGACTCCTGTTCCTGCCTTATAATTTTGTTCATGACCTATTTTTATTCCTTCTATATCTGTAATATATCCCTTATACATACTTGCTCCTATTTGTAACTTTTCTACTTCCTATAATTATCCATTACAGTAGCGAATACTTCTGCTGATGATAGTGGTGTATAGGAAATAGCGTTGGCTCCAGCTTCTATAGTCTTTTTGATAGACTCGCCAGTGTTGCCACCTGTTGCTATTATAGGAAATTCATCTCCAACAAGTTCTCTAACTTGTTTTACAATCTCCGGAGTTTGACTTGCTCCAGATACATTTAGAATTTCTGCTCCAGATTTTACTTTTCCTACTATATCATCTTTCATAGATGTAACTGTAGCTATTACAGGTATGTCTAAGAATTCTGAAATAGCCTTTATATCTTCATTTGGTATGGGAGCGTTTACTATAACTCCATAGGCTCCATCGAGTTCTGACGAAAGTGCCATATATTTTGTTCTCAAACCAGATGTTGTTCCTCCACCAACCCCTATAAAGCAAGGTACTGATGCAGTATTTATAACTGATTGGGTTATAGTTGTTTGTGGAGTGTAGGGATAAACACACATAACTGAATCCGCATTGTTATTTCTTATGATTGCCAAATCTGTTGTAAAAAGAAGTGATTTTATTCTTTTTTCAAATATTGTAATACCTGAGCAAGCATATATTTCTTCAGGCACAATTACAAAAGAATGCCTAAGTTTTGAGTGAACTTTAGGAATAAATTTTTTTTGCTTGTTATTTTCTGTCATCTTTGACCTCCTATAGCTACTTTTTTATTCTATATATATTTTACTCATACTTTAGACAAATTCCTATAATTTATATAAAAAAAATCTCCTAACTTAAATTAGCTAAGAGATTTTTAAATCTAGTAAATTTTATTATTTAACTACTTTTGTTACAACTCCTGAAGCAACTGTTCTTCCACCTTCTCTTACAGCAAATCTCAATCCTTCTTCTAGGGCGATTGGTTTTTGTAATTTGATGATGAATTTTGCATT
>JAQYEZ010000070.1 GCA_028723425.1 Peptoniphilaceae bacterium | reverse complement strand
GGAGAATAGCCAAAAGCCCAATACTAAGCAGAGCTCTTAACAACAAAAGAATAGCTGAAAGGGGCTACATATCCCTAGTCAGCTATTACAATAAAGTTCAAATTAAACTGTAGAACCGCCGTATACGGAACCGTACGTACGGTGGTGTGAGAGGTCGGTAGATGAATTAATCATTTACCTCCTACTCGATTCTTCAAATTATTATTGTTTAGATTTAGTGAAATGTTTTATACAATAATAAACAATTCCAAAAGCAAAGTAAGCTATAGTTGCATTTGTATTGTAAAAATTAATATTATTTAAAAACAAATTTAAAATTAAAGTTATTATGAAAATCCCTCCCATAACAACTAATGTTTCTTTAAAAGCATTTTTCATATATACCTCCAGTAATTGTAAAATTTATATTTTATTGATTATAAGATCCACTATATGAAAAGCCTCTAATTTGGAATACTTTTCCATTTTCAAATGATTGTGCACCTATAGCTGAGGATATAGCACCTATAGCTGCTGCCCATCCTGCTCCTGGTAATAATGCTCCTATTGCTCCAGCCGCTGCTCCTACTCCAGCTGCAGTTACAGTATTAAGGAATCCTTTACTTAAATAGATATCCGCATTTCCTTTTTTCCAAGAGTGAACTTTAACAGTCGTTTTACCATCTGCGAAAGTAGTAATTCCTGAAACATCATATCCTGCTTTATACAAAGCAGACATAAGTTCAGCATCAGAAATTGTTATAGTTCCAGTATCACCATTTTTTTCTACATCAGCATATTCAAGAATTTTTTCTTTCAAAACATCGCTATTTCCACTTTTAATATCACTTTCTTCCAAATATGAATCATTAACAGTTTCATATTCAGAATCAGCATGAGAAATAGCAGGAATTGATGTAACTCCTAATATCAATGCAAGTGATCCGGACATAACTTTCTTCTTATCAAACATTAATTACTTCCTTTCTTTTCTTTTTGTTCAATGTGGTCTATTAAGTACCTACCCGAAGTAAATCGATCTAAAGAAAAAATATGATATCTTAAATTTTCAATTAGTATCACATATTGACTAAATAGGGTATACTTATATTATAAAGTCAGAATTTATTGATAAAAAGAGGTTGATTTTGACTAAATAGAATTGGCTAAAAAGAAAAATGTAAAAATATAATTTTCAAGACGCTCTATTTTGCGTTTTAAGCGTTTTTAAAATTATAGGCATATAAGTTATATGGCTATATATCAATGAAATTGAGGGGGTATATTATTATGGCACGATTTGGATATGCTAGAGTTAGTAGTACGGATCAAAATTTAGGAAGACAAAAAGAACTTTTAGAAAAAAGCGGAGTCGACAGAATTTTTGAAGAAAAGCAATCTGGTGCGAACTTAGAAAGTCGACCAGTTTTAAATGAGCTTTTAAATCTTTTAAGATTTGATGATACTTTAGTAGTGACAGAGCTTGATAGACTAGGGAGAAAAGAAAAAGATCTGACTTATATAATTAATAAAGTCAACGAGAAAGAAGCAAGCTTAGAGGTCTTAAATCTTCCTACTACACAAACTTCAGACCCAGCTTTAAATAAGCTTATAAATAATCTTATATTAGAGCTTTACAAATACATTGCAGAGTCAGAAAGGCTTAGGATAAGGGAAAGACAAAAACAAGGCATAGCACTAGCGAAAAAGCAAGGAAAGTACAAAGGCAGAAAAAAGAAATATACAAAAGACAGTCCGCAACTTATCCAGGCTTTTAAGCTCTTAGATGAGGGGTACTCTATAAGAAAAGCTTCAGAAAGTACAGGTATAAATTATCAGACATTAAGAAATTACATCGAGGAGTACAGAAAGTAAAATAGCTATTTCAAGCTATCTTATAATATATTATTTAATACTCTTACATAAGAAAAAAGAAGATAATATCTTATACCAGATAATTATTTACTATTTGAGATAAGATGATATAATACTATCTAAGATAATATACTATAAAATAATATCCTGTAATAGGAGGGTGAAATGGCTAAAATAAGCATAATACTACCAGATAATTTAGACGAAGAAGTAAGAGAATATGCAAAAAAAGAAGATCTAAACCTAACAAATTCATGCGTTATCTTATTGAGAAAAGGCTTAGAATCAGAGGAAAAAGAGGTCATAGACTCTGATAAATACGAGAAAATTCAAGGTGAGATGAAAGAGCTTCAAAAAGAGCATAAAGAACTACAAAAAAAATATGAAGTCGAGAGGGAAGAAAGACTTAAAGTCCTAGACGACTACAAAAATTTTAATACTAAACTTTTAGATTTAATGCAAGCTGATAGAGTTTTGCAAATACAAGATAAACCTTTAAAAAAATCTTTAGGTCAGAGGATAAAGATTTTCTTTTTAGGAGAAGAAGAAAAATAAATTAGGAGAAGAAGAAAAATAAAAAGAGCAGGATCTTACTGCTCTTTTATATTGCTTTATATCAAACTAGGAAGCTCCTGGATAGCTCTAAACTCTACTAGGGTATAATTGCTCACTTAGATATTAAAATCGCTTAGAAATCAAAATATAAGCTTAAGAAAATTTTACAAAATATAAAAACTTTAATAAATTAAAATATATTGTTAAGTAATTTGTGAAAAAGGGTCATTTTTGCCCCTATTAAGGTATCTATCTATAAGGCATGGGAAGTATTGATTAAAAGTCTTCTTTCAGCTCTAAATTAACCAATAAAAGACTTTTAATAGTATATAGGTATAATTTACTTGCTCGATATGGTAAAATTGCTTAAATCGCAAAATATGATCCTCCTCATGTATAAAAATAATAGATTTTATATCTAAAAACTTTTTTTCACATTTTTTGGATTCAAAATCTTCTGTGATACTTAAAATCAAGCCGATTTAGGGGGTCAATTTTTTGGTAGCCTGATAAGGGGGATATTATGGCTGACTTTTTAGACTGGCGTATATCTAGTTATAATTTCTTTTTACCTACTTCTCTTATTACCTTTTTTACCGTATTTTTACTTATGTCTAGATCTTTTGCTATCCTTTTTATTGGTGTCCCTTTCTCATACTTTGACACTATTTTCTTGTCTCTCTCTTTTTTTATCTTTTCTCTTTTATGTTTTTCTTCTTTCTCTTTCTTTGATCTTTCTCTTTTAGTTGAAGATTTTCTTTTTCTAAGGGAAGAGTATACTGTTAAGTTTTCCTGTTCTTCTTTTGTAATGTTTAAGAATTTGATTGTAGACTCTTTTCTTATGTGCTTATTTCTTGAGTAGTATGTGTTTGCATGCCTAATCTTCTCCATTATCCAGGTGTCACTATCAAATTCGCTTCCTATAAGTTTTCCTAGATATCTAAGTTTTTCAAAGATGTTTATTACTTCTTTAGAGCAGTCTTGCAGGTTCCACAATATCCAGCAAGCGTGGGTTAATATATTTTGTCTGCTTCCTCTAAGAGTACCGTTTTGCTTTCTCAGTCTTATGAGAGTTTCTATATCTTCTAGTCTTGCCAGGTTTAGTTTGTAGGCGTCCTCCTCTGTGTAGTTTCTTTTAGCATTTTTAAAAGGGTGTAGTTCGAAGATGCCATTTTCTTGTCTAATGTAAGATATCAATTTCTTATAATTAGAAAAATCATATAAGCTATATCTGTTCTCTGGGTTATACCTTAATATTTTTGTGTAGACTTGGGCATTGGAGTTGTAGCTTCCTGGAGCTCTTATCAGTTGAGTTTGTATACCTTTTACATATGGGTCTACCCTTAAAGAGTTTAAGACATACTTAGTGTTCCAGCTTCCACGATGATTTTTTATTTGTGGAATAATTTCTTTTAAGCTTTTATGTATAACTCCTTTAATTTTCTCGGTCATATCTTGATAAAACTCTAAAATTTTTTCAGAATTTTGATCGAGTTCTTTTCTTATGCTTGTAGTGCCATCTTTATGATTTGTTGTATTTTCTTCGTAATTGAGAAATATATAGTCTTTTAAACAATAGTAAAGATGCAGCCCTGCTCCAGAGTGCACAATATAAGTTGGCTTAGGTATCTTATAGTATAGACCTTGATTTTCCAAAGCTTCTATGGTTGCATAAGCATCGTCAGTAGAAAAAATTTGTGATGAGTCTATATCTACTACTAAAAATCTAGTCGCTATAGTGTTGTCCTTGACATTTTTTGCATATGTCTTTCCATTTTGATGTTCTCGCCATTCAGGTTTTTTATTGAAAATACTGAGATGTATTTTTCTTTTAGTTTTTATAAGATTAAGAAAACTTTCTGTATTACTTACGAAGCCAGAACTTGAAAAAGTTTTATACTGACTTCTGTAGTAGACTGGGTAACCCCCATATAAGTCTTGATACATAGTTTTTAGTAATTCTTTTTGGTTTTTTGATTTTAGGGTAAAGTCTCTAAAATTAGATACTTTACTAGTATTAGATTTGAGATTTTCCATAAAAAAAGTTATCCTTTCTGCAAAATCAGTCGGATAACCTTTTTATTTGTTAGTTGTATCTAAATAAATATCTAAAAATAGATACTTATTTGTTGCTTAATTAAGAACATTTGGTATAATATATGTTAGAAGATATGTTCTATACCAAAAGGTTATGGACTGAAATGCACGTTCGCCAAAACGTGCTTTTTTTTTGCTATATTTTAAATTATTTATTTTTCTCTTTTTCTATTTCTGAAAAGTAGTCTACAAGGACTTTACGAACGAAGTTTGAGTAAGTCATGTTTTCTTTTTCTGCTTCTCTCTTTATAAGGTCTTTCTCAGTTTTAGTTATTCTTATGCCTAAGAAATCCCCTGTTTTTTGCATAAATACATTTTGAAGATTATTCATAGCTTAGACTCCTTTTGAATTTCTTTTCAGTTATGTTTAAATTTTGTTAAACACTTTCTATAATTCTACTTCATCAATTTAAAGATGTCAAATTTCATTTTATTGAAATTTCAATATCTTTATAACATATATTAGATTATAAGATTCATTTTTTATTGGTCTATCAAGGCTTTTTAAATCTATAAAAAACAATGATATAACTGTATAACTAAAATTATAAAAACGCTTAGAAGTTAAAATAGAGCGTATAAAATCATAAGGTTTTCTTTTAAAATAGTAAAATCCTGGTATTTGTTCCAAAAACCAGGATTTCTCGTATTTATATGAATTTTCTTATAAGGAAAAATTTTTGAAATTTAGTTTAGAAATTTAGGCTAAAATTCAAAAATTTATACTTTAGTTGTATAGATAGTGTCTCGCTATTATATCTATTCGGTTGTGTCCTAGACACCTTGATGTTATCTTCATAGCTCTACGATCTAAGACCTCACCAGCTCGATCTTTGCGCATGATATACTTTCGCTTATCTGGTAGTTTTTCTTCGGGTTTTGCGAATTTATTATATATACGTTTTGCGTAGATACCTCTATAAAAGTGATTATCAAAAGCTGATGGAAGTTTAGAACAAATTTTAAGCTTTCCAGCTTGCTTAAAAATTTGTACAATTTCTTCAGTTTCTTCTGGAGTTTCCCCTATAATCATTGCATATCTTGTCTTTCCACCTTTTCCATTTTTTATATAAACAAAAGGTTCACCGTATTTGTTAAATGCTAAATCTGTACCTTTTAGCGCTTCCATTTCCCTGCGTCTTCCGCCGATCGCTGAGGTTAGCTTGGCAAATTTTTTCTCAGTTTTTTTAGATAGATTTTTATCTCTTTTTACTGCGTTTCTACTTCTTTTTATATCTTTTCTATATCTTTCTGGAGTCTTTATAAACTCTTCACTACTTACATGTAGAACTTTGGCTATCGCTGCCTTAGCTGTAGATATAGAAGAAGCAGAAAGATCTTCTTCAATCATTGATTGTAAATATTCGTTTACGTGTTCTATTTTTACTTGATTAAGATGTTTTACCTCTGGATGTTCTTTCTTGATCCACTTAGAAAATCTTTTGCATTGTCTTTTATATCCTTCATATGTGTTTGTACTATAAATTCTATTTTTTGTAGCCCCTGGAGTGTCCTTGTCTTTATTTCTGGATCTTCCTTTTCCGCTTTGATACATGCTAAGAAGTTCTTTATAGATATCATCATTTAAAGTATTCTTTTGTTTTTTCTTATCCCATCTTCCCATGGACTATCACGACCTTTCTTTATTTTTTTTAAAGTTAAAGCAATTAAGTGCCCTGCACTGCACTATGCAGAGCGTGCAACATTTTTTATTTAAAAAGACTTGGCTTGTCTTTCGCAACATTTTTTTACTCGGAGAGTTAGAACTTGGCTTGTCCTTGTTTTGTTGGTTAAATTTTAATTTTCTTTTTTCTTTCAAATTGTTAACTTATAAATATTTTTTCTTTATTTTTTCACTTATCTATCATTTTTCTATTTTTTTAATTTCATATTTTTACTTTTTACCTTAGATATTTTTTTGTCTTTTAAAATTTTAAAATCGTGCAAAAATTGTTTCCTCATTTCCAACTCTCCTGCTATTCAATGCTTACATCTTATATATGTATTTTTCTTTCTTGAATAAAAAAAGAGGTAAAAAAATCGCTTATATTCATATAAAATTTCGGGATATAACGCGAAAAAATAGGGGTTATCTGTTTATACGTTGAAAAAATCTTCGATTTTTCCGAAGCGTATAAACAGATTTTTTTAATTTCTGGAGAAAATAATACATATATATAGTATAGGAACGAAATTACTAAAGTAAGCAAGAAAGGAGCTTATGAATGCAAGATTTTAATAATAACAATAATGTTAAAGAACATGAACTAAGAGGGCCTGAAACTTTACTAAAAACAGATAAAGAAAAAGAAGCGGAGAAGTTTTTAAAAAGCTTAGAAAAAGACCAAAGGCAAGTAAAAAGTAAGTCCGTAAGCTTTAAGTGTACTTTAGAAGACTACACCCTAATCAGAGCTAAAGCCATCTTAAAAGGTGTAAGTATAGCGGAATTTTTAGTAGAGCTTGCAAGGAAAGAAAAAGTAAAAGGCTACGACGAAGCTAAAGAAGATCTAAAGAAAATTTTTGAGTAGAAGGGAGTAAAAAATGACTGAAAAAAATTTGAGTAAGACTGTATCTATAAGGACAAAGAGCGATACTGAAGAGCTTTTTAAAAGCATAGCAAAAGACTTCGATAGTCAAGATGAAGCTTTTAGAAGCCTACTAGCTGCCTACGATAGAGAGCATAAGAAAGATGACTTATCAGAGCATAGGGATCGTATAGAAAGCTTTACAGCAAGTCTTAAGAGTGCTGAAAGGTATTTCTTAGAAGTTCTTGAAAGCTACAAAGAAGCAAAAGATACAGCAAAAGCTGACTTTATAGATGAGATTGACAAGCTAAAAACTGAACTTGAAGATAAAGAAAGCAAGATTTTAGCAAGTAAAAAAGCTTTAGAAGATAAAGAGCAAGAGCTTAAAGAAAAAGCCAAGGAGCTTGAAAGTATAAGCTCTAAAGCCGACCTAAGCGACTCTTATAAAGAGCAAGTAGAAAGTCTTAAAGATGAAGGTAAAGGTCTTAGAAAAAGACTAGAGGAGTATCAGAGGAAGAGTAAAGAAGATGAAGACACTCTTTTAAAGCTAGATGAAAGCTTAAAAGGTAAAGAGCTTGAAGCTAAGTCTTTGCAAGGCGATATAAAGGTACTCGAGACAAAGCTGGAGTCTAAAAGCAAGACATCATCAAGCCTTGAAAGAGAATTACAAAGCTTAAAAGAAGAAATAAAAGCTTATAAAAAAGCTATATCTGAAAAAGATGAGTATATCAAAGAGCTTAATCAAAAACTTTTAGAAAATAAAGGAATGTAAACAGCTGTAAACATTGAAACATCAATGTGTTTACGATGTTTACATGTATACAATATACAAAATGTAAGTAAACATTAGAATTTCAATGTTTACACGAGCAAACAAAGTTTAAAGAAAGAGGGGATTTTTAAAATGAAGATTATAGATATAAGAGATGTAGATATATTGAGTTGTGAAGATGAAGTTTTTAAAATTAAGACAAGTTCAAAAACGCACGAGATGAAGACTTTTAAAAGTTTTTATAGTTTAGAGGAAATAGTTGATGACCTTTATGGATATTGTAAGTCTGAGATTCTAGACAAGGAGTACTATGATGAATGGCATGAGTGTTGCGATAAAGCTAGAGAAAAACTAAAAAAAGAAGGTTTAAATGAAGACGATGATGAAGATCTTTTTTATGAGTATGCAGACGAGCTTTGGGAGGAATATACATACAAGTATGTGGAAGAGTTGTATGAGAAATCTAAAGATATAGTTTTTTGCAGTAAAAGAAATAACAAAGATATAAAGCTTTTAAGTGATTTGGAAGATGATTTTAGAAAGCCTAAAAGTGCAGAGTTTGTCTTTGAGTTGTTTTATAATATAGAGGACTATGCGAAATATTTAGAAAATTTAGATTCAGTAGGTACTGTAGAATGCTGTTTCTACGAGGATACCATTCCTTTTACTGAAGAAGAAGTTAATTCTGCTTTGCGTGAGCGTGGAGTATGGAAAACTTCTTGGCAGTGGTTGGCACAAGATAAGAAAAAAGTTAAGGACAATTCAAAACCTGAAGAGCGATATAACTGGCTCTATGACAGGGGCACAGATAGCTTTGAGAAAGCTAAAAAACCTTTCTGCTACTACAGCGAGTATGACACAGTAGAGGTGAGCGAAGAAGAATATCAAGAGCTTAAAGACAAGTATATATCAAGATTTGGTGGCTGGGAAAAAATAAATCTAGAGCATACTGATTATGACGGAAGAAAGTGGTACTAAAAAGAAAATAAATTAAAATATGACAAAGATTATAATTAAAAAAGAGGGCTAGTTTAGTCCTCTTTTTCACTTATTTTTAAACAATATTTAAATAGATAAATAGGTGATATAAATACAAATTTATAAGATGCGAACGGTATTAACAAACCAGTTAAATCATCTTCATTTTTATCTAAATAAATATTTTGGCTTGGCATACTACACAAAGCTCCTAAGCTTAAATAAATAAATATTATTTTTTTTAATACTTGATTTATATTAAATCTTTCTAATAAGTAATAAAACAATACTATAAAAATAGCACTAAACACTATCCCTATTATATTAAT
>JAQYEZ010000069.1 GCA_028723425.1 Peptoniphilaceae bacterium | reverse complement strand
AGGCGTAACCCTAACTTAGGAAGACAAACTTCAAGGAGGATGACTACGACCTCTATCTATTACAATTATTATCCCATAATGGATATGGGATAGAAAAGAGAATGTAGTTTTTAACTACAACATTATTATACGAGGAGGATTAAATGAAATTTTATAAAGAAGTATTTAAAGACATTTATTGGGTTGGGGCAAATGACAGGAGACTTAAAAGATTTGAAAATATGTTTCCATTAACTAATGGCGTATCTTATAACTCTTATTTAATCAAAGATAATAAAAACGTGGTAATGGATACTGTTGATAGCTCTGTCGCTAGACAATATCTTCAAAATATAGAAAAAGCTTTAAATGGAGAAGATCTTGATTTTTTAATAGTTCAACATATGGAACCAGATCACTGCGGCTCAATAGACTTTTTATTAGAAAAATATCCTGAATGCAGACTTATTGGAAATGAAAAAACTTTTAAATTATTTGAACAATTTTATAGTTGCAAATATGCAAATAGATATATAGAAGCTATGGATTTGGATGAGTTAAATATTGGTAAAAGAACTCTAAAGTTTATTTTTACACCTATGGTTCACTGGCCAGAAGTTATGATGACCTATGTTGAAGAAGAAGGTTTGCTCTTTTCTGCTGATGCCTTTGGTGCTTTTAATGCCTTAGAAGGACATATGGATGCAAAAAAATATATTCATTCTGATAGATGGATGGACGAGGCTAGAAGATATTATATCAATATAGTCGGAAAACACGGAAAAATGGTTATGAATGCTTTCAAAAAAATTGGCGATCTACCAATTAATGCTATCTTACCACTTCATGGACCAATTTATAAGGATAAAGAAACTATTTCTATTATAATGGACAAATACACCCACTGGGCTTCATTTAAGCCAGAAGAGAAAGGAGTCTGTATAGTATTTGCTTCTATGTATGGCAATACAGAACTTGCAGCAGATTTATTGGCTAATGAACTTTCTGATTTAGGCACAGATATAATAAGAATTTATGATGTAAGCGATACTGATTTTTCATATATCATTGCTGATTGCCATAGATACTCTAATACTGTATTTGCTCCTATAAACTACAATGCTGAAAACTACCACAAGATGGATGCCTTTTTAAGAGAACTTGTTGGAACAGGCTATTCAAACAGACACATATCTTTCTTGAATAACTGGTCTTGGGGTGGAAAAAGCTTAGAGCAAGCTAAGGAAATCTTGGCAAAAGGTAATAATACTTTTGTTGGTGAAGATGTAAAAATCAACTCTTCTGTTAAACAAAAACAATATAACGAAATCAGAGCCCTAGCAAAGGCTATTAAAGAAGATTTAGATTCTTTAGAAATTTAATATTAACTATAAAACGAGGACAGTTTAAACCAATAGTCCTCGTTTTTATATTTGTTTTTTTATTTAATCTTTAGGCTTATCTTCATCTGGAATGTTTGTATTGTCAAATGGTGATTTGAAAATAGATTCTTCGGCAAAGGCATTGACAGCCTTGGTGGTTTTTTTCTTGGTAATTAAAGTTCCAGGTCCACCTACACAACCGCCTAGGCAGGCCATTCCTTCTAATAGTAGGCCATCTTTTCTACCTAATTTTGCCATTCGGGCAAGATTTACACAATCTGCGAGCCCTTCTGCTTTTTCAACTTTTACATCCCTGTCTGGGTCAATCTCATTGACTCTTTGTTTTACAGCCTCGGCAACACCACCGCTTACCGCATAATTTCTAGCCGTTTTTGATGCATCCATCCACTCTTGATCAACTTCTATTTCTGCAGGTTCTATATTTTTAGCAACAAACATCCCCATTAATTCTTCAAAAGTTATTACATAGTCAATAACTTCTTCGACTTCTGGAACTTTTGACTCAAGTTTTTTTGATATACATGGGCCTATAAAGCATACATAAGCTTCTGGGTCTGTTTTTTTAATGTGTTTACCCGAATATATCATTGGTGTTGAGGATTCTGAAATATTATTATCTATTTCTGGGAAATTCTTTTTTACCATAAGCTTCCATGAGTAGCAACATGAAGTTCCCATGAATTTTAATTTGTCTGGCACACTTTCTAAATACTCATGAGCTTCATTTAAGGTTGTAAGGTCTGCACCTAAACCAACTTCTATTACATCTTCAAATCCAAGTTCTTTAATGGCTTCTTTTATTTGAACTGGAGAAACCAAAGGTCCAAATTGGCCTACAAAAGAAGGAGCAACTATAGCATAAACACGTTTATCTGATTGAAGTGCCTTGACCAATTGGTATATTTCAGTCTTGTCAGATATAGCTCCAAAAGGACAGGCAGTAATACATCTACCGCAAGCTACACACTTATTATCCATAATTTCAGCTCTACCAAGCCCATCAGACTTAATAGCCTTTACTCCACAAGCTTGGGCACAAGGTCTTTTAGTATGGACAATTGCATTATAAGGGCAAGCTTCTACACATTTACCACACTTGATACATTTATCTTGATCAATAATAGAGCCTTTTGCTGTGTAGGTTACGGCATTTTTTGGGCATACATGAACACAAGGATGAGCTATACAAGCCCTACAAGTATTTGTTACCTCAACCCTATTTTCAGGGCAGGCTTCACAAGCGATTTTTATTACAGATACTAGAGGTGGATCATAAACTACATTTTCCAGATCCTTAGAAAAAAGTCCTTCTGTTAGAGATTCGGTTTTATCGGCAGTTCTTGCATCAAGACCTATACCCATTCTTAACCTTTCTCCCATTACAGCTCTTTCTCTAAAAATATTTTCCCTATATGAGGCTAACTCTCCAGGAAGTATGTCATAAACTTCTGTCGCAATGTCTGTCAGAGGTCTATTCTCATAGGCAATCTTTGCTATGTGTTCGAAAGCCATTCTCCTAATCTTTAATATATTTATGTATTCTTCTTTCATTTTTATTCCTATTCCTCAAAATTCTTTTCAAAGGCCTTATCTAATATGTATTCCATTACGACTTCTGATCTAGCGGCTGTAAAAACTTTATCATCAACTTGGATAACAGGGGAAAACTTTCTATCCTTCTTACAATATCCAAAACAGTTAACAAGATCAATGTCAATATCATCAACGACAACATCGTCTCTGTTTCTGTATCTTTCTAAATCTTCTTTCATGTCTTCTATCCTATCTAGGATTACATCAGCGCCATACATGGTACACCTAGCACCAAGACAAATTTTAACTTTCATAAACCCTCCTACTCATATTTTATACAATTTTATCAAATTAAAGTTTTTTTGGCAATATATATAAATTTTCAATCATAAAGAGGGATCCCCTCCCTAATCATGCATAATTAGGGTAAAGGTAGATCCCTCTCCATAAATACTTGAAACTTTAATATCATAGTTCAAATAATCACATATATGCTTTACTATAGAAAGACCAAGTCCTGTTGATTTAAGAGATCTTGATCTAGACTTATCCGCTACATAGAATCTCTCAAATATCCTATCCACATCCTCAGCTTTTATACCAATTCCTGTATCTGATACCATTAGGTAATACTTATTATCTATCTTTTTAGAAGTAAGGCTAATTTTCCCTCCTGGCTTATTATACTTTATGGCATTTTCATATAGATTTGTTATTAAATCAGTAAAAAGACTTTCATTGGTTCTTACTGTAAAGTCCTCAACTTTATTTTCTATAGTCAAAGATTTTTTGTCTGATAAGTTTTTAAATTTATATATACAAGAATTGCAAACATCCCTTACATTTATTTGGCTTCTTGCTTGTTCAAAGTTCTTCTCATCTAATTTTGAAAGCTTTAAAATATCATCTATAATTCCAAGTAATCTGTTACCTTCTTTGTATATAATTTGGGCAAATTTAACAATATCTTTATCCTTGGCAAAACCTGTGGCTATTAGCTCTGCATAACCATTTATAGATGTAAGCGGAGATTTTAGTTCATGGCTAACATTTGCCGAAAATTCTCTTCTCATAAGTTCTGCTCTTTTTGTTTCCGAGTTGTCTATGGCAAGTACTATATAAGAAAAATCATCTCCATCAAAGATAGGATCAATAAATAGTTTTATATCTTTATTTTTTACTTTTATATCGATATTTTTCCCCTTGGACAAGAGTCTAGTTTCTTTTAAGGCTAGTTTATAGTCATCACAATCAAATAGATTTTCCAAATCATAGCTTTTATCTATGTCAAGCATATTTTTGGCAGCTTCATTTATTATTTCTATAACACCCTTTCTATTAAAAAAGATGAAACCTTCTTCCATATTATCTGTGATATTTTTTACATCAAAGAATCCACTTTGAAAAATTTGGTCATTTTTTCCTTTGGTCAAATTTTTGTTATCATAATTTTTAAAAAACTTTTCCAAATCCTTTATTATTGCTACATCTTCTTGACTTAGTTTAGTTTTTTTGCTAGGTAAGATTATTTTTTTAACAAGTTCACTTACAAAAAAATTATTAAATAATATAAAAATCATAAAAGCAAAGAAATAATATTTAAAATCGAAATAATTTAGACTTTTTGCAATATTTTCTTTCTTCAAAATAACCAGACTTGGACCAAAATTTTCTTGATATATAAAAATGCTATCTTCTATAAGATTTTTAATTACTTTATTTTTATCAGCCCTATCTTTAAGCTTTTCATAAAGGTCTTTATCAAAATTTTCACTTGAATATAAATCTTTTCCATCCTTATTTCTATATAAGAGGGATAGATTTTTATTTGACTTATAAAAATTGTCAAGCGTTTCCACAAAGTCACTTTTATCACTATTAGATAAAAGAAAGCTCAAAGAATTCTCCATAAATTGATCTTGAGCTTTGATATAAGTTTTAAAGGAAAAAAATCCATGGCATAAAAACATCAGAGTAAAAATAAGTATGGTTAGGATATTTATATATTTATTTATTACTTTTTTCATATTTCTCCAAATTTATAGCCTAGATTTCTTACAGTTTTTATATTATCTCCTCCATCTTTAAGCTTAGATCTAAGAGATGCTATATGGACATCAACAGTTCTAGTTTCCCCCTCATAGTCATAGCCCCAAATTTTTAGCAAAAAATCCTCTCTGGTTATTACATTGCCTATATTATTCATGAGAAGAAGGAGCATTTCAAATTCTTTGTAAGTTAAATCTATCTTTTTTCCATTTACCTTTACAGTTCTTTTTTTCTTGTTGATTCTGACATTTCCATAAGTAATATGGTCAAAGTCGTCTTTTTTGCTTCGTCTTAAAACGGCTTTTACCCTAGATAAAAGTTCTAGGATAGAAAATGGCTTGGTAATGTAGTCATCTGCTCCACTTTCAAGCCCCATAACTTTGTCATATTCATCTGTACGAGCAGTAAGCATGATAACTGGAATATCCGAAAATTCTCTGATTTCTGTGAGTATTTCCATACCATCTTTTTCTGGAAGCATTATATCAAGAATTACAAGTTCAACTTCTTCATTCCTAACAGCTTCAACTACTTTTAAACCATCTTCAAAACCTTTAACCTTGTATCCTTTTTCTTTTAAAGCATACATAATAAGATTTCTTATGGATTTGTCATCTTCAACAACATAAATCATTATAACCTCTTAGCAAAATCTGCGTTTCTTTCTAGCCTATCACCTAGTCTTTCAAAATATTTGAAAAATAGCACTTTTTCTGAAAGTTCTCTAGCCTTAATCATATCTTTCTTTGTAAGGTTAACCAGGTATTCTATGGCATTTTCAAATAGCTTATCATTTATCTCATCTTTTTCCATTGTTTCTCTAGCAAGATCCTTATCATCATTATAAAAAGCATCTCTACTTCCAAGTACCATTTGTTTTTGATTATCTATAAAATCTTTTACAAAATTTTTTTCTTGATCATTTAATGGAAAGTTTAATACTATTATACCAGCTTGTGCTAGATGGTTGGAAATTCTTTTATAATTTGATGCCATTTTTATTGACATTTGTAAAAATCTTAAATCTTTTGCAACTGGTTGTTGAAGTGCCAATAAATCATAACAGTATCTTTCTATATATGATGCCTTTGTATTGACATCATGATCTAGATCAATTACTTCATGAATATTTTTCTGATCATTATTATTTAGATAAAGTTCAAATCTTTCATAGGCGAGTATGACTAGTTCTGATAAATTTATTTCTAGTTCTTTTATTTTTTCTAAATCTTCGAAATATTTTGATCTCATATTAACCGAACCTTCCTGTGATATAATCTTCTGTCCTTTTATCCCTTGGATCTTTAAATATTACTTTTGTATCATCCATTTCAACAACTTCTCCTGTTAAAAAGAAAGCTGTTCTATCAGAAATTCTTGCGGCTTGTTGCATGTTATGAGTTACAATTACAATAGTGTAATTATCTTTTAATTGATACATAAGCTCTTCTATAGCTGCTGTAGAAATTGGGTCAAGAGCTGATGTTGGCTCGTCCATAAGAACTACTTGGGGACTTACAGAAAGAGTTCTAGCTATACAAATTCTTTGTTGTTGTCCACCTGAAAATGATAGGGCATTTTGATTGAGTTTATCTTTTACTTCATCCCAAATAGCTGCTTGTTTTAATGATCTTTCAACTATCTGATCAAGCTCATCCTTATCTTTTATGCCATGAATTTTTGGCCCATAGGTTATATTATCATAAACAGATTTTGAAAATGGATTTGGTGTTTGAAATACCATGCCCACATCTTTTCTAAGTTTTACAACATCTACTTTCGGATCGTTGATTTCCTTATTGTCTATATAAATTTTTCCTTCTATTTTACAATCATCTACCAAGTCATTCATTCTATTAAAACACTTTAAAGTTGTAGATTTCCCACAACCTGAAGGTCCAATAAAAGCTGTGACTTGATTTTTCTTAATCTCCATATTGATTTTTTTTAAAGCTTGGAAATCACCATAATAGAGATCTAAGTCTTCTACCTTTATCATTATTTCATCGGAAATTTTTCCGCTTATTTTTTCTTCTGCCATCTCTTTACTTTCACTATTCAGTTTATCCCTACTAACATTATCTAATTTTATTGTGTCCATATAGTCTCCTATTTTTTAACCAAAGCTTTTGATATCCATGTAGATACTGAGTTCAATACTATTACAAAGACAAGCAAAAGTACTGCTGTTGCATATGCTTCTTTTACATGGAAGCCTTCTGATGAAAGGACAAACATGTGTACAGCCAAAGTCCTTGCAGAATCTAAAAGGCTTGTTGGTATAGCTGCCATTGTACCCATAGTGTAGATTAGACCAGCAGATTCACCAACAATTCTTCCTGTAGATAAAAATATACCAGCAAGAATACCATCGATAGCTTCTGGAATTACTATTTTAAATATAGTTTGAATTTTTGTTGCTCCAAGTGCCAAAGAGGCGTGAGCCTGAAGTGGATTTACTGTTAAAATCGCCTCTTCTGTAGTTCTTATTATTGTTGGAAGTATCATAATTGCAACTGTCAAAGAACCAGAAATAAGTGAATAACCCAATTTTAAAGTAGCTGCAAAGAAAATATAACCAAATAATCCATATACTATAGATGGGATTGAAGATAGGATTTCTGTTGCAAATCTTACTGTTCCAATGAAATATTTATTCTTAGCATATTGAGAAAGATATATGGCTGTAAATATTCCCAATGGCAAAGTTACCAAAAGGGTTATTATAATTGTATAAAAAGTTGTGATTAAAGCTGGCATAATAGATACATTTTCAGATGTATATTCCATAGCAAACAATCCTTTGCTAATATTTGGTATACCATTTATTAAAATATGAGCAATAACAAGGCCACCAGATGCAAATCCAATAAATGTAAGTGCCATTATTAAAATTTTAAAAGATTTTTTCATATTATCTCCTATAGTTTTGCATCTCCTCTTCTTCTAATAAAGTTAAAGATAACATTTATTATTAAAATAAATACAAATAAAACCATACCTGTAGCTATTAATGCTTCTTTGTGATCTCCTGCCGCATAGCCCATTTCTAGAACTATATTTGTTGTAAGAGTTCTTACACCATCGAATAAAGAATGAGGCATTCTAGGTTGATTACCAACAACTAGGTAAACTGCCATGGTCTCTCCTATTGATCTACCTATAGCAAGAATAATAGAAGAAAAAATACCACTTTTTGCATAAGGTACCATTACTTTTCTAATAGTTTCTTCCTTGGTTGCCCCTAAAGCCAAAGATCCAGTATAGAATACCTTTGGTACTTGTTCCAATGAGTTTTGAGATATATTTACCATTGTAGGTAGAATCATAATACTTAATAGTATGGATGCTGTTATCATATTCATTCCTTTAACATGAAAAGTTTGTGCCATAAAAGGAACCAAAACCATCATTGCAAAGAAACCATAAATGATTGATGGAATAGCTGCCATTAAATTTATTAGTGACTTTAAAAATCCATAAGATTTTTTTGCGTAATAGGCCATAAAAATTGAAATTGACAAGCCAAAAGGTAGGGCAATCATTGTTGAAATTAGTGTAACAATAACAGAACCAACTATCATTGGACCTATGCCAAAGTAAGGAGGTTTTGCAGTAGGAGCCCATTTTTGTCCTGTCAAAAAACTTATTAGCCCATATTTATTTATAAAATTAAGGCCTGATTTAAATATGAAAAAGGTAATCAGACCTATAAGAAATACTGCTGTCGCTGCCGATAGCAAGAAGATTGCCTCTCCTATTTTTTCTTTATATGATTTCATTGATATCTCCTAAGTTTATCAAGGCTTTGACTAGTTTAAAAAAGAAAGCAAGCTCAAAGGAACTTACTTTCTCTTCATCTTTTATTTTAATTCAGATGTGTTCTTAATCTTACCTGAGAAAATTTCCTTTACTTGATCCATAGTCAAGTCATCAATCTTAGAATCGTCTTTGTTAACTATTACTGCTATACCGTCTTGGGCAAGAATTTCGACTTTTAATTCTTTTGCTTCGTCTTCTTTCAAATCTCTTGATGCCATAGCAATTTGACTTACACCAGAAATAGTTGATTCAATACCTGATGAAGATCCTGTTGATTGAAGTTCTATAGTTGCGTTAGGGTTAACATCCTTGTAAGCTTCAATTAGTTTTTCCATTAGTGGAGTAACTGATGTAGAACCAGCAACTGTAATATTTCCCTTAGGTTTTGTTGAAGTAAAGTCTTTACTTTCTACTGGTATATATCCTTGATCAGCTACAATCTTTTCAGCATCTGGGCTTAAACAATAAGCTAAAAAGTCTTTTGATACATCATCAAGGCCGTCTTCTTTGTAACCAAGATTGAAGTTTCTTTGAAGGTTGTAGTCACCAGATTTAATATTTTCATCTGTTGCTTCTACGCCATTAATTTTGATAGCTTTTACAGTATCATTCAAAGATCCTAGAGAAATATATCCAATAGCATTTGGATCTTGTGATACAGTTTGCATTACACCATTGGTAGAATTTTGTACTACAGCTTCATCTGTTGTTGTATCAACTTTTTTTCCGTCTTTTTCTTCTTCAAGACCAGTTAGTTCTATGAAAGCTCCTCTTGTACCTGAACCATCCTCTCTAGATACAACAGATATATCAAAATCTTCTGCATTAGCAGTAGTATCTTCAGTTTTTGTATCTTCAGTTGATGTTTCTGTACTTTGTACTTGACTTCCTTCGCTAGCTTTATTATCTCCTTCTTCTTTCTTGCCACCACATGCTGCTAGAATAAAAGTTAGTGATAATGCTAGTGCAATGAATTTTGTGTTTTTAATTTTCATTATTATCTCCTTTAAATATCTAATTCATTACATATGATAAATAAGACCTATTTTGTTTACTTAAAATGAATGTAAAGTTTATGTAAAAAAATAGAGATTGAAAAATTTTAAAAAAATTATATAATATAAAAATGATTAGAAAATATTTTAACTACTTTACTAAGGAGATTTTATGACTGAAATTTACGCACCAAAAGACTATAAATCTGACGAGAACTTATATAGAACTCAAATGCTTATTAAGGAAATAAAGGACTTTTTCCAAATTAACTTATCCAACAATTTAAATCTTAAAAGAGTTTCTGCTCCTTTATTTGTTGATACAAAAACAGGGCTTAACGATAACCTAAGTGGTGTAGAAGAGCCAGTAACTTTTAGCCTACCAGAAGCAGATAATCAAAAAATGGAGATAGTCCACTCCTTAGCTAAATGGAAGAGATTTGCCCTAAAAAAATACAATTTTAAGATGCATGAAGGCCTATATACAGATATGAATGCTATTAGAAGATGTGAGATTCCTGATAATACTCACTCTTTCTATGTTGACCAATGGGATTGGGAACTTATAATAGATCAAAAAGATAGAAATGTGGAATACTTAGAAGCTACTGTTCAAGTTATCTTTAACACTTTAAGAGCCTTGGATGAGTATATATGTAACCTAATGCCTACTAGGGTAAAGCTCTTACCTCAAAATATTCATTTTATGACAACCCAAGAACTTCTTGATTTGTATCCAGATCTTAGTCCAAGTCAAAGAGAAAGAGAAGCAGTAAAAAAATACAAGGCTGTTTTTCTAATGCAAATAGGTAAAGAACTTTCAAATGGAAAAGTGCATGATATGAGAGCACCCGACTATGATGATTGGGACTTAAACGGAGATATACTTGTTTATAATCCTGTCTTAGATGATGTCCTAGAATTATCTTCGATGGGAATTAGAGTTGACTCAAAATCCTTAATAGATCAACTGGAAAAATCAGGAAAAACCGAAAGATTACAATACGACTATCACAAACTCCTAGCTAATAACAAACTTCCCTTAACCATAGGAGGAGGTATAGGTCAATCAAGACTTTGTATGTACTTCTTGCAAAAAGCACATATAGGAGAGGTCCAAGTTTCCTACTGGCCAAAAGATATGAGAGAAAGCTTAAAAGAAAAAGGAATTAACCTCCTATAAGAATAAATCTTTTATAAATCATATTGATTAAAGTAATTAATTGGATTTTTTTACTTTAATCAATACGATTTTATTAAAGCTAAGCATAATTTTTTTACTCTTTCCTTCATTTTAATTTGTCATAGTAAATATTATCTTTTGATCTTTTTTCTGCGATGAAGTCATTTATTTCTGCTAAAAAAAGATCCCCATATTGGCTTAGTTTTTTGCTAGCTACCCCTTTTACATTCAGAAATTCTTCTTCTGTTTTCGGTTTTTTTATTGACATATCTTTTAATGAAGCATCATTAAAGATAATAAATGGAGGTATATTTCTTTCTTTTGATAGTGATAATCTAAGTTTCTTTAGCCTTGAGAATAAAGCCTTATCATAGTCTTCCCTATCATATATATCAGGAGATTTTTCTTTTTCTTTTAACCTATCTGCTTTTTCAATTTCCTTGATAAATATCTTTTTTTCTCCAAAAAGAATAGCTTTTGATTTTTTTGTGAGTTTAAGAATAGGATATTCTATACCAGAAACTCCTATATAGCCATCTGCTATTAGAGTTCCTATCAAATCTTTGATATATTTTTCTGAAACGTTTTTTAGGATACCAAATGTTGATACAGAATTTAAATTTCTCTTCTTTGCATTAGCACTATCTGAGCCTTTAAGACAAGCTACAACCGTATTTACTCCATATCTTTGTCTTAGCCTATATATGCAAGAAAGTATTTTTTGGCAGTCAACTGTTACATCTATTTTTTTAAAATAAGAAAGACAATTTGAGCAAGAATTGCACTTATCTTCTGCTTCCTGCCCAAAATAGTTTAAGATAAACTTCCTTAAACATTCTGAAGTATTTACATAGTTTATTATGATTTGGAGGTTATTAAGTTTATTAATAAGATAGTCTTTGTTGGAAGTTTTTCTAATTAAAAATTTATTTATTATTATATCTTGACCAGAAAACAATAAAATTGCATCTGATTTTTCTCCATCACGACCTGCACGACCTGCCTCTTGATAATAAGATTCCATATCTTGGGGCATATTGTAATGAATCACAAAACGGACATCAGATTTGTCGATACCCATACCAAAGGCATTCGTAGCAACTATAATATTTTTCCTGTCAAAAATAAAATCTTCCTGGTTTTTTTTCTTTGTAGCTTCATCAAGACCAGCATGATAATAAGTAGATGAAAATCCTTGTTTTTTTAGATATCTATATATTGCCTCTACTCTTTTTCTAGTTGAGGCATATATAATTCCAGATGAATCCTTATGATCTTCTAGGTAAGTTTTTAAAAATGAAAGTTTGTCTTTTGGCTTTCTTACTTCAAATAGAAGATTTTCTCTATCAAAACCTGTTACTTTTATAAAGGGATCTTTAAGCTCTAAATTTTTAATGATGTCATTTCTTACTTCCTTGGTGGCAGTTGCCGTAAAGGCAGTAATTTGTAAATTATCTCCAATAATTTGATAAAGCTTTGGAATTAATTTATAGGAAGGCCTAAAATCATGGCCCCATTTTGATATGCAATGAGCCTCATCAACAGCTATAAAAGAAATTTTTATTCCTTGAATAAATTCAATAAAAAACTCATTTTCTAGTCTTTCTGGTGAAACATATAGGATTTTAATCTTACCCCTTGCTATAGCAGATAGAGTTTCTTTATATTTTTTACTAGTCATGGAGGAATTAATAAAAGAAGCAGCTATACCATTTTCTACCAAAGAGTCTACTTGATCTTTCATTAAAGAAATCAAGGGAGAAATCACCAAGCAAACCCCCTCCATCATCAAGGCTGGAAGTTGATAACAAATAGATTTTCCTCCACCTGTTGGCAAGACTCCAAGTACCGCCCTTTTATCTAGGATATTATTTATTATCTCTTCTTGACCCTGTCTAAAAGAATCATAACCAAAATATTTTTTCAAATTTTTTATTAGTCTATTTTCCTTATCCATAATAATTTCTTTCTAAAAAAAATAATTAAGCCCAAAGAACTTAATTATTTCCTTCTACCTTAGTATTGTCGCGGTTTTGTTTAAGTATAGAATCATCAACTGGAGTTATAATATCATCAGGATTTTCATTATCTTGCCCTTGGTCTTCTTCTGGAGCTGAAAAAATTTCTTCCTTTTCTATAGCAGCACCCTCTCCTTTATTAAAAATAATATCTCCAATTTTTGTTCTTAAATCTATTTTTCTTTGAGCCTTGTTTTCTGTCTTATAGCCATCTTTTATATTCCTATAAGATACATTGCCTAAAATAAAGTTTCCTATATTTAACCTTGCTGTAATGTCAAACTTATCTATAGGATCTTGGGTTTTGATATTGATACTTCCTACATCTGTTTGATAGGATATGTCATTTGTCATTTTAATATCATCTGCAACTATATCTCCTGCCTTAGTAATAAGAGAGGCATTATTCATTTCAGATTTCACTAGGTTGATATTACCAGCATCATTTCTAATTGTTCCATTAAAATAAGAATTATCAATAGATATAGTTCCACTTTCCAGGCTTATATCTAGATTTTTAGATTCAAGATTTGAAATCTTTATTTGGCCTGCTCCAAGTTTTCCTTTTATTTCATCTATACTCCCTTCCTTAGGTAGGAAAATTCTTACAACTTGTATCTTGTTTTTCATATAGAGTTCTTGACCCTTAATATCTGAAGAGATGTATATATTGCCATTATCTATATTAACTTTTACATCATATACATTTTCATCACCCTTATAAAGCTTTGTGTATTCTATATAGGGATTTGTATTTGACCTTTGTATTCTAACATCTGTTGTTTTTAAATCGAAATTAATAGTCTTTATATCGCTTAAATCTACCCTCATTATATTTGATGAATTGTAAGAATTATCATTTATCTCTTTGGATGTCATATTTCTTGAAGAATCCAGATTTTTAAATTGACTTCTGATAAGAAATGTTGCCAAACAAATTAACAAAATAATAAGTATTGCTATTATGGTTTTGTTTGAAATTTTCTTTTTTCTTTTTATATTATTGTCTTTCTTTTCCATCCTATTCTCCCACATTCAATCGATTAAATACAAAAATCAAAATACTAGTTACTACAAATATAAATAAAAGAAATATATTGGTATTTATCCCTTTTTCAAATAAGGGTCCATATATATTTTTTGTTACAGTTTTAAAATAATCCACTTTAGTAAATTCTTCTACAAAATAAATTAAAGAAGAAATATTTAAAAAGCAAAGTATGAATTTTACTACAGAACTTACAGTATCTAAAGCTTCTTTTACTGCATATAAGATAGTCATAACAATAAATATTAAAGCTACTAGAAAAAATAAGACCAAATTTAGCTTGCCATTAACATAGGGAAAAGACAATAATAAGGCTATAAGAGCCAGGATAATTTTTATTTGTTGGAATTTTTCTCTCTGTTTCAATACTCTATCCTTTCAAGATATAGACCTCCAGGTCCTAAAGTTGGATTTGCTCTCTCACTATTGTCTGGATCAAGATATGATTTAAATTTTTCTATACTTATCCTTCCTCTTGCAAGCTCCACAAGACTTCCAGCCATTATCCTTACCTGGTTGTGTAAAAAAGACTCAGCCTCAAAAATTAGATCAATTCTTTCATTTTTTTCTATGTAATAAGCCTCATCTATCTTTCTTCTTGTGTTAATTATAGCATTTTTTGTAGTAAACATAAAAGATTTAAAGTCATGGTCTCCCTTTAAAATCTCAAGACCTTGGGCCAATTTTTCCCTATCAAGCTTATAAGTAACTTGTTGCATATAATTTCTATATATTGGATGTAGAACTTTTTTTGTAGATATTACATATCTATAAGTTTTTTTGTGGGCAGAAAACCTAGCATGAAAGTTTAAAGCAACCTCTTTTGATGATAGGACCAAAATATCATTAGGAAGAAATGGCCTTAGGTGGTAGGAGAATTTATCTGCTTTTATATTTGAAGCCGTAAGGAAATTTATATACTGGCAATTAGCGTGAACCCCTGCATCTGTCCTACCTGCTGCTATTATTCTATTATTTTCTCTTGTCACTTTTCTGATTGCTTTTTCAAGTTCTTCTTGTATACTTCTCTTGTTTGGCTGAATTTGATAACCAGAAAATCCAGAGCCATCATATTGTATCTTTAGTAAAATATTTTTTATAGTCATACTAATTAGCAAAAATTATTATTAAACAAAAAGCTATAAAAGCAAATAAGCAAATATAGTCTGTTTTTTTCATGTAAATTTCATTAAGTCTACTTCTATCTCTTCCAACCCTATATAGCCTAGCTTCCATAGCTGTGGCTAAGTCATCTGAACGATTAAAGGCATTGATAAAGAGAGGTACCAAAAGCGGAATCATGTTTTTTGCACGATTTATTATGTTTCCTGACTCAAAATCTGCCCCTCTTGCCATTTGAGCAAGTTTTATCTTTTCTGCCTCTTGGAATAAGGTTGGTATAAATCTTAAGGAAATAGATACCATCATAGCTAATTCGCCCGCAGGAAATCCAAATCTTTTTAAGGGAGAAAATAACTTTTCAAGACCAAATGTTAACTCCATAGGACTTGTTGTGTAAGTTAGTAGGGATGTAGCAAGTACTATCAAAATTAGCCTTATCAACATAAAGATAGTCTTATAAAGTCCTTCAATTGTTGCAACAAAAGGGCCCAGGCTAAACAAAGGCTTACCTGGTGTTGTAAAAAGATTAATTAAACCAGTTATTAGCAAAATATATATCAAGGGCTTTATAGACCTAAGTAAGCTTTTTACGGGAATTTTGCCAACTTTAACCATAACTACAATTAAGCCAATAAAAGGAAGGTAACCTATAAAATTGTCCACAAAAAATATAGTAATTATAAACAAAAATGAACTTATAATTTTTACCCTCGGGTCAAGTCTATGGATAAATGTATCAAAAGGTAGATATTGTCCTATACTTAAATTATTCATTTTCTCTAGCTCCTAAATACATCTTTAATTCTTTTACAGCATCTTTTACTGTATATATATCATCTCTCACAGGATTGCCAGCTTTTTTGTATTTTTTCATAAATTTGGTAATTTGTGGAATATCTAGACTTATGGATTCCAAGTCTTTTTCTGTAAAAGTATCATAGGTAGTTCCATCAGAGAAAACTTCTCCCTTATTCATCACTATTACCCTCTCCACATATTTGGCAACATCTTCCATAGAATGGCTAACTAAAACTATGGTTAGTTCAGGATTATTTTTGTACAAATTCATTATTTCAGAAAATATTTCATCCCTGCCCTTAGGATCTAGACCTGCTGTAAGCTCATCCAAAACTAGAACTTTGGGATTCATAGATATAATTCCTGCTACTGCTACTCTTCTTTGTTGCCCACCTGATATTTCAAAAGGTGATACATCTTTATACTCATCATAAGAAAGACCAACAGCTTCCATAGACTCCCTTACTCTTTTTTGAATTTCTGCTTGTTCAAGTCCCATATTTTTGGGACCAAATCCTATATCTTTGGCAATTGTTTCTTCAAAAAGTTGATTTTCCGGATATTGAAAAACAAGACCTACCTTAAATCTAGCCTCTCTTCTTTTTTCCTTATCTTTTGAGTTAATTCCATCTATAATAACATCTCCCTTTGATGGAAGCAAAAGACCATTTAAAAGTTGAACCAAGGTTGATTTTCCAGAACCTGTTTGTCCAATTAAGCCTATGATTTCATGATCACCTATTTCAAGATTTATATTTTTCAAAGCATAGACTTCATCAACTAGGCCTTGATCATAAATATAGTCTACATTCTTTAGCTCTATTTTCATAGCTCCTCCATTAGTTGATCTATAGTTAAAGGCATCTTGTCAATTTTTATTCCTGCCTTTTTTAGTTCATAGGCAACTTCTGTAACTTGGGGGACAGTAAGACCCAACTTTTTCATTTTCTCCACTTGAGAAAAAACATCTACTGCAGATCCTTCTAAGGCCTTATCTCCTTGGTTTAAGACGATAATTTTATCAGCATTTACGGCTTCTTCCATATAATGCGTTATAAGAACTATAGTTTTTCCCATTTCTTGATTAAGCTTTTTTATGATTTTTATAACATCTTTTCTTCCTTTAGGATCAAGCATTGCTGTCGGTTCATCAAAGATAATATAATCTGATTGCATAGCAAGAACTCCTGCTATAGAAACTCTTTGCTTTTGACCACCAGAAAGTTGAGATGGTGATCTATGCTTGTAATCTTGCATACCAACAAGTTCTAAGGACTCTTCAACCCTATTTCTAAGTTCAGGATTTTTTATTTGAAGATTTTCAGGGCCAAAAGCAACCTCTTCTTCTACCGTAGTTGCAACCATTTGGTTATCTGGATTTTGGAAAACCATGGAACATTTTTCTCTAATCTCCCACACCTTATCATGATCTTTGGTATTTAAACCATCTATAATAATATCACCTTGTGTAGGAAAAATTTGTGCATTTAATAATTTTGCAAGTGTTGATTTACCAGACCCATTGTGACCCAAAATCGCAACAAATTCTCCTTTTTCTATAGATAAAGATAAATTATTTATAGCAATTGTTTCTTCTTCAGTATCCGCCTGATTGTGGTCAGACCTGTAGCTATAAGCTAAATTTTTTATTTCTATCAATGTTTTACCTTCCAATTATTTTTTACATACAAAAAGTGATTATCAAATTAATGATACCACTTTTCTTTTCTTAATATGACATATGTGGAGAGAAGTTTGTTGAAGATTCATAAACAATAACTGGAGTTGAAAAGTCGGCTTCTTCAAAAATTCTCTTTGCTGTAGCTGGTGGCAAATTAATACAACCGTGACTTCCATCGTATTGATAAATATTTCCCCCAAAGGCTCCTCTCCAAGGAGCATCATGGAAGCCCTCTCCATCCCATCCTATAGGCATCCAATATTCAACTGGTGTTTCATATTTTGTTTTACCGTCAAAATCTTCTCCTTTTAAGGTGGCATGTCTTTCTTTTGAAAGAATAGATCCTACTCCAACATTAGTTAAGGCTCCTTCACCTAGGTTACCAGATACAAAGTTTGATTCTAGAACAACAGAACCATCCTTATAATACCATAAATGTTGCCTTGATAGGTCAACTTCTATATAAGTATTGCCTATATCTGTTCCATCAGCTTCTCTTGTAAATCCTCTTCTTTTGTATTCAGGTTCTACTGTTCCTGATTTTCTTTGATCAATTAGTTTAAAAATGTTATCTACAGTTTTGTCTACATCAAGTATAAAACCGTAAACTCCAGGTGGAACTATAATTTCCCCTATGCCTGTTGCTTGAAACTTTCTTTCTTTACCATAAGTATTGGTCTTATCAGCTATTTCTTTTACATATGCTGATACTTTATCATAGTTAAGTTCTAATTTACCCTCAACGCTTTCAAACATATCTATAAGCTTTTGACCTTCAAGCTTGTCATTATAACCATTGATATCAAAGTCATAGGATAAATTTTCTATTGTTTTAGAATCTTCTAGTTCTTTTTTTATAGTTTCATCATCAGATTTTACTTGTGGTTGTTTATAAAAAGAATCGTCAAGATCTATCTCATCTCCATTATGAGTTCTAATTGCCTCAACTATTCTTTCCTTTACTTTATCATAATCTATTTGATTTCCTAAAACTTCTTTTACTATCTCAAATTTACCATTCTTATATTCAACTTTGGCATCCTCAGGTTCTTTCATATCAGTCATTAAATTTGATGATTTTATTATAGAGTTTAATTTTTCATCGTCATATTTAACATTGTAGTCAAATTTGAAACCATCATCCTTATTTTTTAGGAAAGCTAAGGGCCAGGTAAATGGGTTTTGATCAAGACTTGCATCATTAGGAATTTTTGCTATATAATCTATATCTTTTACATCAAATTCTAAAGCTTTACCATCTCTTCCTTTAACAGCTATATTAAAGTTCTTTATCGAATCATCCAAAACGCTTTGCTTAGATGCATAAGAAACATCCTTACCATTTATATAAGTATTTGGCAAGGTAATAAAGCTAAATATTACTGTTACTACCAGATAAATTCCAACTAGGCTTAAAAGAATCGTAAGCCAAATTTTCTTTTTGTTTGTATTATTATTCTCAGTTATATTAATCCCCTCCAGGTTTTTTACATTTGTGTTTTATTTTTACTTTTTAGGTTTTTGCCCAAAATATTGGTAAAAATCAACCTTTTCTCCACCATTATAAAGTTTTCTTTTTTTAGATACTTTTTTCTTGAAATTTCTTTCGAACCTATTATCCCCGCTAATGAAATACAAGGACCAAGTATCAAGTTTTAAAAACTTATCATTTATTTTCCTATAAAGTTGATCCATATCAATCCTTGATAGCCTCTGGCCATAAGGTGGGTTGGTTATTAATATCCCATAATCATTTTTTAATGCAACACTTCCTATATCCCTTGAAATAAAAGAAATATCCTCACCAACTCCAGCATTAATTGCATTATTTTTGGCAAGACTAATAGCTCTTTGTGATATGTCTGCTCCCAAGATGTTAAGTCTTATATCAAAATTGATTCTTTCAAGGGCTTCTTTTTTTGCCCTATCAAAAACTTCTCTGTCAAAAAAACTATAATGAACAAAGTCAAAATCCCTGTCTAAACCAGGAGCCATATTCCTTGCAATTCTAGCCGCTTCAATAAGAATAGTACCCGAACCGCAAAAACCATCAAAAAGAAACCTGTCTTTATTATAAAATGACAAATCCACAAGACCTGCAGCCAAATTTTCCCTAAGGGGTGCCTTAACTGAATCTTCTCTATAGCCTCTCTTGTGTAGACCTTCTCCTGATGTATCAAGGCAAACAGACACTATATTTTTCTCAATCATTACTTCAATTTTATATCTTTCCTTAGTTTTGGGAAAAGTTTTTATTTTATATTTTTTCTGTAAAGAAGAAACTATAGCCTTTTCTGAAATAGCCTGTATAGATCTTAGAGCAAAAAGCTTTGACTTATAAGTTCTTGCATTTACTATAAAATTTCCTTCACTAGATATAAGATCAGCCCAATCATAGGCAGAAATATTTTCAAAAAGCTCTTCAAAAGTTAAAGCCTTAAAATTTAGGATTTCAAGGTATACCCTATCAGCTTCTCTTAGATTAATATTTAATATTGGAAGATCTGAAAGTTTACCTTCAAGGACAAGCTTGCCATCATGGACTTGCATATTATTATAGCCTAAATCTATTAATTGTCTTTTTACCAAAGCCTCTAAACCGAAGCTTGTTGTTATTATAAATTTACTCATGGGTCTATTATAACAAAAATCCATTTAAAATACTTGTTTTTTAGGTCAAATACTAGATTTTTTCCTATAAAACTTCTGAAAAAACTTTACCATATATTAGAGAATTATCAATACCACTTATAGTTTTTTATAAAAAATGAATGAAAAAAATTTTTTTAAATTTTTTCTATTATTTTTCTATCTAACTAGATTTTTTTTAATAAAGTAGTATGATAAAAATATTAGAAAACGATTTAAAGGAGGATTAATTATGTTATTAACTGAAACCGTACAAGCAGGCGATTGGAAAAATGAAAAACACGTTCCTGAACTTGAATATAAAGAATTAGGAGAGAACAAATACGAAATTACTGCTACAGTAGGTAAAGAAATTGCCCACCCAAACACTTTAGAACACCATATTAGCTGGATTAAAGTATTCTTTGTAGCAGAAGGAGAAAAATTACCAGTAGAAATTGCATCATATGAATTTAAAGCTCATGGAGAAAAAGATTTATTTACTGATCCAGTAGCAACAACAGTTCTTAATACAGAAAAGAAAGGTACACTTTTAGCCCTAAGCTATTGTAACATTCACGGCTTGTGGGAAAATAGTCTAGAATTAAAATAGGACTTAATAAAACTTTAAATACTCAAAAGCATTCCACTTTTCGGAATGCTTTTTTAATTTAATAATCTATTATTTACTTGTCATTTAGGATTCTTGCCATCAATACTCCAGATGCTGAAGCTTGTGACAAAGAGTGGGTTACCCCAGAACCATCTCCAAGACAGTAAAGTCCTTTTTTACTAGTTTCAAAATTAGAATCTACATCAACAACAGAGTTATAGAATTTAACTTCTATGCCATATAACAAGGTATCGTCATTGGCCATACCAGGAGCTATCTTATCCAGAGCATAAATCATCTCAATTATATCATCAAGCTGTCTTTTTGGCATAACAAGAGATAAATCACCTGGTGTAGCCTTTAAGGTTGGATTGGTAAAGCATTTTTTCATTCTTCTTTCTGAGGATCTTCTACCCTTTCTCAAATCTCCAAATCTTTGCATCAAAACTCCGCCACCCAACATATTTGAAAGTCTGGCAATAGATTCACCGTATTCATTTGAATCTTTAAAGGGTTGTGTAAACTTATTTGTTACCAAAAGTGCAAAGTTTGTATTTTCTGTTCTCATTTTTGGATCTGCATAAGAATGACCATTTACCGTAAGTATTCCATTTGTATTTTCTGTTACAACTTGACCATATGGATTCATGCAAAAAGTTCTTACAAGGTCGTTATACTGCTCGGTTTGATATACAATTTTTGCTTCATAAACTTGATCTGTTATATGTTTAAAAACTTCCGCAGGCACTTCTACTCTTACACCTATATCAACTCTATTTTTCTTCATTTCTACCTTAAACTCTTCGCAGACTTCAGATATCCATTTAGAGCCACTTCTACCTGCTGCAAGAACCAAATTTTTTGCCCTAAACTTATCTTTTTTGTTTGTGGTAACTATGTATTTATCATCTTCATATTTAACATCTACTACTTTAGTTAGAAATTCAAAATCAATTTTATCTTTTACATATTCATAGATCTTTTGTAAAATCATCCTGTTTCTTTCTGTTCCAAAATGTCTTACCTTTGCTTGTAACAAGTGAAGGTCATGTCTTAGGCATTTGGTTAAAAGATCAGAATTGTTGGTAGAATAAAGTTTTGTTTCTCCTCCGTCAAAATCCATTAAGACCGAGTCTACATATTCCATAAGTTCCATAGCCTTATCGACTCCAATGTATTGGTGAAGATCTCCTCCAAAATTTGTAGTTATATTATATTTTCCATCAGAAAGAGTTCCCGCACCTCCAAAACCATACATAATATTACAAGGCTTGCAACCTATACAAGAATCAACCTTACCTTCAGTGATTGGGCAAGTTCTTTTTTCTACTTTCCTTCCTTCATCTATGATAAGTACTTTCTTATCTGTCTTTAGCTTGGTAAATTCATAGGCCATAAAGGATCCACTTGCTCCCGAGCCTATAATTATCACATCATAATCTTTCATACTTCCTCTTTCTATTTCATTTTTTCCTAGTAGGAAATCTTATCCAGTATTCCCTTTAGATAGGCAATAGTTATTCCATAATTGGTCATGGGAATATGCTTTTCTTTTGCCTTATTTACTCTTGATAAGACATGAGCTCTATTAAACATACAAGACCCACAAGAAATTATTAGGTCAAAATTTTCTATATTTTCAAATTCATCTCCCCTTTGGAAAAAGAATTCTACATTAGGGTGAATTTCTTTAATCATTTTAGGAATCTTAACAGTTCCTATATCTTCTTCAATCGGTGGATGAGAACAAGCCTCAACAATTAAAATCTTATCAATTTTTCTATCAAGCCTTTTTACAGATTCTATATAATAATCAATATCTGCCTTAAATTTTGAAAAAAGAACTGAAAAGCTTGTTAATTTCACTGTTTTATCTTTTAGGTCATAGATTTTTTTAAAAACAGACGAATCCGTGATTATAAGATCTATTTTTCCTTCTAAGATCTCAAAAGTTGATTTAGCTTGTTCAGGTTTTATACATATAGCTTTCGCATTTTTATCTAGTATTTCTCTAATTGTTTGTACTTGAGGAGTAATTAACCTGCCTTTAGGGGCCTCTTTATCTTGTGGCATAACCAAAACTACTGTAGAGTCTTCTTTGACCAAATCTCCAGTAATTGTAAGTTCTTCCTTAGTTGAAAAATCCCTTTTTATTCTTTCAATTATTTTATTCCTACAGTCTTTTTGCTTTACAGAATAAGTTATGAAATCTAAATCTTTAAAAGTTTCTTTATTTTCTTCAAAATCATTTTGGTCTATCTTTGATAGAACTTTTATAAGAGGTTTTCCTGTTTTTTCCAAAATTTTTAAAAATTCTAAATTATCTTCTTTGCTTAAAAGATAGATGAACCCATCACATTTATCTATAACCTTTTTGCTCTTTTCATTTCTAAGCATACCCAAAGAGCCAGTATCATCAATTCCTGCCGTATCTATAAAAACCACTGGTCCCACATCAGGTAGCTCCATGGACTTATAGATAGGATCTGTTGTAGTTCCTTTAATATCAGAAACAATAGCCACATCTTCTCCTGCAATAGAGTTTAAAAAAGATGACTTGCCACTATTTCTTCTTCCAAAGATGCCAATGTGAAACCTAAGTGATCTTTGAGTTTTCATATCCTGATATCTCTCTTTCCAGCTTTTATTTCCTTAAGCCAGCCTTTAGTAGATTCTTTTATAGTTTCGTTTCCTATTTCCACTATCATCTTTTCTATTATCTTTTCTCCATCTCTTCTGGTATTTTCTTTTGCATAGTCACATAGGTATTCTTGCAAAGTCATAAGAGCATTTGGAAGGCAAATATTTCCAATTTGTCCAGCCTTTACTAAGGACATAAACCTATCTCCGGTTCTTCCTTTTCTATAACAAGCTGTGCAGAATGATGGAATATGGCCCATAGACATTAACCAATCAACTACTTCATCCAAAGTTCTTTGGTCAGATGTATCAAATTGTGCACTACTTTCTGAATTCATCTCTATTTCCTTTAGATAATCACTATAGCCACCAACTGATGTTTTACTACCTCCAGAAATTTGGCTTATACCTAATTCCAAAACTTTTTCTCTAGTTTCTTTACTTTCTCTTGTTGAAATTATCATTCCTGTATATGGAGTAGCTATTCTAATACAAGCTACAATCTTTGCAAAAATATCATCATCTATTGAGTTATCAAAATCATCTGGGTCTATATCATCAGCAGGTCTAATCCTTGGAACTGAAATTGTATGTGGTCCAACTCCAAATCTTTTTTCCAAATGTTCTGCATGCATCATAAGTCCAACAAAATCATACTTATAGTTTTCTAGTCCAAACAAAACTCCAATACCCACATCATCTATACCACCAAGCATAGCCCTATCCATGGCTTCTGTATGGTAGGCATAATTGTGTTTTGGTCCTGTTGGATGAAGTAATTCGTAATTTTTCTTGTTATAAGTTTCTTGGAACAATATATAAGTTCCTATGCCAACTTCCTTTAATTTCCTATAATTTTCTATAGTTGTTGCTGCAATATTAACATTTACTCTTCTGATATCTCCATTTTTGTGGTGGATAGAATAAATTGTTTTTATTGATTCAAGAACATAGTCTATAGGATTATTTACTGGATCTTCTCCTGTTTCCAAGGCAAGTCTCTTATGGCCCATATCTTGAAGAGCAATAACTTCTTTTTTGATTTCTTCTTGAGTTAATTTTCTTCTTGGTATATGTTTATTTTTTGCATGATATGGACAGTATACGCAACCATTAATGCAATAATTTGATAAGTATAATGGGGCAAATAAAACTATTCTATTGCCATAAAATCTAACTTTTAATTCTTTAGCTAAGTTAAAAATTTCCTCATTTAAATCTTCTTCTTTGCAAGATAAGAGGACAAAAGCCTCTCTATGACTTAGGCCCTTGGCGGTTTTAGCTTTTTCTAAAATTTCTTTGATTAAAGCTCTATTGCTTGCATTAGCTTCTCCATATTCTATGGATGCTAAAATTTCCTCATCATTGATAAATTCTTCTGCTTTTTCAGATTTTACATCATATTTCATTCTTATTCCCCTTTGTAGTCTCCTTTATCTACTACTATTTTATAACCGTATCTTCTTAAAAGATCGTCAAGTTCTTTTAAACCAAAGGCGCTTTCAAGTCCCTTATTTTTTTTCTTATCATACAAGGTATAATTTTCTTTAGCATAAGATGGACTTAAATTTGGCATTATGACATTGGCACCTGACAATATTCCCTTTATCCTACCATTTTCATCTATGGTATTAAGGGCTGTGGTTGAAGGAATCAAAGCATAAGGATTTTCTATTCTTAAAATTGATAAAAGCCTAGTTGTAAGATCACTTGTTCCATTATTTTGGTCTTTAAATATAGTGTCTTTATGAGAAATAAAAGGGCCAATGCCTATCATTTGAGGTTTTAACTTTCTAATCAACTTAATATCCTCAATATGACTTTCTATAGAAGAAAATGGAGCTTGTACCATAAAGCCTGTGCCTATATGAAAGCCCAAGCTTTTCATATAAACCAAATCATCTACTCTTTGATCAAGACTTTGATCAGCTGGGTGGAGTTTATTAAAAACACTTCTATTTGCTGACTCATGTCTTAATAAATACCTATCAGCTCCTGCTTTTTTTAGCCTATAATAGGACTCTTTACTCCTATGACCTAGGGAAAGTGTTATTCTAGTATCAGGATAAAGCTTTTTTATTTCCTCTATAATTTCCACAAAAAAATCATCATCTTGAATAGGATCTTCCCCACCTTGGAGAACAAAAGTCCTAAAACCAAATTCATATCCCCTGTGGGCACATTCTATGATTTCTTTTTTATCAAGTCTATATCTTTTTATCCTAGTATTTGCCCTATTTATCCCACAATAAAAACAGCCCTGTCTACAAAAGTTTGATATTTCGATTAGACCTCTAATATAAACTTCATTTGAGTAGACTTTTTGGGCTATGTCTCTTGCTTTTTTGTGAAGATTTTCTATCATACTCTTATCATTAGTTGTCAAAAGCTCATAAAGTTCTTTATCAGAAAAATTATTATTTTGAAGCATAGGTCACCTTGGAGATAACTCCTTTAAGACTTCCAAGTTTTCCGCTTAAAGCTGAAATGTCTTCTTGGCTAGCCTTAACTACTAGAGTTATTATATTTAGGTCTTCTTCCACATTGGGAAGTCCCATCCTTCCAATTATGTATCTTCCATACTGATGAAGAATGTCATTTACCTTATGGGCATAGGTTTTATCTTCTACAAATATAGCTATTATTGCAATTCTCATAAATTCCTCCGGTTTCAAGTCAGGTATCCTTCTTCGTCACCTTTAAAATTATTATATCATATTTCACCTCTCCTAAGAAGCCAAAAAAAGAGACCATAAGCACGGGAGCCTATAGCCTCAAATTCTATCTAAAAATATGAATTATTATTCTATTTCGATTTGTTTTTTAGTTTCATTAACATTATTTTTACCAAGTTTTATTTCAAGGATTCCATCATTTAAACTTGCCTTGATATTTTCTTCATCAACATCTGGGAAGTACATTGATCTTGACATTTGTGAAGATTTTCTTTCCTTATGGATAAAGTTTTTCTCTTTATCAGACTTATCAACTTCTTCATTTTTATAAGCTGAAATTACAAGTTTACCATCATCTAGACTAATAGAGATATCATCCTTAGAATATCCAGGAACTTCTGCCTCTACAATATATCCATCATCTGTTTGAGATACATCTACCTTAAAGCTTGATTCATAAACTGATCTTCTAGTTAAGAAATCATCATTGAAAAATGAATCAATCATTGAATCAAAATCTCTAAAATTACTGTTTAATAAGTTGTTATTTCTTCTAATAATATTTGCCATAATAAGCCTCCTATATTTATTTAACCTTCGTTAGCACTCTTAGTTGTTATCTGCTAACTTCTGATATTAGTATACTCGATGGTCAGAGAAAGTCAAATATTTTTTTATTTTTTTCTTAAAAAAAAATACCAGACTCCCAAAGTATTGAAAATCCAGCATTTTAAATATTATTTTGCTTTTACTTATATATAGCCCTTTCTCCTCCAATTAATTTTGGTCTTGATCTTAGGGCTGTAAGATGTGCCTTGCCAATTTCTTTTATAGAAAGTCTAAGAGGAACTTGTACAAATTTTACATGCATTCCTATAGATGTATCTCTTATATCAAGGCCTGCCTTGGCTATTACATGTTCTATCATAACTGGATCATCCATAAGCTTGTAAGCAGCCATAGCCATAGATCCACCCGCATGGAGAGCTGGCATAACAGAAACTATCTCAAAATTTTCCCTTTCTGCTATCTTCCTTTCTATTACCAAGGCCCTGTTTATATGTTCACATCCTTGGACAGCTAGATATAATTTATTAGCCCTTATTACTTTTAAAATTTCCTCAACCACAGCAAAGCCTACATCTTCATTTGAATTTTTGCCTATAGCTGATCCCAAAATTTCTGAAGAAGAACCTCCAAGTACAACTATATCTCCTTCTTTGAGAAAAGATTTTTTGACAAGCTCATTTGCCGCAAGCCTTGCTTGTTTTCTAATTTCTTCTACCATACTTATCTCCTTTTATTTTAATATAAGGCTAAATTGGTAAAAAAACAAGCAAATAATTTTTTTACTATTATTTATATTTTTGTGGTAGAATATAGACATACTCAATTATTAACAAACTTTTACATTTTTTATAGGAGACAAGTATGTTTGAAGTTTTAAAGAAAGCATTCCCTTATACTATTCCAGTCCTTTTTGGTTATTGTTTTTTGGGTCTTGCTTATGGACTTTTTGTATCTGAAGCTGGTTTTCCCGCTTGGTCTAGTGCCCTGATGAGTTTAATAATCTATGCTGGCAGCCTACAATTTGTCCTTGTACCTTTTTTATTAAGCCCAATTTCTATCCTAGCTTTAATCGGACTTACCGTATCTATTTCAATAAGGCACTTATTTTATGGCTTAAATATGATAGAAACAGCTAATAAAAGCAAGTCAAAAATTTTATTTATTCATTTCTTATCAGATGAAACTTACGCCTTAATTTCTACAATTAAGCCACCTAAAGGAATAAAGGAAGAGGACTTTTACTTAGCTATAGGATTTTTAAATTATTTTTACTGGGCATTTTTTGCTTGGCTTGGAGCTATTTTTGGTAATATCTTTACCTTTAATACCCAAGGTTTAGACTTTGTTTTGGTTGCACTTTTTGTAGTTCTTTTTGTAGAACAATGGAAGTCTGCTCCAAGTCATATACCAGCTATCTTTGGTGTAATAATTTCTGTAGCAACTCTAATATTTTTTGGTCCAAAAAGCTTTATGATACCTGCCATGGTTATCATAATTTTATCACTAATAACAAGCAAGAATTTAATTTTGAAAGATACTAAAAAAAATGAGAGGCAAAAAAATGACTAGAGAAGCGTGGATAACTATACTAATACCAGCTATAATAACTTTTCTACTAAGAGCGACTCCTTTTATTTTCTTTTCAAAAAAGGAAGTCCCTGAAATTATTCTTTATATAGGAAAATACCTACCCTTTGCCATGATGGGCCTTTTGGTAGTTTTTGCCCTAAAGGGAATTAACTTTCTATCTTATCCCTTTGGTATACCTGAGGCTATATGTGTAGTTACAGTAATTCTTCTCCACCTTTGGAAAAGAAATATGCTTATTAGCATTGGTGGTGGAACTATCCTATATATGTTTATAGTTCAAACTTTAGTCTAATAGAAAAAAGTTCCTTGCAGAAAGTTAAATCCTGCAAGGAACTTTTTTACTTATCACTTCTTTGAAAGGCATTTTTCATATTATTAGATGCTATAAATAAGACCTTGTTTAAAAGCTCATTAGTTTCTTCTTCTACAAAATCTGAAATTTTTTGGTTGGTTTTTTCTAACAATTCTATTATTTCTTCTTCACTTACATTATTTTCTTCGATGTAAGAGTCTGTCTTTAAAATAATTTGATGACATTTGCTCATAATTTTTTGACTATATCTTTCTATTTCTACCATAGCTTGCTTATAATTTGAATCAGCCAGAGCCCCTATTATCCTATTGGTCCAATAGAATGAATCTGTCCTAGGCCTTAGTGACGGATTTGAAAAATAAAAAGGTGTTTTTCTTACATTAGAATAAAAAGCAACTGGAGCATTGAAGGCATTTGAACCAAAAGCATGCCATTCTATGGTCTTGTAAGCCTTATCTTTGTAAGGTCTTATTTGGGTAAAGACTGTAATATTATTTCTGTTAATTCCTATAGACCTATATTTTCCACTTTCAGAAGAGTTACCATATGGGTTGTAAGAAGTTGTTTGATAATGATATGAAAGAGCGTATTTCATATCTTCTATGGTAATTTTTCTTTCTGGAACCATTGCCCAAGGTAAATCAAAATCTTCAGGAGAATGATTATTATCAAAAGCTTTCCAATTGAAAGTTTTTGGATTAAAATAATTTAACATAGAAAAGGCTCTTGGTGTATTATAGACACGATCTGAATCAGAATTTGATCCATAAGCATATCTAGGATTAAAGCTAGCATCCAAGTTTAGGTTTAGGTGGTTTTCTTCTGTCCAAGTTTTTAGATCATCTGAGCACATAAAGTTTTCTTTTTTGCCATAGGCATCAGCGAAATCAAAATAGTCTATGCCTAATTGGTTGGGCATAACTACATATGAATCATCTGGAACTCGCCTTGCCATCCAATGATGACCGCCAATTGTTTCAAGATACCATATTTCATTTTGGTCTTGGAAGGCTATACCATTAGACTCATATGTTCCGTATTCTTTCAGTAAATTTCCTAATCTTATAACCCCTTCTCTAGCAGAATTTATATAAGGTAAGGTAACTGTTACAAAATCTTCTTCACCAAGTCCTCCTTCCTTTTTTTCTTCTGTATTTGTTAAAAGTGGGTCTAGACCCAAAACTCTTGGATTGGTGGTAATAGTCTCTGTTGCAGTCATTGCAACGTTTTTTTCATTTGTTCCAGAAGATGCCCAAATTCCAAAAGAAGCATCTGAATCAGGATGTGCTGTATAGCTTAAAGGATTAGTCGGCAAATCAAACTCACATTCTGAAATTTTTGACTTATATTTTCTTGGTTGATCACAAGGTTTTACTACTATAAATCTTTTTGCATTAAAAGATCCTTGAGATGAATCTTCACTTCTAGTAACTATTGTTGAATTATCATAACTTGCATTTTTACCTACAAGTAAGGTTGTACATGGCATTTTTTCCCCCTCCTTTATTCTAGTCTTATATAATGTAACCTTTAAGTAGCCCAAGTAAATTTATTTTATTTTTGGAAAACTTATCCTAATTCCAAAGTGTTCTTTTTCATTTGAAGAAATTTCAACCTTTAAGCCCAAATCATCTGCGTATTTTTTAACCAAATACAAGCCCATGCCTGTCGGTTTTTGCTTGTAGGAGATTTCTCCTGTAAAGCCCTTTTCAAAGATGAATGGCGCATCTTGGTCATCAACCTTATCTCCATTATCAATTATTTCTATATGATTATACTTATCACTTTCTATAGTTTCTATCTCAATCATATCCTCTGTATACTTTAAGGCATTGTCCATAATTTGAGAAATTATAAATACAAGTACATTTTCATCAGAAAAAGCTATAAAATCTTCTGCCTTATCCCTAATTATTACTCCCTTTTCTCCTATCAGTGGATAATATTTTTCAATTACTGTATCCAAAATTTTTCTAATATTTATAGCCTTTATTTTATAGTCCACATGGTCTGCATCACTTCTTGCATAGAATAATATTTTATCTATGCTTGTTTCAAAACTTGTGTTAATATACCTTAACCTATCTTTTAGGTCAGGCGATAAGTCGTTATTGTGATTTTCCAAAAGTAGATTTGATATTAAAAGAGGAGTTTTTATTTCATGGGTCCACTCTTCTATAAATTCCCTATAAGAGTTTAAGGCAAGTTCCATTTGATCTATCTCCTGATTTTTATCACTTATATCTTTATAAAGTTGATAGACAATTTTTTTCCAGTCTGTGCCCAAATTTTCCACCAACTTATCTCTTGATTCAAAAGAAGGATCTTCCAAAAAATCAAGAAACTTCTTTTTTATTTGCCTTTGAAAGCTATATTCCCTATAAAATATAAAGACAATACTTAAAAAAGTAAAAATAATAATAAAAGATGAAAGATATATGATTAATTCATCTGCTACAACGTAGATTAAGAAAATAAAAACAAAATCTGTTAGCAAAAATACCGGTAGGTATTGCTTTAATCTTTTGGAGTATGATGTTTCTTTCATTTATCAATCCTTATATTCAAATTTATAGCCAATTGCCCTTACATTTACTATAGCATCATTTAAACCTATGGCTTTTAGCTTTTTTCTTATTCTAGTTAAGTTAACTTGAAGAATATTTTCATCTATATATTTGCTTGACCAAACCTCTTCTAGCAGGTCTTCTTTGCCTACTGGTTTAGGATAGGCTTCCATAAGTTTTCTCAAAATTTCCCCCTCTGTCATAGGAAAAATTACATAATCATCCTTATAGGATAGCTTGTAAGAAGAAATATCAAGAGCTACATCTCCAATAAGGATAACATCCCTTAGTTTTTCGTAAATTTTCATAAGTTTTTTTGCTCTAGCTACAAGCCTGGTCGGGTTGCATGGTTTGGTCAAATACTCATCTGCACCCAAGTTTAAAGATTCCAATTCATCTTCTAGGGTATCCCTACCTGTAAGCATTAAAACTGGTATAGAGGTATTCTCTTTTAAATATTTGCAGATAACAAAACCGCTTGTTTCAGGCAAATTTATATCAAGGATAGCAAGATCTGGATTTATTTGCTCTATTTCTTTATGAGCATCCTTAAAGCTATCTACTGTTGTAACTTGGTAGCCTTGATTCTCAAAGAGTTTTTCAAGCTCTTTATACAAAATTTTATCATCCTCAACTATAGTTATTTTTTTCATAAAAACCTACTTTTCTAATTCATTTCTTGTAATCTTTTTGATTACTCCTATATATATTAGTTCAAAGACCACTAGACAAATATTTATATAAGCAAAATATCTGTAGGTCTTGTCCTTGTTTCCAACATTTACTATATTTGATTTAAAGAAAGCAAGATTAACTAGAAATGATATGACAAATAAGAAAGCAAAATAGTAATATATAATCCTTTCCATTCTTTTTCTAGTATCCCCAGGATCTTCTCCCAAAAGCTTTTTTATGGCAAATCTTTCTCTATTTAACTTTACCCAATATAGAAATTTAAAGGCTATATAAGTATTTACTATTATAAATAATAAAATTCCCAAGTAAAGATTGATATACAAATCTGTTACCAAATCAGAAATATCAGTTTTAAGTTGCCAAATTTTTGATTCGTACTTTAAGCCATCCTCTATCATCATATCCCTAATTGTTTCTGATGCTTTAATGGTACCTTCCTTATTTTTATAAGAAGATTTTATAAAAAAATTATAGGCATAGGCTTTATCATTTAAGGCAAGTTGATCATAAACATCATCACTTACAACCAAACCTCCCGACCAAAAAACTTGCTTGTTGGAAAAAATATCATTAGGTTCAAATCTGGGAATAATTTTAAAATGTCTAGTCCCAATTACAGCTTCAGACTCAGGCAAAATGTCCCCAAGCTTATCCTTATAATAATCGTAATTATCAAAATTTTCAAAGACAATCATAGCCTCATTATCTTTTATGTCAACACTTTCCTTGCCCATTTTTTCAAAAAGTTGATCAATGGAAGATTTTTTTATAATATAATCATACATATCTGAGACGTCCATATTCTCACCTATAAGATTTATTTCTATAAGATTATCAGTCTGGTCCTTATCAGTTTTTACTTGAGAAAGATAAAATGGTTGAGGATTTTCCAAAACCTTCTTGTATTTTTCTTCCTTATACATTTTTTCAACTGCTTCTTTTCCATCATAAATAGTAAAATCTGGAACATCCTTGTTATTATTTCTCAAAAAGAAAGATTGGGCTAAAGGCAAAATCAAAAGTATAAAAGATATTATCATTAAAAAATTTGTAAAGAACAAGGACTTGTACTCGTACTTGAATTTTTCTTCAATCAATCTTATTTCAAAGATATCCTCCAGATTATTCTTGGATAACTTATCCAAAATATAGGGAAAGCCCCTATAGAAAAAAAATAAACTAATAATAATACCTAAAGCACATGGAAATACTACTGCTCCAAAAAATAAGGAAAAGTATATGCTAATTGTAAGTAAAAAAATTGAAATATAGAATGATTTTTTCTCATTTATCTTCTTTTTCTTAAAAATTTCTTCCTTATTTTTACCATATATTAGTTTGTAGGTCTCTTTTCTCAAAATAAAAAATGAAATTAATCTTATTGATATTATTTGGAGGATAATAACAACCAAACTCGTAGTAATAACAGCTCCAAAAGAAATTCTTAACCTATGTGATTTTAGACCTAATTGCAAGACTTTTATCACAAAAAGATTAATAAATTCATTTAAAAATATAGCTATAGGAAAAGCTATGACCAAGGCTAAAATAGAATTAAAAATAGCTTCTAAAGACAATCTTTTAGATATATTTTTTCTTCTTTCTCCAAGCATCATAAGTAAAGCAAATTCTTTTTTTCTATAATCAAGTTGATTTTTGCTAGAAAAAAATATCAATGTCAGTATAAAAACAAGTGAATATATATAGCTTTCTATTAGATAATTTTTAATAAAAAATATATTTTCCTGATAAAGGAAAGTAGAAATTTCGGTTTTATCAAAAGAAAGAACTGTATAAGAAACTATAAAGACCAAGACAAGACTATAAAAATATAGCCTATTGTCTTCCCTATTTTTTCTGGCATCTTTTAGTATATAAGACAAATTCATAAAAAACTCCTAGTCTTTGTAAAGTTTGTTGGATGAAAGTTGTTTTACAACTCTAGATATTCTATCATAATAATCCTTTTGCATTTCCTTATCTTTTCTTCTTATTTCATGATATATTGATCCATCTTTAATAAAAAGAATTCTTGTAGCAAAGCTTGCTGCATTTACATCGTGGGTTACCATAAGTATTGTCTTTCCTTCATTTTTATTAAGACTATAAAACTTTTCCAGAAGTAACCTAGAAGATACAGAATCCAAAGCACCAGTCGGTTCATCTGCAAGTATTATTCTTGGATTTGTAATAAGAGCCCTAGCTATAGCAACTTTTTGTTTTTCCCCACCAGAAATTTCTGTAGTATATTTTCCCAATAAATTTTCAAGTTTAAACTCATCGACAAGCTTATCCAAATTTTCCATAAGTTCTTGTCTTTTTTGTATCACAAGCGGAAGTATAATATTTTCCTTCACAGTTAAGTTGTCCAATAATTTAAAATCTTGATATACATAGGATATATCTTCTGACCTATATTTTACAAGTCTTTTTTCCCTAAATTTATTTACCTTTTTGCCTTCAAAAAAAATATTTCCCTTGCTAGGCTTTGTCATGGTAGATATGCAATTTAAAAGAGTGGTCTTGCCTGAACCGCTTGCTCCCATGATAGCCAAAAATTCACCATCCAAGACATCAAAACTTATAGAATTTAGGGCAAAAGTTTTTGCTCCTGCAGACCCAAAGCTTTTGGATAACTTTTCAACTTTTATTATTCTTTCAAATTCCATAAAACCCTCTCTTAAACCTGCTCTTTTTATATCTATCATATCAAGAATTTTATCTTTGCTCCATTAAAATCTTTGTAAGTCTTAGATAAAAAACTCTTACCGAAAATTTTACACTATGAGTAAATTTTACCAATATAGGACTAAAATATCATTCTTCATTAAACTTCAAAATTTTAAAAGACAAATAAAACTCTAAAAGCAAAATCAAAAATGCTACAAAGGTTAAACTATATTTGATTGAAAATATCCTTAAAACCAGAGCATATATTAATAAACTAGTCGCAGCAACAATTCTTTGTATAGTTGAATTAAAAGAAACAATAGCACTAATTCTCTCTTGGGAAACATGTTTATTTAAAAGGTAATTACTTAAATATGAAACTATCATAAAGAAAACTAGCACTGCAAAATATAAAATTATATAAATTAGCTTGCCTTTTAATAAAATTTGTAGAAAAATCGAAACTAAGGAGATACAAAATACAAGAAAAATCTTTTTAATATCAAATTTTTCAATATCAATCTTATATACAAAAATATTAAGAAGCTGAAAGAGGATATACATTAGGTAAAAATAGTCTTTGCTAATATTATTTTCCAAAAACAGGGCCTGCCAATAGTGAAAATGGAATTGCAAATAAAATTGTAAAATTGCAAGAGCTATAATAGAATATTTAACAAATCTATTTTCTTTAACCTCTTCTAAAGCCTCTAAAAAATGATCTTTGAAATCTGATAGTTTAATATTTTGAGCTTTCTTTGTTGCTATTTCTTTGTAGCCAAGAATAATAAGAATTGAAACTATAATAATTAGGCTTAGAGAAATAAGGTATATATTTATATCAATTATCCTATACAATAAAAATCCAAATCCACTACCTACAATAGATCCTATCAAAGCTAGATAATTAGAATTTTTGAAAAAAGGCTTATAATAATCTTTTTTATAACTTTTTATAGAATTTATCATATCGCTATCTAAGGTCCCAGTATTTAAAGCTTGCGACAGGCCATAAACAAACCAGGCTAGGCACAAAATATATAGGGAATTAAACTTTAGAATTATAAAAAAAGCTATAAATAAACAAACTAGGGAACAAATAAATGTTTTTTTCCTAGAAATTCTATCAGCTACTATGCCACTTGGTATTTCAAAAATTAACATAGCCAAATTATAAAAAAACTGAATTAAGGCAATTTGGTTAATTAAAATTCCCTTTGTTAATAAAATTGGAGTTAGAATTGCATGGGGCATTGTAAAAGAAAATACTAACAAAAATTGACCTATATAATAAATTCTTATATTTTTTTCTACCCTTTCAATTAATTCTTCATTTTGCTTAATCATCACTAATCACCTCATGTTTTCAACCTATTTATCACATTAAATAAATGTATTTGTATAGTATGATACAGTTTAGCTTATTTTTTATCAAAAAATTTATATATAATATACTTTTTAAGAGTAGGACTTATATAAAGAAATCCAGAAATGAGCTTAACTTATAGTTATTTTAGCTTGATATGGAAGCTCTATTACTATATAATTATAGTATTGATAATGTAAACATTATGAGTATAAACCAAATTTAAGTTTTTGGTTAAGGAGAAGAAATGAGTAAGGAATTTTCGATAACCGGTAACAAAGTAATAATGAATTTATCCCAACAGTATTATGATACTTCAGCTGATCTTTTGAATTCTGACGGTCTAGTTAAGGTTATAAGGGCCTATATTGATAGCAACAAAAAACAATCTAGCCATATATATACATATTTGGAAAAGTTTTTCCGCAATTCTGATGTAGATGTGCTTACAGGTCAGTTGTGTGATATTATTAAGTTTTTAAATATTATGAATATTGACGATATTTCATCAAAAATAAATAAATATCATTATTTAAACAAAGAAAGAAAACAACTACTTCAAATCATAGAAGAGCTCTATGATTTTTGGAGAAGACTTGAAAGATACACTATAGTAGAACAAAAAGCTGATGCCCAAGGAATTGAGGTAGTAAATTTTCTTGGAGCCAACAACTTCTTAAAGACCTTAATCCTAGATACCTATAGGAGAGTTGAATTTGCACTTACTGGAGAATATCCTAAAGTCTATAGACAAGTTCAAGCAGGGGCAAATGCTGGTCTTGTTGTTAAAAAATATAATTATAAGCTTCCAGACCAATATAAGCTTGTAAATAATATTCCTATAATAACTAAAATCATGGTAGAAACTCCCTATATAACCTATACTAAGTCCAACAAAAGGGATGGTATTTTTAAGGAAGTAAAAGAAAATCCCTTTGATGGAGTAAAAATAAAGCCAGAACACTTCTATTGCTATCCTGCAAAAGTTGGAGATAATTTAATTTATATTTATTTCCACAGAGATTTGCTAACTCATGGTATAGCAACATCAAACCTCTTTGAACTAGCAAATGAAGAAGAAATAAAAAATAGAAAGCCAGATGCTATCTACTTATTTGGGGCCAAAGATGGTTTGGAAGAAAAGCATGTCTTTTATATAGATGAGAAAAATGATTTATTAGTTGGCTATGTAAACTATGATGACAAGGTTGATTATTTTGGTTATTTAAAGAAAATGTGTTTAACCCTAAATAATGTAATTAACATAAGAAGAGGTTATTTACCAATCCATGGGGCTGGAGTTAATATTGTTTTGCAAAACGGCAAAGCTGCCAATATTGTCATCCTTGGAGATTCTGGAGCTGGAAAAAGTGAATCTATAGAAGCCTTTAGATCTCTTGCCAAAGATTATATAAGGGAAATGACAGTTATTTTTGATGATATGGGTTCTTTTAGAATAGAAAATAACCAAGTTATGGCCTATGGAACAGAGATTGGAGCCTTTGTAAGATTAGATGATCTTGATTCAGGCTATGCCTTTAAGCAAATCGATAGGTCTGTCTTTATGAATCCAGATAAGGTTAATGCAAGACTTATAATGCCGGTTTCAACTTATGATCAAATCATGAAGGGCTATAAAGTTGATTTCTTCCTCTATGCAGACAATTATTCAGTTGTGCTAGAAAATGAAAACTCCTACAATGTACTTGATAATAAAGAAGATGCCTTAAGAATCTTTAAAAGAGGAGCAAGACTTGCAAAGGGAACAACTACAGAAACAGGGCTGGTCCAAACCTACTTTGCAAATCCATTTGGTCCAGTCCAAAAAAAGGAAGAATGTGATATACTTTTGGAAAAATATTTTGACAAATTATTTGAAAATAAAGTAAATATTGGAAGTTTAAGAACACAACTCGCTATCCAAGGCATGGAATTTGAAGGACCAAGAAATGCTGCTATAGAATTGTTTAAAAAAATAAAGGAACTTTAAAAAAATATAAGTTTAATTTTGCTTGTAAAGTCTTAAATTAAAATCTAAGTGTTTTTATGAAAAATCTTTCTGATTAGCTAAAATTTTGATAGCTAATCAAAAAGATTTTTTTAATGAAAATAGATAATTAAATAGATTTACCATATAAAGCTTCTACTTTTTAATAGAATCCATAACTTCTTTAATTATCCTAGGAGTTTTTCTACATTTATCTTTTGATACAGCACAAACTGCAAATCTAAGTCCATTTTTATTGGCAATTATAAAGATATTTTTTTCTTCCAATAAGCTTGAAATCTTTTCTGAATTTTCTGCTGGTATTGAAATGAAAAATCCTCCAAAATAAGGTAATATTTCAAGACCAACTTCTTTACTCGACTCTATAAATGCCCTGGCACGCCCTTCAAGCATAGCCCTATATTTATTTAAATCTTCAAGGTATGATTTTTCCATATCCTTATCTTCATTTAATTTAGTTAATATTTCCATAGCGCTATGGTTGCCATTAGACCAGTTGGCTCTATTAGCGTGGGAGAGAGAATAATAAAAATCATCTACAATATCTTCATTTGAAGATAGACCTATAGCTGCCCCAGATCTCATTCCATAAGCCGTATAGGCCTTTGACATAGAAAAAGCTATTAGGATAAAAATATTGTCTGGCAAATTTTGAAATTTTGTGAAAAATTTCTTTTGTTCTCCACTACCTGCATATTCCATATAGGCGACATCTAGCAAAAGTGTTATTTTTTTATTCTTATTTTTAGCCTCATCAAGAACAATCTCAAGCACCCTATCCCATTCGTCATCAGACAAAGAATAGCCTGTCGGATTGTTAGCAGGAGTATTAAAGATTGCAAGTAGCCTATCTTTCTTTCTCAATTCTTTTCTAAAAGTCTTTTCAAAAGCCTTGATGTTAAACTTGTATTTTTCATCAAAAAGTTCGTAGGTAACAAAATTTCTTTTAAATTCATCACATATAAGTTCATAAGAAGGCCAGTACCAGTCATGGCAAATAACCGGATCATCTTCCCCAGTAAATGACCAAATACCATGTCTAACAGCTCCAGTTCCCCCAGGAGTTGCAACAGCTCTTATATAAGCTTGTGGCTTATACTTTCCAAAACATACGTCAATAACATTTTTTTGAAATTCTATAGTACCCTCTATTGGTGCATAAGAAGCTATCAAAGATCTGTCCATGTTTTCAAGGCATTTATAGACTGAATCAAAAGCTACAATATTTCCATCATCATCATAAAGAGCCCCTAGTGTAGAATCTATTACCTTTTCCTTGCCATAAAGATTTATTGCATCGCTCGCTCTTTTGGCAGCAGCAAAAATTTTATCATCAAACTTAGGCCATCTTGCATTTTGAGCTAACATATCACTTGTCAAAATGAACCCTCCCTTTATTAATAGTATTTTTATATATTTTATCACTATACCCACTTAAAATAAAGAAGTCTTAAATTTTTTTGAAAACAGGTATAATACTAGGAGGAGGATTATATGTACAATAAACCAAGCGATAAAGAACTTAGAGAAAAATTGACAGACGAAGAGTACCAAGTAACACAAAAGTCTGCTACCGAAAGACCATTTTCTAGTAAATACGATAACTTTTTCCAAGAAGGAATCTATGTAGATATAGTAAGTGGAGAAGTTTTATTCTCATCCTTTGATAAATTTGACTCAGGATGTGGATGGCCTTCCTTTACTAAGCCTTTAAATAAAGAGAGCATAAGAGAAAAACAAGATCTATCTCATGGCATGATAAGAACAGAAGTTAGATCAAAAGAGGCTGATAGTCATCTTGGTCATGTCTTTACCGATGGACCCAAAGATAGGGGTGGACTAAGATATTGTATAAATGGCGCAAGCTTAAGATTTATAGCAAAAGATGATATGGAAAAAGAAGGATACGGACAATACTTGTATTTATTTAAAGAAAATAATTAAAATAATAAATTTTTTGTTTTATAAAGATAAACCCCTTTAGGCTTTTATAGAAAAGCTTTTAGGGGTTTAGGTTTTTATTATCTTTTAAATTTATTGCATTTACTACTTATTAGATCTTCTCCAGATTCCATTTGCTTCTGCTTGTTTGATTAAGTCATCTCTTAAATCTGGGTGGGCAATACTAATTAATAATTCAGATCTTTCCCATTGTGATTTCCCTTTTAGGTTAACTATACCTTGTTCTGTAACTATATAGTTAGCATTTGCTCTAGTAGCTGTTGCTTGGCTGCCTGGTTTTAGGGTAGGAACTATATTAGAATGCCTTATGCCATTTTTGTCAACCCTGGATGATAGAAGTGTCATGAAGGATTTTCCTCCCTTAGACTTGTAAGCTCCCATACAGAAGTCTAAAGCTCCACCTGCTCCAGAAATATGTTTTAGACCTGCTGTTTCTGAGGAAACTTGACCGTAAAGATCTACCTCGAGGGCTGAGTTTATAGACATAAAGTTATCATGGGCTGCACAGATTGACACGTCATTTACATAGTCAACTGGGGCTGCCATCAATTCCTCGTTATCATCTATAAAGTCATATAGTTCTTGAGTGCCTGCCGCAAAGGCGTAGGTTTGTCTTCTTGGATTTATGTTTTTCTTATTTCCTGTAATTTTTCCGATTTTTGAAAGTTCTACAAAGGAATCTACATACATTTCTGTGTGAACTCCAAGCTCTTTTAAGTCTGACTTAGCAATTAAGGAACCTATGGCAGAAGGTAGGGATCCTATACCAATTTGTAAGGTTGCACCGTCAACCAATTCATTTACAACATATTGGGCTACTTTTTCTTCTGCTTCACCAAACTTAGCCTTTGGTATGGTAAACATTGGATAGTTTGATCCTTCATATACATAGTCAACATCCTTAATATTTACAAAGTTATCATAACCACCAAGAGCTCTTGGTATGTTTTTATTAATTTCAAGTATTAATATTTTTGCCTTTTCTATAATTGCCCTAAAGTGACTTGCTGATATACCAAAGTTGAAATTTCCGTGTTTGTCCATTGGTGTTACAGGCAAAACAGCTAGGTCTACTTCTGTGTTTTCCCTAATATATCTTGGCAATTCAGAGTATCTGATTGATGCATAAAAACCCTTGCCCGAATTTATTAGTTTTCTTTCAGCTCCTGAAGCATGCCATGAATTGTGAAATACTTCGTTATTTTTGGATTGAAGGACAGCTTCTGGTGCAAAAGGCATTACACCGCCTCTAATCTTTACATCTTCTAGTTCATCTACTCTTTTAGCCAAAGCTTTATCAAAGTCGTAAGGTGTTAGCATAGACCAACCATATTCTACCCAATCTCCAGATTTAACTTTTTTGGCTGCCTCATCAACTGTGATTAATTTTTCTTCATATAACTTTTGGAAATCCATTTTACTTTTCCCCTCTCATTTGTTTATCTATAAAGATTATACTTTATTTTGCAAACGATTCTATAGCTAAGATAATAATATTTGTAAATTTAGCAATAGAATTTTTACAATATTTAATCAATCAATTATAATTATACCCATAATGATTATTTTAAACATTTTTTTAGACTTTACTTATAATTTCAAATTAAAAGAGAGCCTTAAAAATTTAGGCTCTCATAGACTTATATTATTTTCTGTAGTCGAAGAAACCTACACCAGTTTTTCTTCCTAATTCTCCAGCTCTTACCATTTTTCTAAGTAATGGATGTGGTCTATATTTAGAATCACCGAATTCAGTATAGAGTACTTCCATAATAGCAAGAACTATATCAAGACCTATTAAATCTCCTAAAGCTAGAGGTCCCATTGGATGGTTTGCTCCAAGCTTCATAGCTGTATCTATATCTTCTGCACTCGCTAGACCATCAGCATAGATTCCTATTGCTTCATTTATCATTGGAACAAGAATTCTATTTACTACAAAACCAGGACCTTCTTCTACTTGAACTGGAGTTTTACCAATTTCTTCTGAAAGATCAATTATAAATTTATTTACTTGGTCAGATGTTTTCTTTCCTCTAATAACTTCTACTAATTTCATTGCTGGAACTGGATTAAAGAAGTGCATGCCAATAACTTTTTCAGCTCTTTTGGTTGCTGCACCAATTTCTGTTATAGAAAGTGAAGATGTATTTGAAGCAAGGATAGTTTTTTCATCACAAACTTCATCAAGTTCTTTAAAGATTGATTTTTTGATGTTAGGATTTTCAGAAGCTGCTTCTATAATTAAATCACAGTCTTTTACATCTTGTATATCTTCTGAAATTTTTATATTTGCGATAATTTTTTCTTTATCTTCTTCTTTCATTCTACCTTTTTCAACTGATCTTGTTAGATTTTTGTCGATTGTTTTTTGTGCTTTTTCCAATGCTTCTTTAACAACATCTCTCAAGATTACTTCGTGTTTTGCTGCCATTACTTGAGCAATGCCTGCTCCCATTGTACCTGAACCGATTACTGCTACTTTCATTTTTTTCTCTCCTTTATTTTGTAAATTTAAATTTTTACCTACTTTAATCTTATTTATTTCTGAATTCTGCTTTAGTCTTGTTTACAAAGGCTTGCATACCTTCTTTTTGATCTTCTGTTGCAAATAAAAGACCACATAAGTATTCTTCAATTTTTATTGCAGAGTCCATATCTACTTGTGCCCCAGTATTTATTGCTTCTTTTGCATTTCTTACTGCTATAGGTGCATTTGCCATAATCTTTTTAGCAATTTCATAAGCCCTATCCATAAGGCTATCAGCAGCAACTACTTCTTCTACTAGGCCATATTCCAAAGCTTTGTCAGCTTTTATATTTTGGGCTGTATAGATTAAATATTTTGCATGACCTTGACCAATTATTCTTTGTAATCTTTGGGTCCCACCAAAACCTGGTATTATTCCAAGACCAACTTCTGGTTGGCCAAACATAGCCTTCTCGCTTGCTATTCTAATATCGCAGCTTAAAGCAAGCTCGCATCCACCACCTAAGGCAAAGCCGTTTATTGCTGCAATAACAGGCTTAGTGCATCTTTCGATATTTCTAAATACTGTTAAACCTTTATTCATGAAATTTTTTGCTTCCATAGCATTGAGATTTGCCATTTCGGTAATATCTGCTCCAGCTACAAAGCTTCTTCCTTCACCAGTGATAATAACAACATAGATTTCACTATCTTTGTTAATATCATCGAAGACAAGACTTAACTCATCTAATGTTTCAGAGTTTAAAGCATTTAATGCCTTAGGTCTGTTCATCTTTACAAGGGCAATGCCATCGTTTTTTTCAAGAATAACGTTTTTAAAATCCATATTTTCTCCTTTTTTATTTAAAAACTAGATACCTTTGCTACGATTATTCAATTTTTGGTAAAATAATGTATAAATATATAAATTATTTCTTTTAATCATTATAATCGTTTTCTCTTATATTACTAGTTTTTTTTATAAATTTTGTCCTTAATTTATAATAAAAGTTCTTGTTAAATTATAAACAATAAAATCTTGTATAAAAAGGACTCTTTTGAATCCTTTTTATAGAAATTTTTATGCGTTTTTAACCTTATTTATAGCTTCAGTGAGTTTTGGAACTACTTCAAATAGGTCTCCAACTATACCATAATCAGCTACAGTAAAGATTGGTGCATCTGGATCTTTGTTAATTGCTATGATAATATCTGATGAGCTCATACCAGCCAAGTGTTGGATAGCTCCAGAAATACCAACTGCAACATAGATCTTTGGACCTACAGTTTTTCCTGATTGACCAACTTGGTGAGAGTGTGAAATCCAACCAGCATCTACGGCAGCTCTTGATGAACCTACAGTTGCATCTAAGGCTTTTGCAAGATCTTCTACTAAGGCAAAGTTTTTAGGATCTTGTAGACCACGACCACCTGATACTATATATTCTGCTCCAAGTAAATCAACTGTGTCTCCGCCTTCTTCAGGTATAAATTCTACTACTCTTGTTCTAATATCTTCTTTGGCAAAGTCGATATCTTCTTTAATAATCTCTATATCTTCTTTTGCTCCTGTTGGATTTTTCTTGAAAACTCCAGGTCTTACTGTACCCATTTGTGGTCTGTGGTCTGGGCAAAGAATCATAGCCATTAAGTTTCCACCGAATGCTGGACGTGTCCAGATCATATTTTTAGTTTCAACATCTATAGATAATTCTGTACAATCAGCTGTTAAACCTGTGTGTAATCTAGCTGAAACTCTTGGTCCTAAGTCCCTACCTAAATTTGTAGCACCTATAAATAAGATGTTAGGATTATATTTTTCTACTAGTTTGCAAATAGCATTAGCATATACATCTGTGTTATATTCTTTGTAAACTTCACCTTCAACTCTGATGATTCCGTCTACTCCATATTCTTTTACTTGTTCTGCTGCTTTATCAACATTTTTGCCGATAATTACAGCATACATTTTTTCTCCAATTTCATCAGCAATTTTACGTCCTGGTCCACAAAGTTCTAGACCAACACTTACTGCTGAACCATCTTTTTGTGTTTCAACAAATATCCAAAGATTTTTATTTTCACTCATATGATTCCTCCTAGATTAACTTTCTTTCTTTTAAAGTTTCAACTAACTTATTTACTGCTTCTGCAGGATCTTCTCCATTAAAGATTATTCCTGCTTTCTTTCTATCTGGTGTATAAGTCTTTTTAACTCTAGTTGGAGAACCTTTAAGGCCTATTTGAGTCTCGTCAATATTCTCTCCAATTTCCTCAAAGGTTAAGTGTTCAATAGTAGCTTTTTTAGCTTTCATTTTATCTTTAATTTTTGGATATCTAAGATCTTCATATTTTGTAAATGTGATAAGAGCAGGCATTATAGCTTGAACTTTTTCAATTCCGCCTTCTACTTCTCTTGTTACTAAGATACCTTCGTCATTAAGTTCTACTGTATGTGAATATGTTACTTGAGGAAGAGATAAATGTTCAGCAAGTTCTGGTCCAACTTGAGCTGTATCTCCATCTATAGCTTGTAGACCACAGAAGATAAGATCATAATCGCCTTCTCTTTGTGCTACAGCTTTAATTGCTGTAGAAAGTATATATGAGGTTGCAAGTGTATCTGATCCACCAAATTTTCTATCAGTAACCAAATAAGCCTTGTTTGCTCCAACTGCCAAACAATCTCTAAGCATGGTTTCTGCTTGAGGTGGTCCCATAGAAATTACTACTATTTCAGTATCTGGGTTTTTATCTTTAATTTGTAATGCTTGTTCTAGAGCATATTGATCATAAGTATTTAATATGCTTGGTACACCTGCTCTAACAAGAGTATTTGTAACTGGGTCTATTTTAATTTCACTTGTATCTGGTACTTGTTTTACACATACAAAAATTTTCATCTATTCCTCCTAATAGTATAAATCTTTAGTCCTAAAAGAATTTAAAGCCTAAGAAATTTACTTATTTAAGTAAAGCTCCACTTACTACCATCAACATTACTTCTGATGTTCCTTCGTAGATTTCTGTTATCTTAGCATCTCTCATCATTCTTTCAACTTCATATTCTTTTACGTAGCCATATCCACCGAATAATTGAACTACTTTTGTTGTAACATCCATAGCTGTTCTAGCTGCTTTTAATTTAGCTGCAGCTGCTGCTACTGTATAATTTTCTCCCTCATCTTTGAGTGAAGCTGCTTTGTAGACTAAATTTCTAGCTGCTTCAATGTCTATAGCCATTTCTGCTATTTTGAATTGTGTATTTTGGAATTTAGCAATTTCTCTTCCAAATTGCTTTCTTTCTTTAACATATTTTATAGCTTTATTTAAAGATCCCTCAGCTATACCTAAAGCTTGAGCTGCTATACCTATTCTTCCACCGTCAAGAGTTTGCATAGCAATCTTAAAGCCCTTGCCTTCTTGACCAAGCATATTTTCTTTTGGTACTCTTACATCTTGGAATATAAGCTCAGCTGTTGAAGAACCTTTGATTCCCATCTTATCTTCGATTGTACCAAAGTTAAATCCAGGCATGCCTTTTTCAAGTATGAAAGCAGAAATTCCTCTTGTTCCTTGGGATTTATCTGTCATAGCAAATACTACATATGTATCGGCGTATTTGCCGTTTGTAATAAAGATTTTTGTACCATTAAGAACATAGTCATCTCCATCTTTAACAGCAACTGTTTTTTGTCCAGCAGCATCTGTACCTGCATCTGGTTCTGTTAGAGCAAAGGCACCTAAAGTTTGTCCAGAAGCTAATGGAACTAAGTATTTTTGTTTTTGTTCTTCTGTACCAAATTTGTTAATAGCATCTGCACATAGAGAAGTATGAGCAGAAACTATAACACCAGTTGTAGCACAACATTTAGAAAGCTCTTCTACTGCAAGCACATATGTTAAAGTATCAGCCCCTTGTCCACCATATTCTTCAGCAAATGGTATTCCAAAAAATCCCAATTCTTGCATTTTTTTAACATTTTCTTCTGGGAACATGTGTTTCTCATCAACTTCTATTGCCATAGGTGCTACTTCGTTTTCGGCAAATTCTCTAAAAGCTTGTCTCATTTCTTCATAATCTTCGTTTAATTTAAACATCTTACAATCCTTTCTTAATTAATACATCCAACAGTTTTGATGACTTTAGAGCAGATAATAATCATGTTTTCCTATCAGCTCATTCGATAATATTGTACCATATCCAGCAATATATGAAAATCTTTTCACCCATAAATTTCCTAAATATTTGCTTACATAAATACTCAAAAATATTAGCTTACACATTTTTAAAAAAACTTTCTAAGCACTTACTTTTATATTTATGTTTGTTAAATAACTAACACATTTATTATAACCTTTATCTCATATTTTTTCAAGTTAATTATTTAAAAGATTTGGTTAACAATTATCATCATAAAAGGCATCAAAAATACTGTAACCAAGCCTGCTACAGCTATTGACAAACCACTGAAAGCGCCTTGAATTTTTCCCATTTTTCTTGCCTCTGATGTTCCAGCAGCATGGGAAGAAGTTCCTATAGCAACACCTTGGGCAACAGGATCTTTTATCTTAAATATTTTTGTAATTGTTGGAGCTATAACAGCGCCTACAACTCCTCTAATAACTACAGTTATAGCCGTAAGAGCTGCAATACCCTTATATTCTTCTGATAGGGATACTGCTATAGCAGTTGTAATTGACTCAGGTACCAAGGATGTTACTAATTGTTTATCAAACTTCATAAACTTTGTTACTATAATAACTGTAAGCATAGATGCTATAGATCCAATTATTATACCCAACATTACAGGAACGAAATTCTTCTTTAATACATCTAAGCTTTCATATAAATCTATTACCATAGCTACTGTTGCTGGAGCAATAAAGAAGGCTATAAAGTCTCCGCCTAATTTGTAGCTTTCAAAAGAAATTCCTGTGATTTTTAAGAATCCAACTACCAAAATTATTCCAATTAATAAGGGGTTTGATACTGGAGATTTAACTTTACTATTGATCCATTTTCCTATTTCATAAGCTGCAAATGTTAGTATTATGCCGAAATATTGATTATCAAACATTACCGTGCTCCTTTTTGTTGCTTCTATTTTGTAAAACTTGTACAACTAAACCTGTAATTGTCATTGTTACGCTTGTTCCAATGATTATTAGTATCATCCATAAAAGAAATTTTCCCCTCAAGACATCAAAATTAGTCATTATGGCTGCACCAACTGGTACAAATAAAATGGCCAAATTCTGTAAAATTCCATCGCAAGTTTGTTTTACATCATCAATTGCAAGTATCTTAAATTTTAAAGCTATAAATAAGTAAATCATACCATATACAGTTTCAGGTATCGGGAAATTTATAAGCATTCTTGTAATTACTCCTAAGAATATGCAAATACAAAGGATCACAAATTCTCTTAAATAGTTCATAGTTCCTCCTGATTTTCTATAAAATCCTTATTTTTTTAATATTTGTGTCTTTCTAATATATCTCATTTAATGAAATCGTTTTTTATAATTTGATTTTTCTTTCTAATTACCACTATTAAGCATAGTGTATTTATAAATAAAAGAAAAGGGATTATACAAATCATTCTTTTAATTATAAGTTTTTAATACAAAAGCTTAAACTTAAGAATTTATTATATAAGTAACCTAGCTTTTTGCATAATCCCAAATATATTTAGTTATTTGAAAAGCTTCTAACCTTTTCTATAACTTACTCCCACTTCTCCTTGTGGATGATGCCAATCTTTTACTAATTTTCCTTTTGATAAAACTCTACATGTTCCACATTCTAAGCAACCCAACCAAGAAAATCCAAATTTTCCATCTATGTAAGTATAGCAGCCAGCTGGGCAAGCTTTTATCAACTTATTAATTTCTTCTTCATCTTTTGAATCTAAATCGACATCTATATGTGAATTTTTTTCATCAGTATGAAAAATATTTAAACCAAGTCTATCTTCGATTGTTAATTTTTTCATCTAAAACGCCTCCATAACTGTTGTTACAAAATTGACCAAGTTTGATGCAGATGTTCTTTGAGCAATAGCATTTATGGCATACATCATCATTGACTTTCCAGGTTTTCCATCAACTGTAAAGGTATTATTTGCTATATCTGTTACAAGATCTGGCATAACTTCAAATATTTCTCTTCTACTTAATAAAGTAGGAAATCCCTTAAATTCTTCCAAATCTCTCATAATAAAGCTATCATCCAAAAGTTCTTTGTAGTATGAAAGAGTTTCTTGGCTAAAATCTTCTCTTTCTTTAGCTCTTATCACTGTTTCTGCTGCAAGTCTACCGGATTCTATAGCAAAGTCCATTCCTCTAACTGTAAAGCCTAAGTTTATACAAAAACCAGCAGCATCTCCTGTAACCAAAACTCCGTCTGCATATAATTTTGGTAGCATATGTATACCAGCTTCTGGTACTAGGTGGGCTGAATATTCTACTGTAGTTCCACCTTCTATATATGGAGCTATTGAAGGATGATTTTTAAATCTATCTAAAAACTCATATATAGGCATTTGCGCATGATCTATATCGCTTAAAGTTGAAACAACTCCTATAGAAACAGAGTCTCTATTTACATATAAGAGCCCTCCACCAAAGCCACCCATTGTAGGATCTCCTACTGAAAGCCATGATAAGCCTTCATTATCCATTAAACCAAATCTTTGATTTAATACTTCTTCATCTATATGGATTACTTCTTTGGCTCCAACTGCTACTTGGTCAGCTTTTAGTTCTTCTTTTAGACCTATTTGTTGACTTAGTAAGGAGTTTACCCCATCTGCCAATATTACAACATCGGAATATATCTCTTCACCTGTCGCCATAACTCCAATGATTTTCCCGTTTTCATCTTTTAATAAGTCTTCAACCAAAATTCCAGTAATGACATTTGCTCCAGCCTCTTCTGCTTTTTCTGCCATCCATTTATCAAATTCAGTCCTTAATACTGTATATGAAGCCTCTGCTTTATTTCCGGCCAATTTTTTAGAGTTGTAAGTAAAATCAAATGATGAGTCTTCGCTCATTATTGAAATTTTTTCCTTAGTAACAATTCTTTCTACTGGTGCTTCTTGGGCAAAATTTGGAATTATCTTTTCAAGACTATGACCATAAAGTCTTCCACCAGTCATATTTTTTGCCCCACAATAGTCTCCACGTTCAATAAGCATAACTTCTAGGCCTGCCTTAGCCATAACCAAGGCTGCGCTTATACCGGCAAGTCCACCACCAACTATAATGGCATCAAATTTATCTTCGCTCATCTATGTCATCTCCTTTCCAAAAATAACAATCATTTTATACTTTTTTTCCTTTAATCAGAAGGCAAGCTCCAAACATCAAGCTTTTACTCTCAATATTTGTAAAGCCAATTTTTTTATATAGGTCTATTAGCTCACTTTTTTTCAAAAAATCTTTAGTCGATTGATATAACCATCTATAGGCCTTAATCTTGCTTATTCCCCCACCAATTACTGGCATAAGATATTTAAAATATAGCTTATAGAAGGGTCTAACAATTATATTATCAGGCACAAATGAATCCAAACATATGATAAATCCGCCTTTTTTCAGTACTCTCTTGATTTCTCCTAGTACTTTTTGATAATCTCTGGTATTTCTAAGCCCAAAAGATATGGTAACTATATCAAAAGAAGAATCTTTATAGGATAAAGCACAGGCATTTTCCAAAGCAAAACTAATATTACTTAAATCTTTTGATTTTTCTCTTGCCTCTCCTAGCATATTTGGTGAAAAATCAGCTCCTATTACATTTACATCGCATCTTTTTTTTGCTATAGCTATTCCTATATCTCCTGTACCTGAACATAAGTCCAATATTTTAGAATTTGGCTTTGCCATATTTATAACATCATTTATTAAATATTTTTTCCATGATTTTTGAAATCCCAGGCTTATCCTGTCGTTGGACCTATCATATCTTGCTGATATCTGCTGAAAAATTTCAAAAACCTTTCTTTCTTTCGCCTTATCCATCTATAGCTCCAAATTCTTTAAGATTAAAACTAAAATATAAGCTCCATTTGTAACAAGATTAAACTTTAATATTGATTTCATCTGCAATATCCTATCTTTTGCCAATAATTTTGAATTTAAAAGATACTTTAATAAGTCTATATACAATAATAGTGTTAAGGAAATTATTACAAAGCCCTCCACTTGCATGAACTTAATTGAGAAAATCATAAGAAAAACAAGATCTAAAATTATAAATATCCTATAAATTTTTCTTATTTTTTCTATCCCAAGTTTAACAGCAAGTGTATTCCTTGAAGCTTTTTTATCTTTTATTAGGTCACAGGCATTATTTGTCATCATGATAAGCCCTATGCCAATCATTATATTTGTTGAATATAGCAAGGCTTTCCAATGTATCTTTCCATCTCCAACAGCTAATACTGCCAAAGGAATTAAACCACCCATAACAAAACCAGATACTAGCTCTCCTAAAGGCAAATATGAAAGCTTCAAAGGCCCGCAAGAATAGGTAATTACAATTATTGCCCCAACTATTCCTATGCTTATAGGATAAAGCTTGTATTCTTTTAAGGATAATAATCCAAAAACTAGGCCTAAGGACAAATAAAATACTGCAAGAAATAGGGCACTTTTGGGATTAATATTGCCAAAAACAAGAGTAGAATCACTTGATTTAACATTATCATCTCTACTATCCACTCCACTTACAAAGTCGGAATAGTCATTAAAAGTATTAACTGAAGCTTGCATTGATATACAAGCAAGAGTCAATAGTATTTTTTGCCATATTAAAAGATCTAAGCCAAAAATATCAGCTAAAAGAATTGCAAATACCACAGGTATAATTGATGAAACCCAAGTATGGGGTGCTGCTAATTGATAGCAAGCCCTAAGGGATAAATTATTGTATTTGTTCATATTACTTCTATTTTCTTTAAAATAGATTTGCTAAGATATCTAGAAAAACTAGTACAAGCTAAGTTATCTAAAATTTCTTGATTTATAGCAGCTAATCTTTTTATTTCTTTTTTTGTTAAATCAATAGCCCCACTTTTATTAGCTAGACTTACCACTTTCATAAAATCTTCATCCTCTAACTGATGATTTTGATTTTTTATTAAAATTCTTCTTAATTCAATATTTGAAGATTCTTTTTCTATTAGGCAAATTATAGGATAGGTGTATATGCCCTCTATAAAATCTTTTCTACAATCTTTGCCTGCTTTATTTAAATTTGATGTATAATCTAGTAAATCATCAATAAGCTGAAACATAAGACCGAAATTCATACCAAACTGTTCAATATTTTTAAGGTCTTTAGCAGTAAAATCAGCGAAAGAAGCTCCAAGCAAACAAGAAGTCTTAAATAAAGAACAAGTTTTTCCTTTTATATTGTCTATATATTGATCTATAGTAATGTTTGACTTGTATTTGCACATGTTTTGTCCAATTTCGCCAGCACACATGTCCTCTATTGACTGGGTCAATTCTAAAGAAACTTTTCTTAAAGAATTCTTGGCTAAATACATATATACTCTAGATATGATAAAGTCACCTGCATAGACAGCGGCACTTTTGCCAAATTTAGCTTGCAGGGAAAGTTTTTTTCTTCTAAAATTTGCATCATCTATTATGTCATCGTGAATCAAAGAAGAAAGATGAATAAGTTCAACCAAACTAGCAAGTTCACATACTTCATCTTCCAAGTCTTCAAAATTGTAAGCATTTGATGCAAACATAATAAGTAGCCTTGATCTAATCATTTTTCCTACAGAACTAACAGCATAATCTATTACTTCTCCAACTTCTGTATTATTAAATTTGTTATCCAAGATGTTTGAGATATTATATTTTATTTTATCCAAAAGCTTATTTATCTTTATCTCATTTTCAATACAATCATCTTCATTTGACTTAATTTCAAAGCTATTAAATTTGTTGATTACACTATTAAGTTCTAGCATTTTTAAATAAGACCTCTTTTTTCTGCAATTATCTCTGCAGTATGTTTAACCTTCATATCAACGCCATGAGCGTCAAATCCACCTCTAATTTGCATCATACATCCAGGACAATCTATAGCTAATACATCTGCCTTTGTTTCATTTGCATTATTTACCTTATTTTCCAAGATTTTTGATGAAATTTCAGGATATAAAACAGAATATGATCCTCCAAAACCACAACATTGGTCACTATCTGCCATTTCTACAAGTTCAACTCCCTTAGTATGTGCTAAAAGTTCTCTTGGCTCTTGGTAGATGCCCAAAGTTCTCTTTAAGTGGCAAGAATCATGATAAGTTACCTTAATTTCTTTATCATCACCTTGATCAGTCAAGCCTCCCAAATCATAGAATAGCTTACAGAAATCAAAAGTTTTTCTTCCTATCTCTTGAGCTCTTTCTTTCATTGGATCCTTATCATCAAAGAAATTCTCATAACTTCTTAATTGGTGGGTACATGATGGACAAGCAGTAACAACATAATCATATTTTTCTGCATCCATTGCTTCTATGTTAATTTCTGCTTCTTTCTTAGCATTTTCTACATCTCCCATGTTTGAAGCAGGACATCCACAACAAGCTTGTCCCATAGGAAATTCAACTTTATAGCCTATAGAATTTAAATCAGCTATAACAGCTCTTGCTGTATCAACATAAACAAAATCAAGTAAACATCCAGCAAATAAAGCAATTGTTCCCTTAGGATTTTCTACCTTTTGTTCTATAGTTGGGAAAATATCCCTAAAAGGTACTTTTGCTATAGCAGGAAGGCTCTTTCCTTTTGTAACGCCAGATAAGAACATTGGCAAGTGTCTTATCATTGGTTGACCTTTGGTAAAGGCATCTTGAGCAACTGATGCTATACGAAGCAAGGAATGGAATAATTTTCTATCTGTAACTGCATCAAGGGCAAATTTTTTAACAGCGTCTGGATTTTTCTCAACATCTTCTTCTCTAAGTTTCATAATCATGCCAGAAATATCTAAGCCACCACCACAGACTTCATTACATCTACCACATTGCAAGCAAATTCCTTGAATTTCTTTAGCCCTTTGTTCTGATACCAAGAAATTAGTCAAAAGAGTTCCTATACCACCTGTATAAACATTTGAACCAAATACATGTCCACCAACCAAGGCAAAGGCAGGGCAAACATCTAAGCAGGCTCCACAACGTATACAGTTAAAAATTTCGCTGTAATTTTCATCAGCTAGAATTTCTCTTCTACCAGGATCATCAATAATTACGCAATAAAAATCTTTTTTCTCTTTTGTGTCATTTTCTTTATCACTTACAACTTCACAAGCTCCCGTATACATTGACAAATATGTTGTCATTTTTTGTGCGGTACCATTTCTTGGAAGTGCTTTAAAAATCCATCTTGCATCTGAGATTGAATTTACAAATTTTTCTATACCAAACACATATAAGTGTGTCTTAGGTAAAGTTCCTACCATACGACCATTTCCTTCATTGGTCATAGTAAAGACAGTTCCAGTTTCAGCTACTGCTACGTTAGCTCCTGAAAGACCCATATCAGCCTTTATAAACTTATCTCTCATTACCTTTCTAGAAGTTTTAACTTCTTCTGCAATGATAGGCTCATTTTTTTCTTTTGTATAATCTGTAAATAAATCTGCCACTTGCTCTTTATTTAAGTGCAAAGCAGGCATAACCATATGTACTGGAGAATCTTTTCTTAGAGCTATGATAAACTCTCCTAAATCTGTTTCTTGGACATCAACACCATCATCCGATAAAATATGGTTAAATCCAAGTTCTTCAGAAGCCATAGATTTTGATTTCACAATGGATTTAATATCTTTTTCTTTTACTAGCTTTCTAATCCATTCCATAGCCTCTTTTTGACTTTTTGCTACAAAAACATGGCCTCCTCTTTTCTCACAATTTTGGGTGAATTTTTCAATCATTTCATCAACATGTTTAGCAGCATAGGCTTTTACTTCTTTGTTCTTTTCTTGAATTTCTTTGAAATCTAAATTGTCATATGAATTAATTCTCTTTTGTGGATATGTCTTACAAAATGTACCAAGAGTTCTACCCAAAGTAGAATTATCAATAGCCTTGTTAATTTCTAATTTAAGTTCTTCTGTATTTGCCATTTGTTTCTCCTATAAATCTTTTAAAACTATAATTGTAACTTTTAATGGTCCATGAACTCCTACAGTGCTAACACATTCAATATCTGCAGTTCTACTTGGTCCTGTAATTAAACCAACATAATTAGGAATTGGGTCAAGACTAGACCAATAATCAAACATATCATCATAGGTATCAAAAATGTTGGATTCTTTGATTACCCCTATATAGTATTCTGGCATTGTTGCAACTATTCTATTATCTACATCATCAGATTCTTGACTTACACTGCCAAGCTCTGCTATACCATGATCTACCTCACTGATGCCACCTATGGCCTTTTCTGCATGAAGCCTAATATGGTCTGTATAAATTTCAATACCATTTTCCCTTAAATATTCACAAACTCCTAACTCCTTCATCAAGTCGCTGTCTACTAAACAAGCATCCCTTACATCTAGGCCCTTAAATAATTGTAAAATAGTATCGGCCAAATCTTTCTTTTCAATGCTTAGACATGAGCCATTGACAGCCTCAAGACCAACTTTGAATTTGTCATAAATTGTTTCTGACATTATCTCTATCTCCTTTCTTAGCATATTAAGTTAGTATAATATTAAATCAAATATGATTAATGTATGATTACTAACAGTGCTTTCTCCAATAATATAAAAAAGTAAAACGTTTGTCAATTTTTTTTCAATTTTTTATTTTGCGCTTGCTTGCCATGCAAGCCTTATTATTTATTTTTTATAAATATTTATTCTTTATTGGCTTTAAAATTAAGGTCCTATTCTTAAACTCTATATATAAGCCATATATAGCAATCTATATCAAAGTTATTTGACGGAATTTTTTATATTAATTTTTAAGTGTCAAGCGCAAATTAAAATGTCAGTAAAAATATCAAAACATTAGCCCGGTTTTTTCCTTGGGGCTTTGCCCCAAACCCCATCCTCGAAGGATTCGTCAGCCAATTAAATTGGCTGGACACAATAGGATATTTTTTTCTC
>JAQYEZ010000068.1 GCA_028723425.1 Peptoniphilaceae bacterium | reverse complement strand
CAATACTTGATAGACTCTTACATCATAGTTCAGTTATACAGATTGTAGGTGATTCATATAGGCTAAAGGATATTGTTAATAAGGATTAAATTGTACATTCTTATTTAGCCATAAATGTACATTTTTATATTGACATTTACAAATTACAATTTTAGATAAGAAATTGAATTCTAAATACCCTATTGAAAAAGTATTGGAATGTTTAAGAAACTACAATTTTCTTAGTATTAAAAACAAGGGTTATCTCCCAAGTTACAAAAGGGATGATATCACAGATTTATTGCATGAAACTTTTAATTTTAGAACTGACTATGAAATAAATGATATGAAAAGGATGAAAAAGATTATTAAAGATAGAAAAAAGAGAAAATTTTCTTAAAAACAAAAACATTACGCAAATTTGAATCAAAATTTTAAGCACTCTAATGGCTGTATTACAAGCTTTAAGAGTGCTTTTTCCCTTTTTAACTGTCAAATTCAGGATTATCTATAAATAAATTATAGCATCAATTTCAAATGAAGTAAAGATATTTACAAACGAAAGTAAAAATGAAATCTTTAATAATTAATTGAACAATTAGTAGAAAAATATGTTTTACTATATTAACTTATCATCAATTTATAGAAAAGAATTAAGAGCTTATCTAAGTGTGGTACAATTAAAGAAAGTAGATAAAACAAAAAATAAGGAGTAAAAGATGAAAGCTATACTTACAATAATTGGGATGGATAGGACAGGAATAGTTTATAAAACTTCAGAATTACTCTATAAGCTTGATATTAATATTTTGGATATTTCACAAACTATAATGGATGATAAGTTTGTTGCCATGTTTAATATTGACCTTGATAGTTCTAAAGCAAGTTTTGATGAAGTTTGCGAGGCTTTTGATATCTTAGCCAAAGAAATAGGGGTAGATATAAAAATTCAAAATGAAGCCTTATTTGAAAAAATGCATAGGATTTAGGCTAAAAATGGATAAGAATAATATTATTGAGACAATAAAAATGCTTGACCAAGAGCATTTAGATATTAGAACAATTACCATGGGGATAAATTTGCTCGATTGTGCAGATTCTAGTTCCAAAAAATCCCTAGGAAAAATCTATGAAAAGATGATGAGAGAAACTGAAAATTTCTTAGATGTAACCAGAGAAGTAGAAAAGATTTATGGTGTTCCTATAGTAAATAATAGGATTTCTGTAACTCCAATTGCTCTTGTGGCTGCAGCAAGCGAATTAGAAGACTATACCCCCTACGCCCAAGTTTTGGATAGGGTTGCCCACCAAATAGGCATAGATTTTATTGGAGGCTTTTCGGCTCTAGTTCATAAGGGAAGTACAGAGGCTGATTTAAAGTTGATAAATTCTATACCCCGTGCCCTTGCTAGTACAGATTATGTATGTTCTTCTGTAAATGTCGGTTCGACCAAAGCTGGTATAAATATGGAAGCTATCGGTCTTATGGGTCAGAAGATATTAGAATTAGCAGAGCTTACCAAGGATAAGGACTCTATAGGCTGTGCCAAACTTGTAGTTTTTGCAAATGCAGTTGAAGATAATCCTTTTATGGCTGGAGCCTTCCATGGAGTTGGCGAAGCTGAAAGTGTGATAAATGTAGGGGTTTCTGGGCCTGGAGTTGTAAAAAAAGCCCTAGAAAAAGTAAAGAATAGACCGATAGATGAAGTTTATGAAACTATAAAGAAAACAGCCTTTAAGATAACAAGGATGGGTGAGCTTGTAGGGCGTGATGTGGCAAAAAGGCTGGGAAAATCATTTGGTATTTTGGACTTATCCCTTGCTCCTACACCAGCTATTGGAGATTCTGTGGGAAGAATTTTGGAAGAGATTGGGATATCAACAGTTGGAGGTCATGGAACAACAGCTTGTCTTGCTATGCTAAATGATGCTGTAAAAAAAGGTGGTCTTATGGCATCATCATCTGTAGGAGGCTTGTCTGGCGCTTTTATTCCTGTTTCAGAAGATGAGGCTATGATAAAGGCAGCAGAAAGTGGACATTTGACATTTGATAAACTCGAAGCTATGACTTCTGTTTGTTCGGTTGGACTTGATATGATAGCCATACCTGGAGATACACCAAAGGAAACTATAGCTGCTATTATAGCAGACGAGGCAGCTATAGGAGTAATAAATCAAAAAACAACTGCTGTTAGGTTAATACCTGTAATTGGTAAAAAGGTTGGAGATTTTGCAGAATTTGGAGGACTTTTGGGCTATGCTCCTATTATGGCTGTTGCTGATACATCTGCCAAGGACTTTATCCAAAGAGGAGGAAGAATTCCTGCACCAGTTCACTCCTTTAAAAACTAAGAAATAATTTGATATAGAGAAGAAAGGATTAAAATGAAAGCCGTAATATTTGATATGGATGGGACTTTGGTTGATTCTGAAAAAGTTCATAGATTAGCCTTTTTGAAGGGACTTGCTTATCTTGGAGTAAATTATGATTATGATCAAACAATGAACTTTTTAATACAAGGTGCAGGCATGCCGGATACTGTATTTGCCAAGGCCTATATAGAAAAATATAAGCTTAATATAAAAACTGAGGATCTTTTAGACCTTAAAAGGCGTTTTTATTATGAGCTTATAGCTAGCAAAGTAGAGGCGTTTCCAGGAGCTATAGACTTTGTAAAATCTCTAAAAGGTAAGTACAAACTTGCCATAGCTACCTCTTCAAGTCAAAAAGATATGGAAGCTGTCCTAAAAAAATATGATCTTTTTGATGTCTTTGATGTGAAGGTGTCAGGCTCAAAGCTAAAAAATCCAAAACCTGCGCCAGATATATTTTTGATAACTGCCAAAAAATTAGGAGTTCCTATCAGAGAATGCTTGATTTTTGAAGACTCACTCAATGGACTTATGGCTGCCAAAAACTCTACTGCCAAGTTTATTTTGTTTAACAACAAAGATGGGTCCAAGGCCTATATAAAAGATTATTATAGCTTTGATGATTATAAAGAAATTGCCAAAGAGGATTTAGAGGAAATTTTTAATAAGATTTAAAAATAAGATAGATTAATAAGATAAAAATAGCCGTAAATTAAGAAAAATTTTCTTATAAGGGCTATTTTTTATTCTAGAGAAAGAAAAAAAGTCAAAAAATTTAATTTGTTGGCAAAAAAATATATATAAAAATGCTATAAATAATTATTCAAAGGCTTAAAAATTATATTTGTCATATATAATTTAAAAATTGGCTTGTTAATTAAAATAAGCACTATATTTATATTGTGAATAAGAATAAAAATAAATTTATATTAATTTAATACTTTTATGTAAATTGTTAAAAAACATTACATGATTAACATATTTCAAAGTTTTTAGTCAAAAAAATGTTTAAGAAATAAATATGTGGGTATCTTATTATCAAACAATACTGTTTATAATATGGCACTAATTTTTATAAGTGTAAAAAAGAAAGGTCGTGGACAAAATGAAAAATAAGAAAATAAAACTTGCTTCATTAGCATTGGCTCTCACCTTGTCAGCAGCAGTTATAAGCCCGGCATTCGCTGATACAGCGAATGAAACAGAGGTAAATGCCTATGAATATAAAACAGATATGGCTGTTAACCAAACTCCAAATGAGCTAAAAGCAGAGGCAAGAGCATTAAAGACTACCCTATTAGATGTCGGACCGTTCGCTCCTTATCTAAAAATAATAGATAAGATCATTGATATATTGAATTCTTTTGACATTAAATCTAGCGGACCAAGATTAACTCTTGCATCAGATAGTTTGGAAACAATTTTGATAGCAACAAGAGATCTTACTAATAAAACAGAAGCTGTTCATAGAAAAATAGGCTTTGCGGTAACAAGAGCAGTTATAGTTTTAGCCGATCCATTTACATCTACTGATAATATTATTAAGACTTCTGAAAATCTTAAAAAAGTAGTAAATGAAGCCTTTGAATCTAAGGATATCACTGAAAACGATATAGCAACTGTTTATAAGAAAGAAAAATTAAACAAACTTTTAAACGAAGCAAAAGCTTACAGACTTCATAATTTAGGAAGAATAGAATATAAGGACCTAAAAAATGAGCTAAACAAGGCTATTAATAAAGCTGTTAAAACAAAGTTAGGTCTAAGAGTAACAGTTGGTGAAATTGACAAAGCTTATCAAGAACTTGAGTCTATCCTAAATGAAGTTAAGGAAAAGAGTATTCCTATAGCAGCAGAAATTGAAGCAAAGGAAAAATTAGTAAAGGCAAAAGATTTAGCAAATAAGGATTTGTTAAAAGCAAGAAATGACCAAAAAGTAAAAATCAACAAAGTAAAAGAAGCTAATTCAAAAGCAAAGCTTGCTTCCAAAAAAGAAGTTGATAAGATATTTAACAAAGCTAAGGCTGACATAAAAGCTAGTACAAACTTGGAAGAAGTTGAAAATATCAAAAATATAGCTTTACAAGAAATTAGCCTAGTACTTCCAGCTATAGAAGCACCAAAGGATGTAATAAAAGAAGAAGTTAGTCCTGTAAAGGAAGATGAATCTAATAAAGAAATTCAAAAAGAAGATCTAGAAAGTGATGATAAAGGGGAAGTATTAGAAGAAGAAAATAAAGAAGAAGCTCCTGATAAGAAAGAAGCTAATGAAAAGCTAGAAGAAAAGGAAGAAAATTCAGGTGCTCAAATAAATCCTGAAGAAGAAAGTGTAGAAAATCTAGAATAGGCTAAAAAATTTTATAAAGCTAGTTAGGTAAGAATTAAGACCCTGTAAATGTTAGTATGCACCCTAAATCAAGATAGGGTGCATATTAACTCAAAGGGTCTTTTTATATATTTATATAGTCTGTAAAAACGGGAGTCATTCCCAAATCTTTTAAAATTTTATAGACATCTTCGGTTGAGTTTGTATCATTAATTTCAAACTGATCAGATCCTGTATCTTTAATTGCTCCAGACCTATGACCTATGCCCGTATCAACAGATGCAGATATTTTTGTTGCTGCATATTTTACAGCAAGCTTTCTAAAATCTGAAGACTCTCTGGTAGAAATGGTAATGGAGGCAAAAGGCATAAAAATTCTCATAACCAAAAGGATTTGGAAAAGCTTCTTATCAGATACAAGATTTAATTTTATGGTCTCGTCTGCTCCATGTGTTGGTCTAATCCTTGGTAGGGAGATGGAAATTTCTGCATAAGGATATTTTTTTTGTACCAAGGCTGCATGATAGGCTAGACAAAAAGCATCATCTATAGGGTCAGATAGTCCAAAGAGTGCTCCAAAACCAACTCCCCTCATGCCACCCAAAATTGCTCTTTCTTGGGTGTTCATCCTGTATTCTATATTTCTCTTATGACCTGATGGATGGAAGTAATCGTAGGCTTTTTCGTTGTAGGTTTCTTGGAAGACTGTAACAAAATCAGCTCCAGCCTTATGAAGAATTTTGTAATCATCAACGTTGCAAGGATAAACTTCCAAACCAATTTCCCTAAAATAGGTCTTGGCAAGCTTACAAGCGTTGGCTATATACTCTATAGAAGAATTTTTCTCATGCTCTCCAGTTAAGATTAGCACATCTTCTATTCCTGTTTTAGAAAGAGCGTCCATTTCCATTTGAATTTCTTTGCAATCTAGCTTTGCTCTTAATATATCTGAGTCTTTCCTAAAACCACAATACTTGCAAGAATTGTCACAGTAATTGGCTATATAAAGAGGGGAGAAGAGATAGACGTTGTTTCCAAAATACTTATATCTTTCAGACCTTGCCCTATTTGCCATATCTTCCAGAAAGTCCAAAGAAAGATCTGAAAGAAGGATGTATAAGTCTTCTGCCTTTAATCTTTCCTTGGACAAAGCATGTAAAATCATGGATTTTGTAGGCTTTATCTTTTTTACTTCATTTAACTTTTCTTTTATTTGCTTCGGTATATCTGTTTTTATCTTATCCATATTTGGATAATAATCATATATAGTTTTCATGAAAAAAAGTCCCTTATTGGTGAAGAAGGATCTGCACCCTCATTTAAAACTCTACCAGGCTTAGAAAGATAGGCTAATCTTCCAGCTTGGATAGCTTTTTTCATGGCCCTTGCCATAAGGTTAATATCTTGGGCTGTTGCTATAGCGGTGTTTGCCATAATTGCACTAGCTCCCATTTCCATGGCAGCACAAGCTTGAGATGGTCTGCCGATTCCCGCATCAACTATTATAGGCAAATCAATTTCGTTAATCAGAATCTTGATAAAAGTTTCTGTTTTTAAACCTGAATTTGAACCTATTGGAGCTGCGAGTGGCATGATTGCAGCAGCGCCAGCATCCTCTAAATCTCTAGCAAAATTTAAATCTGGATACATATAGGGAAGAACTATAAAGTCTTCCTTTGCCAAAATCTCTGTTGCCTTTAAGGTTTCCACATTATCTGGCAATAGATATTTGCTATCTCTCATAATTTCAACCTTGACAAAATCACCAACTCCCATTTCTCTTCCAAGCCTTGCAAGTCTAACAGCTTCATCGGCATTTCTTGCTCCAGAGGTATTAGGAATAATTGTAATCTCTTTTGGTATGTAGGATAAAATGTTAGCCATATCCTTGGTATTAGCTCGCCTTAAGGCAACTGTAATCATTTGGGCACCGGCATTTTCAATTGCAGCTTTTATTAAACTAGGATCATATTTGCCAGAACCCAAGATAAACCTCGAGTCAAACTCCTTATCTTTTAATATTAACTTATCTTTCATTTTCACTCCTTATTATTTTTAAAGCACATAGGGCTTCTAGTGATGCTATGGTCATAAGATAGGGGCTATAGAGTCCGTCTGAAACTTCACTTTTAAAATCTCCAACCATGGTTATATTTCCAAAATTTTTTATCTTGATATCTTCCAAAGAGCCTAAACCAGATAGACCAGAAGCACAAATCAAGTGCTTTTCGGATAAGTCTACAAAGTAATCAAAAATAAATTTTTTGGACTCGGGACTATCAAAAGCCTCTATAAAAATATCTGCTCCATCTATATATTTATCCATGTTGTCTTTATTTAGAAAAACATGGAAAGTTTCAATTTCAACATAGGGTATAGCTCTCTTAATAATATCTTTGGTTGCCAATACTTTCTTTTTCCCTATATCAGAAATAAAATAATTTTGCCTATTAAGATTAGATAAAAGGACTGTATCATAGTCAAAAAGATTTATTTTTCCTATTCCAGCTCTTGCAAGTTCCATGCCTATATTTGACCCAAGACCCCCGCAACCTAGTATAGAAATAGTAGACTTTTTAAAAAGATCAGAAAGGTCTTTATCTTGTCTTTTAAGGATCTTATCTCTTATTTCCATTTAACCGCCTCCAACAATGGCAAAGGCTTCAACCTTAGCCTTATCTTCCAGGATAAAAGCTTTAAAATCATCTCTTTTGACCAAACTTTGATTGACCTCACAGGCCACAAAATCAGGATCGAAATTTGCCCTTGTCAAAAAATCATACAAGCTTTCCCCTTCTATGTAGTCATAAATTTTATCGTTAAGTACAAGCATATAGCCTCCCAAAAAATTTAAAAAAAAGAAGCATAAAGAACGCTACCCGTGGTGGTAACCCCCTTCATGCTTTTGCACTCTTATTAAATTATAGCACAAAGTAAAGTAAAATTTCAAAATTTGATTAGTTAAATTTATTAAGATAAACTCTAGCTTAATAAGTAGAAATTTCCATACTTTATTTATTATAAAATCAATTTCTATAGGGCAAAATTTCCGTCTACAAAAATATCAACTTCTTTTTCACCCTTATAGCCTTTGATATTTAAATCTTTATCCCCCACCATAAAATCTTCATGGATTAGGGAATCATTTAAGCCTATTTTGGAAAGTTCTTCATCTTTTAAATCACTTGCTCCCTTAACTGTTGTTGGGTAGGCCTTGCCTAGGGCAAAGTGGCAGGAGGCATTTTCGTCAAAGAGAGTGTTATAGAAGAGGATATTTGAATTTGATATTGGAGAATTATAAGCAACTAATGCTATTTCTCCTAAATATCTAGATCCTTGATCAGAATTTAGCATCTCTTCTAGGGTATCTTCTCCAACTTCTGCCTTAAAATCTACTACCTTTCCATCTTTAAAAGTAAATTCAAAGTTATTTATAAGAAGACCGTTGTAAACTAAAGGCTTTGTAGCTACTAGCCTGCCATTTACCCCATCTTTTTTTGGAGAGGTAAATATTTCTTCTGTTGGCATATTTGGAATAAACATATCGTTTTTGGCATTTGTTGAACCTGCTGACATCCAAATATGGTCTTTAGGTAGTTCAACCCAAAGATCTGTTCCGTTTTTTGATGTATAATGAACTTTGTCAAATTGGTAGTCATTTAAAAACTTGGCTTTTTTGTTTAAAGTTTCTATATGATTTTCCCAATTGCTCTTTGTTATTTCCCAATCTTCATCAATTCTTGTAACATCAAAGATTACTTGCCAAAGTTTTTCTAAAGCTTTTTCTTTTTCTAAATTTGGAAAGACTTTCTTCGCCCATTTTTCTGTTGGTACAGAGATTACTAACCAAGATAGAATATCATTCATTGTGTATTTGACATATTTTTTTGTGGCTTGTGATCTTACTTTTATTGCTTCTGCTATTTTTTTCTCATCAAGTCCCTTTAACAAGTCTGGATCTTGGGAATGTATAGAAATTCTATTTGAAAGTTTTTCTGCTATTTGATAGTCAAGTTTTGCAATTTCCCAATCGGCTACTTCGTTTAGGGTTTCTTGGCTTCGATATTTATAAGTTAGCCTTGTAAGCTCATCATCTTGCCAGTTTATAGATACTTTTCTTGCTCCTTTTTTGTAAGCTTCTTCAGTAATTAGTCTTGCAAGTCTTGGTTCTTCAATGGGACTTGAGATTAAAAGATCTTCTCCTTCTTTTAGATTAACTCCAAATTCTACTGCAAGTCTTGCAAAGTTTTTTAATTTATTTGTGTTCATAGATACCTCTCTTACTTCTTATTTATTTTTACTTTACAATTTTTGGCTGTTTTTACAAACCTTTTTATATTTAGTGAATTAATTAATTGAAACAAGTATAGTAAAAATATACTTTAGACCAGCTATCAAATGTCAATAGATAATTTTTAGGTTTATCGCATTTGGATACCAGATGTAAAAAAAGAGGAAGCCATCTGCTCCCTCAACATCTGTATATCACAAGTAGACGCTCGGGTTGCTCCTCAGCATAGCC
>JAQYEZ010000067.1 GCA_028723425.1 Peptoniphilaceae bacterium | reverse complement strand
ATCATTAATACATGAAACTGCAGTAACATTGTTTTCCTTTATTACTTTTAATGCTTCCTCTCCTATATTATACCCATTATCACTAGAAATTCCTTCTGCCTCTATTATTAAAGGAAGTTCACCTTTTTCGCTTATAAATCTCACATAGCCATCAGTTTTCCTTGTAGATAGGAAGTTTTTGTCTTTTCTAGTTATGTAGGCAATCTTTTTGTGACCTAAATCATCTAGGAATTTGGCAATTTTATATTCTTCTTCTTCATAGTCCATAGTTACCGTAGTAAGATTTTTGAAATTATAAAATCTATCTAATAAAACGAAAGGAATTTTGCTTTCTTTTAGTTGTACCAAAACCTCTGGTGACATATCTTCACTTATAACTACAATTCCTTCCACTTGTTTTGTTGATAAAAATCTAATTGAGTTTTCTAGGGCATCTTGGTCATGGTAGGTTGATGATAAAATAATATCATACTTATATAAATGTCCAATTTCTTCAACTCCCCTTATTAGCTGAGCCATATATTCAATTCCTATATCCTCAACAATAACACCTATCATGTTGGATTTTCTCATTACTAATGATCTTGCCAATTGATTAGGCTTGAAGTCAAGTTTATTTATTGCATCTAAAACCTTTCTTCTTGCTTCGGGGCTAACTGGCTTTGAGTCATTCATAACTCTTGAAACTGTAGAAATCGATACACCAGCAAGTTTGGCAACATCTTTTATTGTAGGTTGACTCATATAATCTCCTTTCTAGAATATGTTTTCATATACTAATTATTATACAATAAAATTAAAAATAGGTCATCATATGATGACCTATTACTTGATTATCTTCCAGCTATTACATCTCTTACTATGTCGACAACATCTCTTATCATTGTAGCATAGTCACTAACAGATGCAATCCCTTCGCCAAATGAATCTGCTCCATCTATAGCCGTTTCGCCGAAATAATTAACAGTATCCTTAACGTCTTCACTAATCATACTTACATTAGTAATGGTATCATTAGCTTTTGATATAGCCATCTTTAAATTTGGATCATTTACTATATCATTAACATTTACTACTAAATTATTGGCAGTATCAACAAGATCTGGTAATTTTTCTATAGTCTTATCAATATGACTAGAATTCTTATTTACTATACCATTAACTGTGTCTAATAATTTGCTTACTTTTACTAAAACTTGTATTAAGAAAACTATAGCTATTACAGCAACTATAAACAAGATAACATCGGCAATTAATTTCAAATTAATTGTTACCATCTTTTACTCCTTCTTGTTTATTTGTTCTTTACAGCATCTTTTGCTTCTTTGGCACCGTCTTTAAGATCTTTTTTAGCCTCTTTTGCATCTGACTTTAAGTTTTTAGATGTATCCTTAGCAATTTCCTTTACATCTTCAGCTTTTTCTTTAGTTTCTTTAGCCTTTGTTTTGATATCTTCTTTTGTATCTTCTAAATCTTCTTTTACTTCTTCTTTCTTATCATCGGCTTTTTCAATTATAGGCTTTATTTCTGTATAAGCTCTATCTTTAAATTCTTCATAAGTATCAACTGCAGAATCAACAGCATCATTAGCAGTTTCTTTTACAGTATTTACTGTATCATTAAAAGCTTCCTTTAAAGATTCTCTGGTTTCTTTTCCTGATTTAGGAGCAAGTAAAACACCAGCAGCAAGACCTGCAAGTGCTCCTACCAAAGCACCTTGCGCTCTCATTCTATGATCATGAGTTTTAACTTTCCAAAGCTCATATCTAATCTCTCTTTCTTTTCTTTTTGCTTTTTCTTCAATATAATCTGATATACTCATAAAATTCTCCTTTATTAATTGTTATATTAATTTGTTATGTTTATTATATACCCAAGATAAAGAATACTTAACAAAGCAATAAAATTTAATTAATATTATGTAAAAAAATAATCCAAGGTGGCCTTATATTTAATACCTTCCCGTATGTGAAGGTGGGTTCGCTGTTTGAAATATCTGACGTCCCCTCAAAGGGGGCCTGCCATCAAAGTCAAAACTCCGCAATCCCTTATAAAAGTTGTAGGTTTAAATTCAAGCCTAGTCCTTGGACTAATTAAATTATATAAGATGATCGTAATTTTTGCAAATATACTATGATAAGCCAAGCTTTTTCATGTATTTTTCAAAGTCTGGTTTAGATTTTATTATCATTTCTTGACCAGTTATAAACTCTCTAAATTCTAGGTAATATGAATGTAATAAAAATCTATCCAATTCATATTTTGACCCATATAGGTAATCCCCTATTATAGGATGTTTTAAATGTCTTAAAGAAGCTCTAATTTGATGAGTTTTTCCTGTCAAAATATTAGCTTCAACAAGAGAATATTTGTCATTAGCCTTTATAGTATTAAAGATTGTTACAGCTTCTATGCCTTTTTGACTATGGTAATAGAATTTATTGTCTTTATCATAGGTTATATTTATCTTTACTTTTTCATTTATTTCTAATTTTCCTTCGACTATAGCTAGATATTTTTTTACAAGTCTGTTATTTTCAATTTCTTTTTGATAATAGCTTTGTGCATATTTGTTCTTTGCTATAAGCATAATGCCAGATGTGTTCATATCAAGTCTATTTATTAGTCTTATTTTTCTGTTGATATTATTTTTCACAAAATAATAAGCAATGATATTGGATAGATTTACTTGATTTTTGGAGTTCATAGTTATTCCGCTAGCCTTATTAATAATAATTATTTGATCATCTTCATATAGAATATCAAGTTTTCCCTTAATAGGTTCATAATCTATATTTTCTTCTGTTATTGGTATTTCAACTGTATCTCCAACTTTCAATTTTCTATTACCAAAAGAAATTTCTCCATTTATAAGTAAGCCCTTATTTATTAGTTTTATACTTGCCCTTTTTGATATATAATTTTCTTTTAACAGTTCTTTCAAGCTTATTTCCTTCTTGCTTATTAACTTTATAGTCGACATAAAAACTCCATTTCTCTTTCATATGTTATAATAAATTATACTACAAGAAAGGTAAGATAAATGACTAAAAAAATTAACATATTTAAAAATAAATCGCCCTACACAAGAAGTGTTTATAATAAAACAAAATACATACTAAGAGAATATGGATATAAGGTAACAAATAATTTTGAAAAGGATGCACTGTTAAACCTTGTTATAGGTGGAGATGGTACTTTTTTAAATGCTGTTAACCAAACAAACTTTTCTCAAATTCCATTTATTGGAATTAATACTGGCCATTTAGGTTTTTATCAAGAAATATCACCAGATAATATAGAAGATTTTATAAAAACTTTTTCCAAAAATGAATACCAAATCGAAGATTTATCAATTCTTCAAGGCTCTATTGGCAATAAAAGTATTAATTGCCTAAATGAAATTGTTGTAAAAAGCAAAAAAAATCAACTTGTAAGATTAAGAGTTTTTATAGATGGAAATTTTATAGAAAACTTTTCTGGAGATGGTCTGATAGTTTGTACTGCTCATGGATCTACTGCTTATAATCTATCCTGCAATGGCTCTATACTTCACCAGAGTCTACAAGGTTATCAACTTACTCCAATAGCTCCAGTTTTTTCTAGTCTAAATAAGGCCTTAAGATCTTCCATAATCTTACCAAATGAGGCAACTATAGATATTGTAGCTTCTAAAAGAGACTCTCATCATATAGCTTATATTTTTGACGGTAGAAATTATTTTTCAAATAATAATAAGATAACAATAACAGTTTCTAATAAAAAAATAAAAAAACTTATTCTTAATAAGAACCATTACTGGACCAATATTAAAAATAAGCTTTTGTAATTAATTTAATTTTACTTGATAAGTTATATCCTTTATCATAGCTCCAGCTATTGGCGCTGCAACCTCTCCTCCAGTAGAACCATCATTTTCCAAAATAACAACTACTGAAATTTTCGGATCATAGGCTGGTGCAAAACCAACAAACCAAGCATCAGTCGAACCATTTTCCCTATCAGCAGTTCCTGTCTTTCCTGCAATTTGAACCCCTGGCTGATAGGCAGATTTTCCTGTTCCTTCATTGACAACTCCTACCATCAAATCTCTAATTTTTTGAGCATTTTCTACACTTGTAACTCTTGATAATAGTTTAGGAGTTTTTTCTTCTATTTTTTTTCCATCCTTATTCATAACAGACTTTACTAAAATTGGTGCCATCATTTGGCCATCATTTGCTATGGCTGATGTAACCAAAGCCATGTGTAGGGGCGTTACTTGTGTTTTTCCATAGCCAAAACCTGTCATTGCAAGATCTGCCTGATTTAAATCTTCAAAAGGTATTTTTGATTTAACAAGGCTTAAATCAAAATCATAGCTCTTATTAAACATATAGCTTTCACTAACTTCTTTAAAAGCTTCTTTGCCTATTAAATCTGTTTTTGCAGCAAAGTAAGTATTAACCGAATTAATAAAAGCTGATCTAAGATTTAAAGCTCCAAAAATTTGATCTCCAAAGTTTTTTATATCATAGCCTTGGATAGTTTCCTTGCCGGTATCATTATAATTTTGATCAACTCCCTTATCTAAAATAGCAGTTGTAGTTACTATTTTAAAGGTAGAACCAGGTCTATATATTCCTTGACTTACTCTATTTAACAAAGGTCCCTCGTTATTTTGTATCAATTGCCCCCAATCTCTGTCTAGAGTATTTGGATCAAAAGTAGGATTTGAAACCATTGCCAAAATTTCTCCTGTCTTAGGATTCATTACTACTATAGCCCCAGTATGATCTTGTAGATACTTATAAGCAATATCTTGGATGTCTTGGTTTATTGTTAGGTTTAAATTATTACCTACTCCGTTTTTTTCAATCATTCCTCTAAGCTTACTAACTGGGGCCTTGGGCAAGTTAAGTAGTTGATTATTATATGATTTTTCCAGACCGCTTTTGCCATATTGGACAGAACTAAAACCAGTAAAGCTTGAGTCAACCCTGCCAAAATTGTAAATTCTTTTATTATAGCCATTATCATCTTTTTGACTATAGACCAAAAGTTTTCCATTTGTATCATATATATTTCCTCTGACAATTGCATTTTCATCTACCCAGTTTCTCTTATTATGGTCATTACTAGCTAAGCTATCAGCTTTAAATAGTTGAAAATAAACCAAATATAGAACAATAAATAAAAATATTAGGATAAAAAATACCATAACAAAGATTATCCTTGTATTCATAGTAGTCTTTTTTAAACTCCTAGCTTTAAGATTATCTCTATTTCGCGAATTTTCTTCTTTTTCTAAAATTTTTTGAAAAAAAGATTTTTTTTCTTTATTTTCATCTTTTCTATTCTTTTTCATTTATATCGTCACCATCACTTATTTCTTCGGATGCGTATTGCAGGCAAGCTAATAAAATAAATCCAGATACCATAGAAGATCCTCCAGCCGATATAAAGGGAAGGGTAACTCCTGTTAGGGGTATCAACTTTAAAACTCCACCCAAAATTATAAATGTTTGAAGGGCAAACAAACTGCCCACGCAAAAAGAAAGGATAGAGTAAAATTTATTTTGTTGAGTTAAGGAAGTTTTTAAGGCCCTATAAACCAAAAGTAAGAAAAGCATAACTACAGCTATTCCCATAAATATTCCCATTTCTTCACAGATAGCAGGAAATATAAAATCACTTTCAGCAACAGGTATATAATCGGGCCTTCCAAGTCCTAAGCCTGTACCAAATAAACCTCCACTAGCAAGTGCAAACAAGGATTGGGTAATTTGATAGCCCATATCATCTATAACAGACCATGGATCTAACCAAGTTTTAACTCTAATACGAATATGAGAAAATAGAAAATAAGCCAAAATAGAGCCCATAATTGTTGCCAAGATATTTATAGCTATTAATTTTCTATCCCTTTCATAGACAAATTGTGAAAGTATCATTACTCCAAAAAATATTAGGGCTGTTCCTAGTTCTCTTTGGATAAAAAACATAGCTATAAATAAATAGATGCCTATGGTCATATAATACTTTCCAAATGGCTTTTTTTGATATTTACCATAATTTGTATAAAAACTTGCAATGAAAAAGGCAAGTGGAACTTTAATAAATTCAGAAGGTTGAATGCTCACTCCACCTATAGAAATCCAGTTTTTTGCTCCATAGGTAAATCTCGCAAAAACTATGGTAATAAGAAAAAGACCCATAGAAACTATAAAATAAAGTAAGGTTAAATCTTCCCAATTTATTGATAATTTTAATATTTTATAGGTTAAGAAAAAAACAAAAATACCTACTATATAAAAAATCAGCTGTTTTCTTCCAAGCTCAGGATCAAGCCTATATACAACTGCTACCCCTATTGAAAATAGCATATTTACTATAAGAAGAAAGATATTATCTCCTTTAGTAATTTTACTAACAAGGATTGTTGACAACATAGTTGTTACTAAAATTGCTATATAAGTATATAGGTCATGAGCTTTCAGGTTACCTGCGTTATATATTAAGGCTAAACTCAAGGTTAAAAACTCAAAGATAAACAGTAAAAATACAGTTGTTCTCTTGTATTTATTTTTTCCGTTTAAATAATCATAATATCTAGTTGGCATTTTCATCACCATCTACAAAGAGAAATTGAACTTGACCCATCTTTATAATATCGTTAGATTTAAGTTCAATCGCATCCTCTATCTTTTCATTATTTAAATAGGTACCATTAGCCGAATCTAAATCTTCCAAGAAATACACGCCCTCATCATATATGATTCTTGCATGAAATTTGGACATAAATTTGTCATTAATGCTTATAGTATTTGATTTTTCCCTACCTATAGTATTATTTTCTCCTATAATATAATATTCCTGAACTTTAAATTTAAATCCTTGGTTAAAATTTAATAATTTTAAATAAGTGTCAGATATTTTTTCTTTTTTCATACTTGCTCTTACATCATAGTATATTATCCTAATGATAGAATAAATGAAGTATAGAACGATTATTACAAACAAATATTTTAAGATAGTTGAAAGTAATTGATATAGTGTTAAATTTCCAAAAACTTTTATGGAAAAGAAACTATCTATAAAATTAAAAAACTGTTCCATATCTCCTCCTTTAAGCTTACTCTTATTTTACCATTATATACCATGGTTTAAAACTTACAATAAAAGTAAGAAAAGAAGAGACCAAAAGCCTCTTCTCATATATTATTAAGTTTTATTTAACACTTTCTATAACTTCTTGCATATCTTTAACTATTTGATTTAGTTTTTTGTCTGAAGCTTCTTTGCTATCTGCTATGGCATTTACATAAAGCTTAATTTTTGGTTCAGTTCCTGAAGGTCTAAGTGCAAACCATGATTTATCTGTAAAGTAATATTTTAGTACATTAGACTTGTTTAAACCTGTGTCATCATTTAAGTAATCAACAATTGTATCTACTTTTTCTCCTGCAAGTTCTTTTAATGGATTCTTTCTTACATAATCCATTATTCTAGAAATTCTTGCCTGACCATCTAATCCTTCTAGAACTATAGAAATTACATTTGTTGAATAATATCCAAACTCTTTGTACAAATCTTCTAAAACATCTAGCAAAGTTTTTCCTTGTTTTTTGTAGTAACCTGTCATTTCAGAGATTAACATAGCAGAGTTAACAGCATCTTTATCTCTTACAAAGTCTTTATAATTATAGCCTATTGATTCTTCAAAACCAAATACAAAGTTTCCCTTACCATTTGCTTCAAATCTATTGGCAACTTCATAGATATTTTTAAAGCCAGTTAAAACCTCATATACATCAACACCGTAAGATTTAGCTATTGGTTTAACCATATCTGTGGATACCAATGATTTAACTATGGCAGAATCCTCTTTTAACTCGCCCTTAGCATGTAATTGACTTAGAATATAGTTAGTCAACAAGGTTCCAATTTCATTACCTGTTAGGAAGATATACTCGCCTTTTTCATTTTTAACTTCAACTGCACACCTATCTGAATCAGGATCTGTAGCAAGTAATAGGTCAGCATTTACTTCTTTACCTAACTTTTCTGAATATAAAAAGGCTTTTGGGTCTTCGGGATTTGGATAACCAACTGTAGTAAAATCAGGATCTGGATTTTCTTGTTCTTTAACCACATGAATATTTGTAAAATCTCTTTGAGCTAAAATCCTTCTAACCAATTTATTACCACAACCATTTAATGGAGAATAAACTATATTTACATCCTTGTCTATATCTTCGTTTATAGCGCAAGCCTTAACATCTTTTACATAATCATCGATTAATTGATCATCAATCCACTCAATTATTCCATCTTCGAGTCCTTTTTCAAAGTCCATTCTCTTAATTTTAGAATAATCATCGTATTTTTTCATATTGGATAATATTTTGTTGGCAGTTTCTTCTAAAATTTGACTGCCATCTTCCCAATAGGCCTTGTAACCATTATATTCTTTAGGATTATGACTAGCAGTTACCATAACACCTGCTATTGTTTTTAAATATCTGATAGCGTAGGAACAAACTGGTGTTGGTTGAATATCTTTAAAAATATAAACCTTTATACCATTAGCAGCAAATATTTCTGCAGCTAGCTTAGAAAATTCATCTGACATATGTCTTACATCATGGCAAATAACAACTCCCCTAGCCATAGCTTCCTTGCCTTCAGATATTATTGTATCTGCAAAGCCTTGACTTGCCTTTCCTACCATATAGACATTCATTCTATTAGTACCAGCTCCAAGTTTTCCTCTAAGACCTGCAGTACCAAATTCTAATTCATGATAAAATCTATCTTTTATTTCTTCTTCATTATCAGCTATTTTTTTTAATTCATCTCTTGTTTTTTGGTCAAAAAAATTATCATTTGCCCATGTTTCATATACTTTTTTGTAATCTTGCATCTTATCCTCCAATTTTGTAAACATTTACAGACAATTGTTCTATATTTTCTTTTTTTCCTAAACTAAGGCTTTTATTTATTTTACCCTTTTTATCAAAAATCTTTCTAATTTCTTTATTCTTATAAGCCCATCCATTAAATTCTTCTAAATCTATGGTGTAATCATTTTTTCCTGCATTAATTATAACAAGTAAACTTTCTTTATCCCCTTTAATAACATAGCCTACTATATATTCTGGCATATTAGCTAAAAAAGACATTCTTTTTCTGATTTCTTTTGGATCTACCATTGATAAGAATTCTCTATTTTCTTTTCTTAATTCAATTATATCTCTTACATATAGGTAAAGATCATAATTTTTTTCCTTTAGTTTCCAATCCACTGCATTTATCTTTAGAGATGATGAGTAGGAATTACTATCGTTAAATTTAGTATTGTTAAACTCATTTCCTTCATATATAAATGGCTTACCTAAAGATAAAAACAAAATCCCAAAGGCAAGTTTTGTTATTTCATCAATATAGATTTTTTCGCTTAAAGAAACCAATAATTTATCATAAAAGATTAAATTGTCATGGCAATTAAAATAATTTATGGTTTCACTTGCATAATCACAAATTCCAGGTCTTTTTTCATCATAATAAATTGATCCTGCCATACCTTCTTCAATTTTTGTTTTTAAAGAATAATCTCCTTGTATATAGCCTATGGCATAGCCATCATTATCTCCCTTAATGGCATCCCTAAATCTATCATTAAAGACTCCAAAACCATTGGATTTTTGTTTGGGTATCCAAATTTGTTGGTCTATATCTAGGGGTGAAGAAAAAGCCATCCAAGGTTCCCCATAAAGAATAATATTTTTATTTATCTTCTTTAGTTCTTCTAAGGCAAGCTTAATAGTATCTAAATCTAAAACAGCCATCAAATCAAATCTAAAACCATCTATTTTAAACTCATAAGCCCAATATTTCAAGCAATCAATTATTAGTTTTCTTACAAAGGGCTTTTCCGATGCAATTTCATTACCAACACCAGTACCGTTTGAAAGACTTCCATCTTTTTCTCTTCTATGATAATAGTCACCAGCAAGTAGTTCAAGATTAGAATCTAAAGACCTATAAGTATGATTAAAGACAACATCCATAACAACAGACATGCCTTGATCATGAATTTCTTTTATCATCTTTTTTAATTCATAAATCCTAGACTTTGCATCATAAGGATTGGTTGCATAAGAGCCTTCAACATTAAAATATAGTTCTGGATCATAACCCCAATTGTAATTATCATCATCAAAAAACATATAAGGCTCTTCAAAGGTTGTTATAAAATCATAGATAGGCATAAGTTGAATATGGGTTACTCCCAAATCTTTTAAATGAGAAAGGCCTGTAGAAAATTCTTTATACGATGTATTAAGTTCAGCTAAGCCCAAAAATTTTCCTTTTTGCTTTACACCAGATGTTTCATGACTGGTATAATCCTTTACACTCAATTCATAAATAATAGCATCATCTTCCTTATTGTCTTTTACTTTAGAATTTCTAAATCCTTCAGGGTCAGTTTTTGAAAGGTCAATAACACAAGACATAAGGCTATTAATAGAAGATGCCTTTGAATAAGGATCTGTCACTTGGTACTTTTCATCTACAAGATAAGAATAAAAATATCCGTCCAAATCTTCATTTACAACAAGTTCAAATATATCGTCCTTGTTTTTTTTCATAGGTAGAACTTTTTTTCTTACTTTCCTATAATCATCAGTCAGAAGAAGATCAATTTTTTCTCTATTTGGGGCAAATACTCTAAATGTCGTTTTATTTTTTTGATAAATTGCTCCTAACTGATAATCTTTAATACTTTGATAATCTATATCTTACTCCTCTTCACAATATTTTTTGCATTTTCACCTAAATAAAACTCATTAGCCCATAAAATATTATCAATTTCATTTTTAACCCACAAGTTTTTATTTAAATAATCTTTTGAAATTTCAATTCTTTTTTGGCTTACTTCTTCCATATCTTTAAATATATAGAAACTATCATTATAATTTATCAAATAATCATATATGGTTTTAAAATTATAAGAGAAATTATCATAGTCTTCTTTGATCAAATAATCAACAGTATTTCTAACTCTTTCATGGCTATAATAATAGTTATTTGCCTGATATGAATTTTCAGATCTATCTCTTTCCAATTTATCTAAATCTTGGCCTATTAAATAGAAACTATGTTTTGGTTCTTTTTGGTTATTTGAAATGCCGCCTTTACTTGTTACAACATTTGAGAAATTCATGCAAGATGCTAAAATTTCAAATCCGTTATTATCATATAAGGGTAAAGTCAAATTTGAATAAATATCGCAAATTGGATATAAAATTCTAGATTTTGATACATTTAAGTTCTCTACAAAAAGTATCTTGATTTTTTCCTTTATAAGCCTATCTTTTTCTATCATTTTTTTTAAAGCAAGTATAAATTTAATACTTTCTTTAGCTATATAATAACCTTCATTTGCTTTGCCTGAAAAAATATAAGTTGTAGGGACAATATCAAGGCTAGAATTCTCTTTTAACCTATAATACAAATCTGCAATTGACAAGGCATTTAACAACTGTCTTTTAGCTTCATGAAAATTAGTAGCTTGGATATCAAATATTGAATAAGGATTAAGCCTTGACTCTTTTTTATAATATTTTTCTATAAAGCTTTTTTTATTTTTAATTTTTAATTCTTCCAAGCCATCAATAAAACTATTATTCATATACAAATTTGAGACTTTTCTAATCTTATCTACACTAAAATCATCTATTCCATATTCATATAAAAACTTAGCCAATCTTTTGTTGCAACTTGATCCATAAAGATCTCTATCTATGCCAAAATTAATATTCTTTAATTTTATCTTGTCTTTTTTCTTTACACCCTGATATATAAGTTGTGAACTTATCAAATATTCTTTTGATAAGTACTTGTTTATATTATTGAGTGAAACTTTACTATTATTTATTATATGATTTTTTGGATTTTCTTCTATTAAAAAATCGTTTATTTCAACAAGACTTTTATAAAAATCCATATTTAGTTTTTCTACCATGGATAGGTCATATTCTTCATGAGAGTCTTCTGTTATTAAAAAAACAAAATGTTCAAAAATATTTCTAGAAAATTCAATTGCCTTTTTATAAGTAAAAGCATATTGGTCATAAAGAACTTTAACAAATTCAACCAGGGCTAAAGCTGGGTGAACATCTGAAACCAAAATTTTAATCTTATCCTTAATTTTTTCTACGTCTTTAAAATTTTTAAAGTATCTTCTAAAAATATCATGCACACAAGCATAGGCATAAAAATATTCTTGTTTTAATCTTAAAAATTTTCCTTCATAGGTAGAATTATCAAGATATAAAAACTGGGTTATAGATGAATCCATTATGTAATCATCATAGGCTTTTATCAAATCACCCCTAGAAAAATCTTGAAAATCAATTTTTGAAATAGGATTTGATGACCATAACCTTAAGGTATTTACATAAGCAGTTTTATCACTAAGAACTGGCATATCATAGGCTGTTGCCTTTAGCTTTTTTCCATCTATTTCAAGCTCTGTATAAAAGCCCTTCTTGTGTTCCCATTTGTTAGCACTATTTAGCCAATGGTCTGAAACTTCTACTTGCATACCATTTTTTATGACTTGTCTCATATTTCCGCCTTCATATCTTAGGGAGTAAGCCAAAGTTTTTATATTCCTTTTTGTAAGCTCATTTAATATATAAGATGAGCCTATGCCTATTTCACCATTGCCAATTGATGGTTCTTCTTCATAAGATAAAATTTCTTCATAACTAAAGCCAAGATCCTTAAGAGCCTCTCTTATTTTATCTTCAATTTTTAATTTTCTAATGTTATTTTCCAAAAACCTACCAGGCATGTACTCAAAACTTAAAATATAATAATTTTCATCAAAGTGAGTTTTTTTAGCCTCAACCCATCTTTTTCCTATAACTTCCATTAGGCAGTGACAGAGACCATGATAAATTTCATTAATTCTTGCATCTTTTACGTCTTTAGCATAAAAAGAATACAAAAAATTTTGTATTCTTTCTATGATATTATTTTTCATATCCATCTATTTAAATTAAACTCTCATACAAATTAACATATTCTTCTGCTGACTTCTTCCAGTCATGAACAGCACTCATAGCGTTTTTCATCAAAGCTAGGTGGTCATCCTTCTTATTAAGATAGACTTCAATAGCTTTTTTAGTAGTAAATAAAAGCTCATGAGCATTTATATTTTTAAAAGAATATCCTGTTCCTTCCTTAGTGTATTCATTGTAAGGAATAACTGTATCTTTCAAACCACCAGCTTCTCTTACTATTGGAAGTGTAGCATACTTCATAGCTATTAATTGACTTATTCCGCATGGTTCTGATATTGATGGCATCATCAAAAAATCACATCCTGCATATAATTTATGACTTTCTTCACCGTCATAGTATATCCTTGCAGCAACTTTTTTAGGATACTTCCATTCAAAATACTTAAACATTTCTTCATAAGTATAATCACCAGTACCAATAATTACAAGCTGAATATCTTCTTGTAAGAGCTCCTCCAAAATGTATCTTACCAAGTCAAAACCTTTCATAGCTGTAAGTCTTGAACAAATTCCAATTAAAGGAACATCTTCTCTTTGTGGAAGAGAATATAATTTTTGTAGACCAAGCTTATTAGCTTTCTTATTCTTTATAGTAGCCAGGCTGTAATTCTTAAATATAAATTCATCAGTTTTTGGATTCCATATATCATAGTCAATTCCATTAACTATACCAGAAAGCTTAGCTTCATATTTCCTGATTATACCATCAAGCCCTTCCCCATAGAAAGGATATTTTATTTCTCTAGCATAGTTTTTAGAAACAGTATTTAAATAATTACAATGAACTATACCACCTTTCATAAGATTAATAGCTTCATAGTATTTTAAATCATTTTCGTTAAAATATGACCCATCCAAACCAGTGAATTTAAGATAGCCCGAATCAAATACTCCTTGATATTTTAAATTGTGTATAGTAAATAATGTTTTAATATCATCAAAGAAATGATCTCCCTTTCTAAAATCATTGACATAAACATTTACCAAGGCCGTATGCCAATCATTTGTATGGATAATATCTGGTTTAAAGTCTATTTTTTTTGAAAGCAGTGTTGTAGCCTTTGAAAAGAAGATAAATCTTTCACCATCATCGTCATATCCGTAAGGACTTGGTCTGTCAAAATATTCCAAATTATCGATAAAATAATATGTAACATCATCCCAGTCAATAGCATATACTCCAGCATATTGATGTTTCCAATCAAGGTCTACATAAAATTCTGTTACTTTTTTCATCTTTGACCTATATACATTATCTATAGTCTTGTACAAAGGTAGAGCAACTCTAACGTCAATTCCATTTTTCTTTAACTCTTTTGGTAGAGAGCCAGCTACATCTGCTAGACCTCCTGTTTTTACAAATGGTACTGCTTCACTTGCTAAAAATAAAACTTTCATTCTAAACCCCTTTAATTAATGTGTTCGCCTTTTTCTGTTAGGAATGGATGAATCCTATTTCCAAATAAATGAATGTGGTCGCCTATAATGGTATCCTTATCTGTGATAACATTATTCAATATAGATCCCTCTCCAACTATTGTACCTTGAAATACAATAGAATTTTTTACAACTGCTCCTTTTTTAACAGTTACACCCCTAAATATAATAGAATCTTCTACATGACCTTGAATAATAGCACCATTTGCTATCAAGGAATTTTTAACAACCGAGTCTTTTGTATACTCTGTTGACGGTTCGTCTTTAGATTTAGTATAAACCATTCCATTTTCATAGAAAAGCTCATTAAAATAATCCCTATCCAAAAGTTTTCTATTTGCATCATAATAAGACAAAGTATCTTGTATTACTTGTAAAGTTGAACTTGACCTGTAAAGACCAGTTATAATTTCCTTAGGATATTTAAATATTGCTTCAAGTACAGTATCTGCATTATTTTTTTCTATTGAGTATCTGAGTAAATCCATAAAGATTGATTTTTTAATCAAAATAGATCCAGTAAATAGTTCAATTTCATCTTGTAGACCAAGGTTTATACCAACACCAATAGCTTCTCCCTCTTCATCAAGATTAATTATTCGTCTATTCAAATAAAAACCATAATCATCCTTAACTTTTTTAGAAAAAACTAGGCAATCAAGATTTTCAGAAATCATTGTTTCATATGCATCAGATATATCAACTTTGGTAATATACATAGGGTTTGTTATATAAACATATTCTCTATTAGAGTCCTCAAAAAACTTCATAGAAGAAAAATATGTTTCAATCTCAGAATTGCTATCCATTTTATTGTAAATAGAAGGATAAATTTTAAGTCCTCCCATCCTTCTATTCAATTCCCAATTCCTGCCATTTCCAACATGGTCCAAGGTTGATCTTATATTAAGACCAGCATATAAAACAACGCTTGTGATATTGTAGTTAGAGATATTTGAAAGTGCAAAATCTATTATCCTATATCTTCCAGCAAAAGGAAGCATATAATCAGGTCTTACCTTACATAAACTGTCATAATTACTTTCTTCATATTCTGAACTATATATTAAAGCAACTATATTTTGCATATCTTACTCCTCCTCAATTCCTTCAGAGCTTACTAAAAATACAGATTTACTTTCCTTGCTGCCTATATTTTTATCAATAACCATATCTTCAGTTATAACTGCATTGTAGACTTTACTAGAAGATTTTATTATTGTTCCAGAAAGAACAACAGAGTTATAAACTTCTGCACCTTCTTCAATAATTACATTTGAAAATAAGACAGAATTGTTAACTTTTCCATCAATTATACATCCCTCGTTAATCAAAGCATCAGAAAGTTCTGCATTTTTACCAATTCTATGAGGTGGCAAATTTAATGAAGCTGTATAAATTCTCCAGTCATCATCGTGAATATCTAAGGGGTTATTTGGATTGATTAAATCGAGGTTTGCTTGCCAATAACTTCTAACTGTTCCAACATCTTTCCAATAACCATCAAATTTATATACATATAGTGGAGAACCTTCCCTTAACAATTTAGGAATAATATCCTTTCCAAAGTCATAAGAAGAATTTGGATCTTCGTGATCTTCGATTAGTGCCTTTCTCAAAACTTTCCAATTGAACATATAAATACCCATAGAAGCTAAGTTAGATTTAGGATTTACTGGTTTTTCTTCAAACTCTACAATTCTTCCCTCATCATCAGTATTCATAATTCCAAATCTGCTGGCTTCCTCCCATTCAACTTCCATAACTGCAATGGTACAATCTGCTCCTTTTTCCTTGTGAACATTCAAAAGCTTACTATAGTCCATCTTGTATATGTGGTCCCCAGATAGAATTAAAACGTATTCAGGGTTTACATTATCAAGATATCTAATATTTTCGTATATAGCTCCTGCTGTGCCTTCAAACCATCTACCACCTTCTTCAGTATAATAAGGTGAAAGAATTCTTAAGCCACCAGAATTTCTATCATAGTCCCAAGCAGAACCAATACCCAAGTGTGTATTCAGAAGTTGTGGCTTATATTGGGTTAAGACGCCAATATCTCTTATCTCTGAATTTGTAGAGTTACTTAAAGCAAAGTCAATTATCCTATATTTTCCGCCGAAAGGAACAACAGGTTTTGCCATATCTCTGGTCAAAGCTTTAAGTCTTGAACCTTGACCTCCTGCCAAAAGCATTGCTGCTACATGATTTGTACTTCTCATAAGGCCTCCTATAATTTTTAATCACATCTTTAATATACCTATACCCAGAATTAAATATTTCTAAATTTGATTCTTTACTAATTTAATTATATAAATCTTTTTAACTTTTGACAATAAGCCTTGACTAAAGTATAGTCTAAAAACATGGGGATGTTTTGGTCTCGACGTAGTTGATGAGTTTTTAGTTGCATGCCGTTTGGCAAGTCGTAAACTTGCAAATTAAATATAAATGCAAACAATAATAGCGAACAATTCGCTCTTGCAGCTTAGTAATAAGCCTGCAATGGCTAGAAAACTTTTTGTCGCAAGTTTTCTACTCATTTCATAAGTTAGCGACAAACTATTATTACAAAGCTTTGAGTTTTAATAGTATCTATGAAGCTACCAAAATTAATTATTTGTGAGTAGATAAGAATCTTGGGAAAATTAAATACTTACTAAGCATGTAGATGCTTTTTACAAGGCCTCTACGGACAAGGGTTCGAATCCCTTCATCTCCACCAATGAGTTCACATCCGAACTCAATGCACTTTGTAAAACATTGTTTTAGTTTTATTTTTTCTTGAGTAAGGATGATTTACATAGTGAAGTGGTGTTGCAGAATAGTTAATTCTATTCTGCTCATCACTTTTTTAGTTGTTTATTAATATTTATACATTAAAATAATTGTTATTTTCGCTTATAATGATAACAACTAATAAAACATTTTAATACAACCAATCCCTATGAGTTATACTTTTAACCATTTCTTTTGTTAAATTATTTATTGGATTACATAATCTATCTACTACATCAGATAGAAAATGAAATAGTTCATTCTTAAATCCCATGGTCCTTATATACTTTCTAATTTGTTCTATGGGCTTCATTTCTGGTATGTACTTTGTCAACAATCTGATTGAGTATTAACACACTCTAAAATAATTGCAAAAAAATCCAACAAAAAAGCACCCCTAAATTAATAGAAGTGCTTTCCAACTAGGCGGGACCGCCTTTTGTCGCCCGCATTTCTCGACACTCATAAAGAGCCGCGTTGGAGACGGATACTTTTCAACCTCTAGGTATCTTATAAAGAAAATACCACAACAACTATTTCTTGTAAAATATAAGTAGAATATCCTAATATTCTCCTGTAAATGTCAACCGAAAAATAGTTCACACTTATAGTCCAAACCATCAAAATCCAAATCCCTACTAGTTATAATCTTAATTTTTTATCTCCCTATTCTTTGAATGATAATAAAGATACATATGCCAGCTTTAGTCCTTACTATATCTAACAAATACAAAACCATAAAAGGTCTATTTAAATAAATATATGCTTTTAAGTTAATTTGTTTACAAAAACATAATCCAAAAATTAACTATTTAACAAATCTTTACAAGTTTGAGTTCTCTTTTTTCTACTTTACGCAAAATATTTTACACTATGTAATAATAGCAACCTTTAATGGTATTACTTATAATACATATATATATTTTTTTGTTCTAGTCAATTAAACTACTTTTACTTATAAACAGAAACTCTTTTTTGGAGCTTAAATTTTTTTTGTAGACATTCCATCTATGCTTTTTTCATATAAAAAGTTCTTTAATTCATTTTTATTTCTATCATCATTATAAAAATTAGTAAGCAAAATATTAAAATTATAAAGATCAGTTTCTTTTACTGATATTATTCCTGCACCATTACAAATTAAATCTTTATTTGCAATAATTGTAGCTGTTCTTTTATTACCATCCCAAAATATTTGAGATTTCATCATATAAAGCATTCTATCAATTGCTCTATTAGTTATATTAGTATCTTTATTAAAAATTGATAGTTGTTCCTCCACGTCTTTTTTTTGAGGTATTGGTGGTATATAATAAGTACCTGATATACTTACTTGACCAGTTCTTATTTTTCCCCACTCTAGTGCTTCATCTTTTGCGACTTCTTCATGTACTCTACTTATGAATCCTAAGTTTATTTCTTTATCTATATTTTTAATTATGTATTGCCAGGCATGCTTTAGGTTTAATATCTTATTGACTTCATCAAAATCTACGCTTGTATTATCAATTTTTAGCTTATTATATATTGCTTGTGTTTGAGGAAAAGTTACCTTTAGACCTTCCAACTTTGCAGAGTTATATATATAGTCTATTATATTTCTTTTTGCATATAAAATATTTTCTTTTTGACTCATCTTATATTTATCAGTAATCATGACTTATCCTTATATTGTTATATCTTTATCTATATCAATATCATATATATTATACTTATTTAAATCTTCGTATATATATGATTGTTGTATGCCCCTCATATAAACTTGTCTATCATATATTTTGTCAGTAAGAGCTTGTTTTAATAGATGATTAATTTCTAGAGAATTTACTGGCGATCTTTCCATAGCACTTAGGTAGTCTTGTTTGTCTACTTTAGACCAGTCTATACACTTAGATAGATTTTTCTTTAAGATTAAATCAATCCATATCCTAGTAGAACGACCATTTCCCTCTTTAAAAGGGTGAGCAACATTCATCTCTACATATTTTTCTATTATTTCATCATAGGTAGATTCTGGCATTTTCTCTATTTTTTTTAAAGCTTCATCTAAATACAATGCTGATGCAAATCTAAAGTATCCTTTTGACATATTTACAGTTCGTGTTTGTCCTGCAAAGTCAAAAATATCTTGGAAAAGATACTTATGTATTTGCTGCAAACTTTTATATGTGCCTACTTCGAATTCATCTATTTTTTTTAAATCCCACAATTCTATAGCTCTTTTTTTGCTTAGTAATTCTTCGTCTAACATGAAGCCTCCTTGACTATAAGCTAACAGCTTTTTATAGTCTAAAAATACAGTTAAGTCTGATTTTAGTAAATCTACTAACTGTATACTAAAAAAATCATTAACATCTAATACTAGGGCGAGTTTTTTGCATTAATTCTATGTTAAAATTATAAATAAGAGAACTCCTTGTTATTTTTTATATTCAACAAAACTTTACAAGTTTGAGTTCTCTTTTTCTATTTTACACAAAATATTTTACACTCTGAATATTTTCCAAAAACATAAAAATTTACATATTATCTTTTACTCCAACTGCTACCATCCTTGCCTTGGCTCTTACTTGACCCTTAGCCTCCAAAACCATATTTACAATTACCTTTCTATCTGTAATCTCACTTGCTCTTGCTTTTATAGTTATTTCTTCATTCATTGGGGTTGGTTTTATAAAATCAATTTCAAGCCTTGCAGTTATAAAGCGGCCTATCAAGGTATCCTTATTTAATTCTAAGCCTTTAGCTTTATGTGCAAAAAATGCTGCCGAAGCTGTCCCGTGGCAATCAAACAAAACTGCAATCATTCCGCCAAATAAGTTTTTAGGAACTCCACCCGTAAAAATTCCATCTGGCTTATACTTTAATATACATTCGCTTGAATCGTCAGTAGGATAGGATTTTAAATGAATACCATAAGGATTTTTGGGACCGCATCCCCAGCAATGTTGAAATCTTTCTCCATAAGTATCTTGAATAGCAATTTTTTTATCTATAGACATAGTCTTCTCCTTGTATTTTTAACTTATATTTTTATATTACCCAAAAATGAAATTTACTTATTAAAAGAGATTCTTGCTATTAGATATTTTAATGGTATAAACTAACATTTTTTAGTATATTATACTAATTTTTATCATAAGATTTTTCTTCTTGCGTTCTAAATAGGCCAAATTTTATTGATAAAAGTGTCATTATTATTAAAGCAAAAATATAGTAAGAATATTTCAATACTTCAATTGGAGAAGCATGACCTAGACCCGTTACTATCAACATTCCACCATCATGTGGCATAAGTGCAAGAAAAGCACAAGCAAAGATGTCCAATAAAGATGCAAGTCTTTTTGGTGCTATCTTGTATTTTTCTCCAATTTCTTTAGCAATTGGTGCTGAAATAATAATAGCTATTGTATTATTGAGCAAGGCAGCAGATAGAATTCCTACTAAAAAAGATATGCCATACTCTGCTTCTTTTCTTTTTTTAATTTTTGATGTTATTTTTCCAACAAGCCATTCAACACCTCCATAGAATCTAACTAGACCAATAATCCCAGAAACTAAGATTGCTACTATTGTAATAGAAAACATATCAGCCATACCATCGCCAATTGCTCCAATCCATTCAAAAAAACCTACACTTTGTTGAATAAAGCCAATAATTCCAGTCATTAATATTCCAATAAATAAAACAACTGCAACATTTACTCCAAAAAGAGCGGCAACCAATACAGCTATATAGGGTAAAATTCTAAGTAAATCATAGGATAAATGCTCTGTAATAACTCCTTCTCCGCCATTTATTCCGTATAAAATTGCAGCAACTATTGCCGCAGGCAAAGCTATATAGAAATTCATCCTAAACTTATCTTTCATTTTAGCCCCTACACCTTGGGTTGCAGATATTGTAGTATCAGAAATCATAGATAAGTTGTCACCAAAATATGCCCCACCTATTACAGCGGCTGATGTTAATGCTATGTTTAGGTTGGCTCCTTCTGCCACACTTATAGCTATAGGAGCAAGTGCTGCTATTGTTCCCATAGATGTACCAATCGCCGTTGAAATAAAGGCTCCCATAATAAAGATACCAGGTACTAACATTGAAGGTGGTATATGTGATAAGGAAAAGTTAACTACTGAGTCTTTTCCACCCATACTAGCAGCAGCTCCTTGAAAGCCACCTGCCAAAAGATAGATAAGACCTATCATCATTACACCTGAATTTCCCATATTTTCGCATAAGATATCTATTTTTTGACTAATTGGATATTGTCTTTGCATGAGAAGGGCAACTGCAATACCTACAAATAGGGCAATATGTCTTGGAAACATAGAAAAGGGATTTTCTACTTTTTTTAAGGTAAAATATAGGCCACTTCCTATATATAAAACTAAAAAAACTATCAAGGGTAAAAAGGCTAAAAACCCTACTTTTTTATTGCCTTTATTTCTATTCATTTTTACCTCCAAATTTTGTATTCTTCACTATTTTATAAACTACTTGTTTACTATCCTTAATTATTTTAAACACTCTTTAATTGCCATCCACTCTAACATTAGTTTATCAAAACTATATCTTGCGTTGGCTGGACTTGTAGATGGAAGTTTAATAGCCTTAATTCCTATAATTTTTTCGTGATATTTTTTATAATATTTGTAAGAAGTTGCCCCATTACAAAAGACATGCTTTATTTGTGAATTTTCTACTATTTCTTTTAAATTTGTAGGGATAACATTTTTTATAGATGAATCTTTAGATCCTATAATGTCACATTGATATATGCAATCATAGAGGGCAAGCTTTTGATCTTTTAAAAAATTTTTTCTTTCTTGTATTTGTCTACCTAAATTTACAGAAAATATTTGTTCCAACAAAGGCCAAAATCTATTTTGTAAATGACCATAAAAAAATCCATATTCTCTTGTTTTTACAGAAGGAAAAGATCCCAAAATTAATACTTGTGAGTCATTATTATAATATGGTTTTAAAGGATGACGTATGGTTTGATATTTATCTTCGGTCATTGTTTCTCCTTTCACCTAAAAAGAAGGCAGTTTCCCACCCTCTATCATTAAAAAATCAGTCTTTTATTTCTCTTCTATCTTCTAAGGCTCTTTCTAAGGTTAGTTGATCATAATATTCTATATTTGAGCCTACAGGTATACCAGAGGCTATTCTTGATACTTTTACATCCCTTTCTTCCAAGAGGCCTGCCAAAAACAAGCATGTAGTTTCTCCTTCTATGGTCGAAGAAATTGCAAGTATTATCTCTTTAATATTTTCCTTATCTATCCTATCCAAGAGTTTATCAACAGAAAGACTTTCAACACCAATATTATCTGAGGGTGAAATTAGACCACCCAAGACATGGTATTTGCCATGAAATACTTGCGATTTCTCTATAGCTATAAGATTTCTTACATCTTCTACTAAACAAATCGTAGATTCATCTCTGGATATATCCTTGCAAATATCACATACATCATCTTCTGTTAAATTACCACAAATCTTGCAATGTTTAATTTTATCTTTAACTTCTATAAGGCTATCTGAGAAAGATTTTACACTATCATAATCATTTTCTATTATAGACATAGCCAATCTTTCTGCAGACTTTCTACCTATAGTCGGAAGTTTTTGAAATTCTTCAATTAGTTTATTTAAACTTTCTGGATATAAACTCATTACATTAGACCAGGTATATTAAGTCCACCAGTTAATTTTCCCATTTCTTTTTGACTAAAATCATCTACTTGTTTCATAGCATCATTAACAGCAGCAACTATTAAATCTTCTAGCATTTCCTTATCTTCTGGGTCTATAACATCTGGATTTATATTTATTTTTACTACTTCTTTTTTACCATTTACTATAAGCTCTACTACTCCACCACCTGATGTTGCAGTAAACTCTCTTTCTTCTATAGCTTGTTGGGCATCAGCCATTTGTTTTTGCATCTTTTGTACTTGTTTCATCATGTTGTTCATATTTGAACCACCCGGGAATCCTCTTCTTGCCATTATTTGTCTCCTTTATTCTATTATTAATTGGTCTCCAAAAATTTTCTCTAGTTTTTTTAAGGCCTGGTTTTCTTCTATTTCAGAATTTTTATTTTCTTCTTTTATTTCATCACTTGATTTTTTTTCAAATTCTTTTATTATTTTAACTTCTAGCGACTTATTTGTAAAATCTCTCACAATTTTTTCTATGGCATCCCTTTTATTTGCAAGGGACATGTAATAGATAGAATCCTTATAGTAAAGATAAAAAACTTGATCTTTTAACTCGTAATTAAAGCCTTCTATAGTAAACATAGTCCTTATTAAGGGGCCTACTTGCTTAATTATTTCATCTTTTATTTGATCTTCTGTTTTTTTATCAAGGCTTGTATTTGATATTTTATCCTTAGTTAAAACAGTTTCTTTAGCTAGTGGATTAGCTGTCTTTTGATCTGTCAAATCATCTAGCTTTTTTACATCTTCATCTGATATTTGTGGAATTTCTTCATTATTAATACTTTCTTTCTTGCTATTTAATTCTATATTTTTTTCATCTTCCTGATTATCATTTGCCAAAGCTCTATTAATATTAACTTTGTTTAAATCAAGATTTTCTAGCCTATTGTCTAGTATAGAATTAACCATATCAGCTAATGAAGAAGTATTTTCTTTTTCTAGAGCATTTAGTCTTGATTCTATTGATTTGATATCTTTATAGTCAATAAGTCTAAAAACTGTTAGTTCTAATATTAAATCAGTATTATCACTATACTTCATTTTTTCAGCATATTGAGATAGAATCTCCAAAGAATCCATAAGCCTTGAATTGTCAATACTAGCTGCCATTTTTTTAATATACTCAAATCTTTCTTCCTGATCAAAATAACTTTCATCCATAATAGACTTATAGATTAAAATATCATGGTAAAAAGATGTTAGACCATCCAAAATATCCTTGTTAGACTTATTGTTCACTCTCAAAGAAAAAACATCTTGTAAGGCTGATTTTTTATCATAAGAATTTATTGAACTTGCCAAATTGTAAATATCTTTTATTCCAACAACTCCAAGAATTTCTTCCACATCAGAAAGTGTATATGAGTCTTTTGATGATGAAATTACTTGGTCTAAAATACTTAAAGCATCTCTCATTGCTCCGTTAGCATTGTTTATGATAAGCTCTTTTGCTGCTTGGTCCATCTTTATCGAATAATCATCCAAGATTATATTGATTTGCTTTAAGATTTGCTCTTTATCTATTTTATTAAATTCAAACTTTTGAACCCTTGACAAAATTGTTGAGGGAATCTTATCTATTTCTGTGGTTGCAAGTATAAAAACCAAATGACTAGGTGGCTCTTCCATTATTTTTAACAAGGCGTTAAAGGCTTCCTTAGTAATCATATGAGCCTCATCTATAATATATACCTTGTATTTAAGATTATTAGGAGGATACATTACAGTTTCTTTAAGTGCCCTTATATCATCAATCCTTCTGTTACTAGCTGCATCCATTTCCACAACATCCATAGTTGTTTCTTCATCTATAGCTTTACAGTTTTCACATACTAAGCATGGCGAACCATTTTTTTGATTTTTGCAGTTGATAGCTTTTGCAAAAATTTTTGCACAAGTTGTTTTACCACAACCTCTTTCACCTGCAAACAAATATGCATGTGAAATCATACCTTTTTCTACTTGGTTTTTCAAAACATTGACAACCCTATCTTGACCTAAAACTTGATCAAAAGTTTTTGGCCTATATTGTCTGTATAATGCTTTTGCCATAAAATTTCCTTTCTAATGTATTATACCACAGAAAGTTTTATATTTTTTAATTGAAATTTCTAAATCCTTCTAGTATAATATTTATTTGTAAGCACATGGAGAGCTGTCCGAGTGGTTGAAGGAGCACGATTGGAAATCGTGTATACATTAATAAGTGTATCATGGGTTCAAATCCCATGCTCTCCGCCATGCACTAGACGGGGAACTAGCGGTGCCCTGTAACTTGCAATCCGCTACAGCAAGGTTGAATTCCCAAGGGAGGGTTTAGGAAATCCTAGTCTGACTTTAAAAAGTGGTGTTGATTGATGGGTCTTGCGCAACAGGAAACTGTGAACCATGTCAGGACGGGAACGTAGCAGCATTAAGCAGATCTTTCGGTGTGCCGTAAGGTCACCTGTCATGAGCTAACTATTAGAGTAACGTAGGGTTTTCTAGATTCAATCTTGGGTGTGCTTACATAGTGAAGTTAAGGGGCTTGCAAATTATTTATAAGTTTTTATAAAAGTTTTTTGCAAGTCCTTTTTTTAATGGAGTTAAGAATGATTGGAGAAAAATTTAGAGAATTATTTAATCAACCAACAGAAAACTTGATGATACCTGCGGATGACGTTGCAGTCTTGCAAGAGGATGATACTCTCCTTCACGCTATCTTGGTATTATCTGCTAACAGTTATCAAACAATACCAGTCTTGGATAAGGAATATAGGGTTAGAGGTCTAATATCAATTTCAAAAATAGTAACATCTTGTGAAGATGATGTTTTGTTTAATAATGATAAACTAAATAATACCAAGGTGTCAGAGATAATGAATCAAGTTGTGCCTATACTTTTTAACAATTCTGATTTAGAAGATATACTTAGACTAATTATCAATAATAACTTTATTTGTATAACGCAAAGGAATGGCTATTTTCTTGGAATCATAACAAGAAAAACCATACTCGAAAGATTTACCAATGTAGCTCATAATATAGAAAATGTATATAAGCTAGTAGAAAAAAAGAAAAATCACTAAATTTTATTGTTTTTAAAAGGACTTTTGAACGCACAAAAGTCCTTAATTATTTATCTACATAAGAATTTATAAATTTTCCCTCATTTTCCTTACTATATGCCTTTGATTCTTTAGGTAAGCCTTTTTTTTCTAATATAAACTCTATTAGTTCTTTCAAAAGAGTATACAAAACTGCAAATATTGGAACTCCAATAATCATTCCTAATATACCAAATAATGATCCTCCAATTATAATAGCAAAAACTATCCAGAATGAATTCATGCCCATTTGACCCGATTGAATTCTTGGTTGAACAATATTACCATCAATTTGTTGAGCTATAATTATTACTATAATAAAAATCATAGCATTTCTCATATCCTGAACACCAATCATTAAAAATACTGGTGTTGCTCCAAGCCAGGGTCCAAGGTAAGGAATCATATTGGAAATTGTTAAAATTAATCCAAAAGTTATAATCCCTTCTACTCCTAAAAAGAATAAAACTATGGATACTTCCAAACCCAATATGGCAGATCCCAATAGGCTTCCTGTCAAATAAGATTTTATATTTTCTTCAAGTTCACGACTAATCTTTATTAGTTTTTCTGCCATTTTTTTAGGAAAAATAGCATAAGTTGCCTTTTTACTTATTTGTGCAAAATGCTCCTTACTACTTAAAAGATATAAGGACATAAAAAATCCTATAAGACCAGTAATTGTTGTTGAAATAAGTCCTGAAGCAAGCGAAGTTAGCATTGGCCCAAGTTTTGATAAAAATCCCTTTAAATATTCTGTAAGTCTTGTTAAAGAATCTGTCAAAAATCCCGAAATCTTAGGTGATAAGCCAAACTTTTTAAAAAAACTTTCCCAAGAATCAAACTTATTGTTACTTAAATAGTCATTTATCATGGAAGATAGTTTGCCTATAGATTCTACAAGTTGTGGTATCAAAAGACTAAAGAATAAAAATATTAAAAATATGATTACCACATATGTTATTGAAAGTGCTATATTTCTTCTTTTCCTAAAGGATAAATTTCTATAAAAATTAAGCTTATATAGATTTTTTTCCAAAAAACTAAGGGGTATATTTACTAGATAGGCTAAGATACCACCAAAAATAACTGGAGATAAGACAGCCATAACTTGTGAAAGACTTTTCTTAAACCCGTCAAATCTATATACCATAAAAAAGAATAAAATGGAAACAAACACAAAAACTAATCTATAAAATAGTTTTGTATTTTCTTCTTCATTTAATTTTATTTTCACACCTTTCCTCCTCTCTAATATTTACTTTATACCCAGAAAAAATTATTTCTTTTTTAAGATACAAGAAGAGAATTTATTTAGCTTAACTTTTTCCATAAGCTTATCTTTATGCTTTTGATAAAGTTTATCATCACTAGCCAAAATAATCATGTAAGTATTTCTTAAATCTATTGAATAAGCAATATCTGTTAAATTTAACAAGATTAAAAATTCTTCATTTTTATATAGTCTCTTATAAGCAAAAATAGAATAACCTTCTATATCAAGATCTATAATTTCTGAATTTTTATCAGAAAATGCCTTGTTTTTTGTACAAATTGAAGTTAAGCTCTTAAAAAAACTAGCAAACTCACTTTGGTTAGAATTTAAATTTACTTTTTTAGGTTTTCCAACATACCGCTTTTCTAGATCCCCTATTTCATCTGATGAAAAAATCATCTTATCAGCTTTAAGTGTATATAATAGGGTCATAAAAGTCTTGTATTGGTCATATTTATAATCTTGTCCATACATTTTCATTGCTGGAGAGCAACCTTCAAGTAAAGAATCTAGATAGTTAAGAGCCAAAATTCTTCCACTCATATCTTTATTTATTAACTTACTGATAGTCTTCTTATAGTTGTTCCTAAAAAATGGCTCTTTTTGAAAAATTTTTATAACCTCTCTAAGGCTATTATCTTCTATATAATCAAAACCAAGTTCTTTATCTATAAAATTTTTACTTGAAGCTGATGAGGCTATAGATTTACTTTTTAAATCATGTATTTTTTTATTTAAAGTCTTTACAAATTCATAAGAATTTGTGTTAATTCCTCTAGAAAAATCACCTTGCCAATAAATTAATTTTTCGATATTTGAAAATTTTATTAAATCGACATTAAACTCATTTATCCAATACTCTAAACTAGACATTATATATGATTTTACCAAATTTTTACTTGTATCAAAGTTCATGCCAGAAAAATAGTTATATCTGATATCATCATAGTCTGATTCATACATTCTAGTCCCATCAAATTCTTTAAGTCCTTGTTTTAAATCATCAAATTCCGAAAAATCAAAATCAAGGATTAGCCCAAGCTTATTTTTATGGCAAAGATCTACAAATTCTTTCATTTCCTTTACTATACCAAGACTTTGGTCTAAAGAAATAAGATTTATTGGCCTATAACCAAGAGAATCTACTAACTTTACTTGAACTATTGGCATTAGCTCTATATGAGTAAAGTTATTATCCTTTACATAGGAAATTAATTCTTTAGCTTCAAAGGCTAGATTTGTTTTTTTATTATATAAGTCAAAATAGGATTGTATATTTACTTGAAAAATATTTAATTTATCAGTTTTTACCTTCTTGCTAGTAAACTTGTAATCTGTATCAGCAATTACAGAATATGATAAACTTGGATCTATTTGATTGCCAAAGGGGTCAAGTTTTTGTATAAGCTTAGAATTTTTATCCTCTATATAATAGCAATATCTGTCCCCTTCTTTTGCCTTTGCATTTCTTATAGAAAAAACACCGGTAGGATATTTTCTAGCACTTTCTTTCTTCCAATCATTAAAGTCGCCTGCTATGTAAACCTTAGTAGCTTCTTTGGCTAGAAGTCTAAATATATAGCCTCCTTCTTTTCTTTTATGACATCCAAAAAACTTATAACCTTCTGATGATTGACCATGTAAATATTCTCTAGTATTCATAATAAACTCCTTTGAAAAATTATATGCTTGTTTATTAATTTTTCAATCAAAAAGACAGGTCAATTACCTGCCCTTTCATATTCATCCATCATATTTTGTGAAACTTCTATCATCATATTGGAAACTTTTTTTGACCAAGCTGGATCTGTTGCATACAATTTTCCTATACCCTCAGTGGATATTCCATTATAAAATCTAGCACCTTTTTTAAGGTAATTTTCCTTTAAAAATTTTGCCACATGCATTATAGACTCTCCCTTGGTCTTAAATTTGCTAGCAGCATTTATGGGATCTTGGTCTATAGCATTAAAGCCAAATAAATTATTTTTTTCATTTGCTAAAAGACTAGTACCATTACCAGATTCATGTTTAGCTATAGCCATTAGCAAAATTGCATTTACTCCTGTTTCATCTTCTGCTTTCTTAAAGTCAACTCCCAAGCCCTCAAGCTTTGTTCCCCTTAAAGCTGAGTCTAATTCACTAGCTGTAAATCCTGTTTTGTTTGTCAAATATAAGATGTTATCTTCTTTAATACCTGAAGATCCCTTCTCTTTAAAAGCTTCCAAGTCTTTTGAAAGTTTGTCAAATCTTTTCATTTTTGATTGATAAAGTTCCAAAGTTTGAATATTAATCTTGTTAATTCCTTCGATTAAGCTAGATCTTTTTTCCACTTGATTAGAAGCAAGACTTCCATAATCAGTTCCTATAGCTATAGTTACAACTAAAATTATAGAAAGAAAGGAAAGAATTATTCTTTTAGATTTAGTCTTCATCTCTACCTCATAGTAAAATACACGTAAAATAGTAACAATTTTATTACAGTTACTTATATTTTACTCTTTTAGAAGGCCTTTAACAAGTTATTCTACAGTAATCCTTGATCCTGGCTTAACTACAGGAATTTTCTTTAGGTCTTCTGGTATTTTATCAGCATCCCAAGTTTCTATATGAACACTTGTAGCTGCTGCTATTGGATAGCCATGTAATTGTTCTTGATCTGACCTATTTGCTATTGCAGCAAGGCCTGTAACTTCTCCTCCTAATTGTTTTATAACATCAATTGTTTCAAACGATGATTTTCCAGTTGTAATAACATCTTCTACTACAAGGATTTTACTTCCCTTTTCAATTGTAAAACCACGTCTTAAAGTCATATCCCCTTCAAGTCTTTCAGTAAAGATTGCCTCAACTCCTAAGGCTTTGGCAACTTCATAAGATATAATTACTCCTCCCATAGCAGGTCCCACACAAAGGTCAACTTCTAAACCTTTTTCTTTTACTTTTTGGGCAATAATCTCTGCTACTTCTTGACAATATTTAGGGTTTTGTATAAGTTTAGCACATTGCACATATTTATTTGAGTGTTTGCCTGATGATAAAAGAAAATGACCTTCTAATAAAGCATTTGATTTTTTTAATAATTCTATAGTTCTATCCATATTTTTCTCCTTAAATAATATTTGTAATTTCACTTAAATCTTTAATCTTTTCTTCATCCATAAATTTTTCAATACCATCTATGATATTAATCATGGCTTTATAATCCACAAAGTTTGCACTTCCAACTTGAACAGCCTTGGCTCCTGCCATTATAAATTCTATGGCATCTTCATAGGTCATTATCCCTCCCATGCCAATTACCGGTATGGAAACACTATTTGCTGCTTCATTTACCATTCTTAAAGCTATAGGCTTTATACAAGGTCCAGAAAGACCTGCAGTCTTGTTGGCAAAAACTGCTTTTCTTTTCCTAATATCTATAGCCATAGCATTTACTGTATTAATGAGACTTATGCAGTCTGCTCCGCAATCTTGGGCAATCTTTGCAAAATCTCCAATATGACCTACATTTGGTGAGAGTTTTACCATAAGGACTTTATTAGTTTTCTCTCTAACTTTTGTTATAACTTCCTTTGCCTTGGAAGGATCTGTACCAAAAGCCATCCCTCCCTCTTTTACATTGGGACATGATATATTAAGTTCTATAATTTTTAGATCTGTTTGATCTAAAATTTCTGCTCCCCTTACATACTCATCGATAGAGTGACCACCAAGATTTGCGATTGTTACAGTATCTTTTGCTAATAAGAAGGGAAGTTCTTCCTTAACAAAATAAGCAATGCCTGGATTTTGTAAGCCTATAGAATTCATAAGGCCCGATGCTGTTTCATAAATTCTAAGGCCCTTGTTACCCAAATTTTTATGGAGAGTAAGGCCTTTTGAAGCTATGCCCCCAAGTCTATTTAGGTCAATATAAGCAGAAAATTCCCTCCCAAAGCCAAAGGTTCCAGAAGCTGCAATGACAGGATTTTTAAATTTTATTCCACAAATATCTACTTCCAAAGACATCTAGAAAACCTCCTTGGCATAAAAAACTGGACCATCTTTGCAAACTCTTAAAAAGCCACCATCTTTGGCTTCAATTGTACAGCCCAGACATGCTCCTATACCACAAGCCATATGGGCTTCCATAGAAACTTGGATTTCTGCACTTGTGTTTTTATCACATAAGGCTTTAAGCATCGGATTAGGTCCACAGGCATATATTAAATCATAATTATCAGTATCTATTACTTCTGTAATAAACTTATGGTCTATTTTATCAACTGTTGTTACTATCTTATTAACAAAGGGGCTGAAAGCATCGACAAAATATATTTCATCGGAAAAACCAGCATAAAAGTCTGGCTTATTTTCAAGACTTTTGCATAAATACAAAAGTGGAGCTATACCAAGGCCACCAGCTACAAGTGCTATTTTTTTATCCTTTTTTAGGTCAAAGCCCTTGCCCAAAGGACCGAGAAGTTTTACTTCTTCATTTTCCCTTAGACTAGCCATTATTTTTGTTGCTTTTCCAACTACTTGGTAGAGAAAGGTGATTTGGTCTTTATTTTCATCGCAAACTCCAAAGGGTCTAGATAGTAGAGGATCATTTCTAAAGGAAGCTGCCCTAAGCATAAAAAATTGACCTGGTTGTGATTCTAGCTTTGCTTTAACTTTCATTTGCCAAATATCCTTGGCAATTTCTTTATTTTCTAAAATCTTTCCTATTTTATAAGACTTCATTTTTAGAAATTTCCTCTTTTGTTTCTATGGCCTTTTTTCTTGCATATAAGCCTATATTATCTTCTCCGTCTTCATAATTTAAATAGTTTTTTAAGATAGCCCTTGATGAATTTACAACTCCGCCATTTTTATTATTCATAAGATTATAAACATTTAAACTATCTGCTTTTTGTGCTCCAAAGCCTGGTATTAAAAAGAACATATTTTTATATCTTTCTCTTATTTCTTTTACTTCCTCAGAAAAAGTTGCTCCAACTACAAGACCTACTGGACCATAACCAGACTTGGAAATATATTTTTCATTTAAGACTTTTAGCTTATCTCCTATTGTAAAAAATAATTCTTTGCCATTTTCTGTCTTTAAAACTTCGAAATCATTTGCTCCCTTATTTGATGTTCTAAGCAAGACGAATATCCCCTTATCCCCACTTTTTAGATATTCTTCATAAGCTTCTATGGAGTCAAGACCCATATATGGATTTAGTGTGATAAAATCAGTTTCAAAGTCTCCAGAAAAATGAGCCTTAGCATATTGCTTTGCACTATCAGCTATGTCGGATCTTTTTACATCTCCTATAGAAAGCAAATCTTTATTTCTTAAATATTCTAAGCTATCCTTGTAGGCCTTCATTCCTTCAAGCCCATAAGACTCGTAGTAGGCTATTTGAAGTTTGTAAATTGCACATACATCATAGGTATGATCTATTATCTCCTTATTAAAATCAAATAGTGCCTTGCTTATAGATTTATTTTTTTTCATTTTTTCTGGAATATAATCAAGCGAAGTATCTAGGCCTACACAAACAAAACCTCTTTCTTCTATTCTTTGGTAAAGTTTATCAATTATTGTCATTCACATGCCCCCTCATAATTAAAGTAAAATAAAACTTTTTATTATTTTTCTACATCATAGATTTGATCACAATAGTCGCATTTGTACATTTTCTTATCTTTATCTATTAAAATAAATCTAGATTTTACTTCTCTTTCTGTTGTTGAAACACACTTAGGATTTTGACAATGTAATATACCTTCAGAAACTTTTGGAAGCTCAAGCTCCTTCTTTTCAGTTACTTTTTCATCTTTGATATAGTTAACAGTTGCATCTGGATCAATTATAGCTACTGCATCAAGGTTAATATCGAGGTTATCTTCGATTTTTACTATATCTTTCTTTCCACGAGAAGGAGAGTTTGCATTTAAGATTAAAGCTACTTCTCCGTCTAGCTCTTCTAAGCCAAGTTCCTTAAATATCTTAATTCCGTTTCCATGTTTGATGTGATCAATTACGATTCCATTTTTTAAAGAAGTTATCTCAAGCATTATTTGCCTCCAATAGTTTAATTATAAGTGCCATTCTAACATACATCCCATATTTGGCTTGTTGGAAATATAAAGCCCTTGGATCATTATCCACATCTGTTGAAATTTCATTAACTCTAGGAAGTGGATGAAGAATCATCATGTCTTTTTTAGCATTTTTAAGTTTTTCTGCATTTAAAACATAAGAATCCTTTAATCTTATGTATTGGTTGATTGAATAGAATCTTTCTTTTTGGATCCTTGTCATGTAAAGTATATCTAAGTCATCCAAAGAATCATCAAGGTTTGATCTTTCTTCATAGGGTAAAGAATTGTCTTCAAAAACAAACTTCTTTACATTAGCAGGTAATTGTAGTTCTTTTGGTGATATAAGTACATACTCGTTATCATCAAACATAGACATAACCTTTAAAAGTGAATGTACAGTTCTACCATATTTTAAATCTCCACAAATTCCTATTTTATGACCTGACAAAGATTTTTTTACAGACATAATTGTCAAAATATCAGTTAAAGTTTGGGTTGGATGTTGATGACCACCATCTCCTGCATTTATAATTGGACAATCTGCTGTTTCACTAGCAAGTTTTGCAGCTCCTTCCATAGGATGTCTCATTGCTATTATATCTGTATATTGACTTACAGTTTTTACAGTATCTCTTAGGCTCTCACCTTTTTGAGTAGAAGAAGCACTTGGATCAGAAAAGCCTACTACCCTACCACCAAGTCTGTTCATAGCAGACTCAAAAGACAATCTTGTTCTGGTTGAAGGCTCAAAAAAAAGAGTCCCCAATAATTTTCCATCACAGTAATGAGAAAAATCTTGGGGACTCTTAACTATATCTTGAGCCAAATCGATTATTTCAAGTAAATCACTTTTATTTAAATCATCTGCACCTAATAAATTTTTTATCGTTAGCATTTTTAACTCCTTTACATAAGTTTTTCTTATTATATCAGAAGCTAAAGTAATATTCAATTATTTTTTTCAATTTTTTCTATCAGTGTAGAACGCAAGTGATATTGTCATAGTAGAAACACAAATAAATTTGTCAGTAATTCAATTAAAAATATTGTAAAATTATCTCTTAGGAGGTAATTGAAAATGAAAAAGGTGGATTTGACTATGAATGAGTATTTTGA